>NZ_JBLLLQ010000002.1:74313-304197 GCF_047737915.1 Lysinibacillus sp. NPDC056185
CAGCTTTGATGGTCCTTCTGAGTTACCGGTCAGCCCCACTCATCGGGTTAACCCTCCTTGTCATTGGATTTGAAGTGAAATCTTTAATAGTATAGATCGTTCATTATTTTTTATACACATTATTTAAAGATTACCTTGAAGAATAACTAGCGAAGTGATTTTTTAACAAAGCTATAGTACCAAAACAAAAAAAGAACCCGGGATATTATTCCCGGGCTTGATCCTCACTTACTTATAGTGCTCCATGACACACTGCCTCGCTTCCGCATAGATCTTAATTTTTTAAGACAACTGTGCTTTAGCTTTTCAGCTTTGATGGTCCTTCTGAGTTACCGGTCAGCCCCACTCATCGGGTTAACCCTCCTTGTCATTGGATTTGAAGTGAAATCTTTAATAGTATAGACCGTTCATTATTTTATATACACGTTAATAAAAAAGTTTCAATTTCAATAAGATAAATTATAAAAGGATCATCTGATGCTTTTAATCAGATGTTTCAAAGTAGCCAATTTACGGGGCATTAATATAACAAGTAAATAAAAAGGTCGAATCCTTTTTAACATAATATATGGTAAAAAGTATAATAAAATAAAACCAGACCTTATATTTAGAGTATTTGAGTTTGATTATATATAATCAAACTTTATAATCAAACTTTATAATCAAACTTTTATTTGTATATAAAAATACATCCATTAAATCTTTATTGAGATAATGGATGTATTTTTTATTGTGGTCTTTTAATAAAGTTTGATAATTTTCTTATTCCGCAATCGGGCCAGATTGTTATAAAGGTTAGCATAAAAACCCCTTCTTTATGAATAATAACTATTCGAGGGGTGATGAATCATGAATTATTTAAGAGTTATTATTTACATGTGTTTTTTAGGAATATTGATACACGCTCAAATATCATTTGCTGAAACAGATGAGGAAGTACCCTTTTTAATTAACAATGGTAAATGTCCGAACTCGCAAAGTTTGGGACATGTCAGTTCAGATAAAGGTCTTATAAATGCATTGAATACAATTATTCCTGAGGTTTATAAAGAAGATAATTATAAAGGTTGGAAAATAGAAACCATAGCACATCTTTCAAAAGCACCGCATCCGGAAGCTTATTATGCAATGGCGAAATATTATTGTGGGGAGGAAATAGCTAACAATTCTTGGTTTGTGGAAGTACTGTTTCCACAGTATTTACCGGCATATGATGCATCACACAGACAAATTTTTGTGACCAAAAACAAACAAGGGCAATGGTTTGCTTGGTTTAGATTTCATTAACCTTTCCACAAACGGGCGCCATTCTTGTATTCGAGAAGGTGCCCTTGTTGAATTGACCAGTTCAAGTTTTTGAACACCACCTAGATATTTTTATTAAAGTTTAGAAAAGATATATGGTTGACACTATAGGATTACAAATGTAATATTTAATCATAGATTAAATTCGTAATATTGAAGGAGGTGTAATTCTATAAGATGAGGGAATTACCTAAAATATCTGAGGCTGAATTGGAAGTTATGAAAGTCTTGTGGGTGGAATCACCTCAAACAGCGAATGAAATCATTGTAAGGCTGGAGTCAACAACGGACTGGAAACCAAAAACCATTCGAACACTTATTAACAGATTAGTCCAAAAGGAAGCAGTTTCTTATCATCAGGAAAAAGGACGTTTGTATACATATTATCCTTTGGTGTCGCAGGAAAGTTATTTGCAAGTAGAAACAAAGTCTTTGCTGAAACGATTCTATGGCGCAGCCTTTAAACCTTTACTTGTAAACTTTTTGAAGGAAGAAAAGTTATCTTCAGAAGACATTAATGAACTCAAACGTATTCTCGATGAGAAGGTTGAAGAGAATCGGAGGAAGTGATAAGGAAAAATGATTGATATTGTTTTCGACACCTACCTGCCTCACCTTTTTGACTGGGTGATAGAAACGTCTATTATGGCAAGCATATTAGTGGGAGTCATCTTATGTGTCAAGGTATTACTGAGAAACCGGTTAACTCCAGGATGGCACTATCTACTATGGATGATTTTAATAGTGAGACTTATACTTCCCTGGTCACCAGGAAGTTCCTTTAGTGTTTATTCGATTCTATTAAATGGTTATGAATCAATTACTTCTGAACAAAGCCAATCCATTAGCTCCTCAGAAAAAGAGCAGCTGCATGAAGCAAACAATTTGTCTAATCTAAAGGTCGTTACAGATGACGAACGCTTTGTTACTCCTACCTCACCAACGATAGTGGATAGCAAGAAAGAGACAATGAATAGTAATGGCAAACAAGAGGAAGAGCCACTTTCCATTCAAAGCATTGCCTTATACATTTGGTTAACAGGTGTAATTCTATTAGGTTTCACAACTTATCTTGCGAATAGACGATTACAGCACTATATAAAACAACAACCTGTTATAACAGATGAAAAGATTATCAACATTGTTGAAAACTGTAAGAAATCAATGTCTATTCAGCAGAATGTCCCTTTGCTTTTAGCTGGAAAAATCCCAAGTCCAACAGTGCTTGGATTCCTTCAACCAAGAATATTACTCTCAAGTGATCAAATCAATCTTCTCAATGAACAGCAACTACGACATATTTTTCATCATGAATTAGCTCACATAAAACGAAGAGACGTCGGTATTAATTGGCTTATGTATTTATTACTAATCTTAAATTGGTTTAACCCGATTATTTGGGTTGCTTATGTTTGTATGCGAGAGGATCAGGAACTTGCATGTGATGCGTACGCTCTCAGCTTTATGGAGGAAGAGGAAAAGGTACCATATGGATATACCATTATCAGTCTTTTAGAACACTATAGGAATTATTATTCGGTGCCTAGTTTAGCCAATTTAAGTAAAAATAAAAGAATATTAAAGAGGAGAATCCTTATGATTAAAAAATTCAAAAAGAAATCGTATCGCTGGTCAGCACTTGGTATCTTGGCGGTGGTTGCTGTTGCATCAGTTTCTTTACTGAATGCAAATGCAGATGGGTCAAGTGAAAAGCAAATAAAAGCGAACACAGATGAGAAAGCAAAAATAGAAACAAAAACGGAGACAACTGTATATACACCGCCAAAACAAAAAGAAAATTATGATGAAATGACTGAAGAAGAGATTCTAACTAAAATGATTAACACGGTAGATTATTTTGAAACCGCAAGAGGTGAATATAAAATTCATTACGATTTTAGTCCTGGTTATGAGGTAGTTAAATATGCTATTAGTTTAAAAGAGGAACCAGGAGGATATGGTAAAATAACATTTAATACAGGTGAAATTTCTTCTTCTCAAGAATTTTATAAAGATGGAACAGTGTGGTTCCTTAATGATTCAGCAAAAACCTATATAGAATCACAAGTAATGGGAATGGAAAAGAACTTAAAAAAAGGAACTACACTAACATTAGAACAAGCATTTTCAACTGCCCCTGATGGAAATCCCTCAAGCATTTATAGAGAAAGATCCCCATTTAACTTGGCAAATGCAACCTTATTTCCTTATGAGATTGCCTCTAACTATACAAGAGATTTAAGTAAATGGGAAATAGAGAATCAAAATGAAGAATTACTCGGTCATAACACGCTTGTAATAAAAGGGAATATAAACCATAGTGACTCCAGGTCATTCCGATTTTGGGTGGATAAAGATACAGGAATATTAGTGAAATATGAAACTTATGATGCTAAAGGAGAGCTCGTTGATTATCTGCATCCTACAAGCCTTGAAGTGAATGTTCCAATTGATACAAAGAGATTTACGCCGAATTTGGATGACTATAAAAAAGAAGAACTGAAGAATGGCCCAAAAATGATTACAGGAAATATCGATGAATACATTCCTAAAGAATTAAAGGAACAATGGGAGGAAGCTAAGAAGAAGCCAAACGAAACAACTATTTTACATCAAAATGATACATGGTATATCCATGCGAAAAAGGGATACTTAGTTGATAAAATAGAAGTCAATGGTGAGGAAGGGACATTACTATTGGCTAAAGCTTCACCTCAAAAATCTCAATTTACTTTCCAAGCCTTAGCACAGGGATATAAAATAGATAGTCTTAAAATTGCTGAATAATTATTGGCATACGATACAAAACAATTCATTTTTTTTAAATACTGCAATCGGGCGCGATTATGAAGTAACGCTGTAGAAAATGATCAAACTTTTTTATAATAAGCAAACTAAAAAATGCTAAAGAAGCATCCGTTTTGACTAATCTTTTTTCAAAATGGATGCTTCTTATTAATCTTAGTGTAAGGAATTACGAGGTGTTTTTGTTCAAACTTTATTTTAAAGTTACATTTATTTTTCATTAAGAATTTTTTGTATGGCCGTTATATATCCTGCCTTATATACTTGAATGCCGTTTTCTTTTACTCTGCCATAATTATCGGTAGTCCATCCTTGGTGGTTCATAAATTCGTTTGATATAGCATCTCTCAGTGCATCTATTTCGGTATCTGTCAGATTATAAGATGGCTCGACTATAACGACATCCTTATTTTTGCTTAGATCGTTTATAGGACGCATATCAATCGTAAAGGTTGTTTGTTCTTTAAGCAGAGAGTTTTCTCTTTTGAGCTTTTTATTCTCTGCCATAAGCATACCAACCAATGCCTTTGTTGTTGGTTCGGAGATACTTGCTAAGATATCATCGTTTACGCTTGTTCTCTTTTCTTTTTTAGGCTTTTTAGTGGTAGTTTTATAGTATTCAGCCCACTGGCTTATCAAAACTCTGTAATCCTCGGCATTTTTGTTTCTAAGAGCCTGTTCACTTGGTCCGCCATCATCTGCTATCAGTCTGGCTATAGTACCAATGGAAAAATCTTTTATGTCAGACTCTGCCTGTTTTTTACATGCGTTATGTATGAGTTCTAATGTTTTCTTTTTCCTTGTAGAAGCGTTCTCATAAAACTTTGAGAACAGTTCATCTGGATTTATTTCCATCATATTTCCTCCTATACATAAATTATTCTTAATCATTAGTAGAACTATTATATTGGTAATAAATTCCTGTTTAAAGTCACAGATTTAAGTTCATCAACAAACTCATTCTCAAACCCGATTTCTTCAAGTTTCTTCCGCCCGATTGCATAAGGAATAGCATCTTTTAAACTACCTGCACGATTAATCAAAAGCCTCATAAATTGATTTCCTGCAATGAGCTGTTCTTCTTCTGTTAATGAGAACATAACGGGCATTTTATTGTTATTTTTTAATGTTAAATCTATGATTTGAGATCTTTGCAAAACTACCTTGCTTGCATCTGTTTCAGGAAACAGTTCCGCCCCATTACAGATGATTTGAAGCTGTTCAAGTTCATTTTCAACGTTATTAATAGAAATCCCAACATCCGATATAGAACCGACGGTAACAAGCTGAAATCCATTCTCAGATGATTTTTCTTTGATTAACTTCATACACTTATCAATAAGACGAAGAGTGGCATTATAATCGTTTGCTAGCTTATCGTTCTTCTGTATCTCCTGTGCATAGAATTGCTCATATTTAAGCAATTCTTGATGTTTTGTAAATAGGGTTCCATTAAGTTCACATTCATATTTTTCATTTTCTAAAAGTTCTATATCACGCTGATGTTTATTCACTCGTTTTCCTGTTTCGCTCATATTGTAGCCTATGGTATTAAAATGATGCACTAAGCCAGGAAGAAAAGCAGGACTAGTTACGAACCATCTACATCTGACACAGTTTTGCTCTGGAAAACCCGGAACAACACCATAAGTGACTTTATCCGTATCATCGTTAACATATGTACCACCTGAATCACATCCAAAACAGCCTTTAGGACAAATTCCTTTATCACTTATAATAAAACTTGCACCTGATTTTTGAGCGTTGATTACTGCCTGATATGCTATTGGATCATTAGCAGCTACACTTGTTTCTAACTGTTTATACTTTGCATCTCTAATAAATCTATCAACTGCTTGTTTATCATTTTCAAGAATGCTCTTTTCAGCCTGATTCATTGTATCTGTAACGTATGAAATACCTGCTTTTGTATAGTAAAGCGTCATAATGAGTCTTGCATGACCTGCAATAGCCTTTGAAAGAATAGGCATTGGAACGCCACCTTCAAGAGCATAGGCAGTTATAAGTGATACTCTGAGCGAATGCAGGGGATAATAAGTGGTTGGTTCACGGTCTGGACGCACAAATTTTAATGTTCTTTCTTCTTCTAATAATCTATTTTCTTTAAGTTGAAACTCAAGCTGTTTAAGTGTCTTATACCAAAAATATTCCAATCCGTGTGCTGCTATTGGTAAGTGTTCCTGTCCAATTGAAGTAGGATCTCTGAAAAGAAATGTGTTTTCCCCCATTTGTTTTAAAATCCTCACATCTTTTATATGTCCTATGTGATTTCTTGTCATTTCTGCCCATTTTGCAGGTTGAGAAATAGAATTGTACTTCATCTGCCAATCCCTAAGCTTTGCAAGCCAGTATTGTGCTTCTTCGTACTGCCAAGGAATGTCATAACCTTTATCGGATTCCTCTTTGTTGATGTCTGCTGTTTTATTCGTGTTGATAAAAAATCCTGACATTTCAAGCTGCGTTGTTTTGTCTTTGAATTTACGAAGAACACCTCTTTCGAAAGGATTTTTTTCTGTACCCTGACTTAAATGTGAATCATTCTTGATCCACTCTCCAGCCACATTTCGAATAGACTGCACATACTTATAAGTATCCATTTCTCCACTGTCAAGCATACGCACCTGATAAGTTCTTAAAGGTAGAAGGAGCTTTGTCAAAAGCGACACAGTAGTCCCCGGAAACCACATCTCATATACTTCTTCAGAAAGTCCCTTTTTTCTCTGTTCATACTTGGAAGTTTTTCTGAATTTGTAAACACAGTCTGGGTCATTTTTATCAATAACAGACTCATCAACAATGAACCAATCACCGCCTGTATTTGAATCACCTACACTTTGTGCAAATTTCAAGTCTTTAAAACAGGTTGCATTTGGAGGGCAGAGTATATTACGAAGGTCTTTTATGTACCTATAAGGCAGAACATTCTTATCAGATTCATTACGTTGCGATGATTTTACATAGTCTGGTAAGTATTTTGTTAGAGGATTTTTAAATTCTGCTGGAATAAGTTTGTTTCCTAAATCATCTTCAACTGAAAACTTTTCCTCAATAATCCAGTCAACAAATTCAACAATCTTTTTTGCTTCTGCTAAAGCGTAGGATCGTGATTTTCTTTCTGCAAAAATAATCTCGTAAAAATCTGGGGTGTCATATTCTTTTGAAATGAACTCCTGTACAGACCTAGTGATGTTATAGGGAATAACATATTTTTTAAAGAAGCTGCTTGATAGAGCTGAAAGTGTTACGGATTTGCTTCTTACAACTGTTTTTATCCATTCCGTGGCATATTCATTCCATTGCTGTAAATTAGAATCATATTCTAAAAGCCATTCGAAATCTTCACTAGTAGACGTTCCTTGTTGCCTTAATTCAATTTCTCTTTTTATAGCTTTTTCCTTTAACTGTTCAAGCATCAGATTTTCTTTTGGCGATAATGTATTATCACCAAAAGCTCCGTTTTTAATGAAATCTCGGAGCCATATAATAACAGTAGAATTTTTAACACCATATTCTCGCTGAATATCCTTTGCTGATTTACCGTTGCAAAGTTCTTCAATCATTTTATACTTAAAATCATTCTCATAGCTTATTCTTCCCATTTATTTTCTCCTATATCTGTATCTGTTCTGCTGTTTAGTTTCTTCATTCATCCATTCATCAATTTCAGTCTGCATTGGAAGTACACAACCATTATCCAAAGAAGCAGTGGCATTATTTAGTGAAGTTGTAACATCTGCAACTGTTGGCTCTGTGTATACTTTCTGAGAATCTATAGATTTATGGTGCATAGCAATTTGTATGATGCGTTCAGGTATTTTGGCATTTTTAAGTCTTTGACCATATGCGTGTCTATGTCCGTGTGGAGTAGTTCCATCTTTTTTTCCGACTGTCAAATCAATCTTTTCAACTGCTTTTTCGTGAGACTCCCTCTGAGTCCTAAGTGGCATCATTTCTCCTAGTGTTTTAGGAGAATGCGAGACAAAGGCAAATGGGTGAGTATCCTTAATGCCATCTCTTAACCTTTTTGCCATATACATTTTCCATACATACATAAAAATGTATCCCCATTCCTTTGAAAACCAGTAAATCTGCATATATTTATCTTTATCATTATCAAGCCTTGGCTCTTTCCACCCTGCAAATCGTTTGTCCTGACCAGAATACATGTTGCGTGGGAGTAAACCATATTTTAATAGCAGATAGCTTTCTCTGTCTGTAATATATTTACCAGTAGTAGGATTCTTGAAATCCTGTGGAGGTCTTCCTTCGCTTGGATGATAGATTCGTACCACAGCAAGATTAGAGTCTTCAGGATCAGGGAAGACGTCCTGTACCCATAGATGAAATACTTCACTATGTCTAAGTCCACCGCCGTGCATCAGGATAGTAATGGCAATATCACGCCAGTTATAACGGTCAACAAGGTCTAATTCATAGTTCTTTCTTGTATTCTTAAACCCTTCCCATAGGAGTTTATGTATTTTATTCTCGGGGAAGGCTTTTGTATCTCCTTTTGATGAGTATGGTTTTCTTCTTCTAACAGCATTACGAGCTAATTTTGCAGTTTCAGCGATTTTATGAACATCATTTAAATGCCCTAGAAATGAGTTCTGACTTTTGTTTATCTGTGCCATCCAGTTAAGTCGTTCTTCATATCTTGTGGCTTTTCTCCAAGGGTTTAATTGAGCAGCTCCATATTCTTCATATAACCAATCTGATAACCCATTTAAAGCAGATAAAAGCAAATTCGCTGTTTCTACCCTTTTAGGTAACCAATAAAGTCCCGAAGGGTCTATGCCTTCTTCATTTATTGTTCCTGAATAAACAGACTCCGTAAATGTATCAAAGAATTCTTTTGGAGAAGAATAATATTTCTGATTAGCTTCCATATAATCAAGCAATAGTCCAACAGCTTGTACTAACTTCTTATGCCAAGTTCTGCTTTTACTACGATTCTTTATTTGATATCTGTGTAATTGTTCAAAAAGCATTGTCTCTCCATTATACTCAACTAGAAGAGTAGGAAAGTCTATGCTCCTTCCTGTATTATCCCTATATGTTTTAGAAGATACCTGAACATATCTCATATATATCCTCCTATATCAATAGTTTGATTATAACATTACATATAATACCATATATATCTAAATATAACTGCAATAAAAAAGGTACTACATCATTAAAATGTAATACCTTTTAATAGTTTGATTATAAATATTTCACCCTAGATAACACGTACGGGAATTCGACTTTTTTAGGTTGAAACCTATATCTTATTATGAAAAGAACATTTCGAGAACAGATATATTCTGAGTAGGCTATCGAAATAAATGATTATATTTAGCTATTTCTCCCAATTCTCAGCGATAAACTGATCTCGACCAGAAAGCGCTCGGTCCTTCTGATAGTGCCCCGACTCTTTTTTATAAAAGTCCTGATGATAATCTTCTGCAGGGTAGAAGTACTTGGCATCGCGAATTGTGGTTACAATAGGTTTATCAAAGCGACCACTTTTTGCTAGCTTTTCCTTGGAAGCTTCTGCAATGCGCTTTTGTTCCTCTGAATAGGTAAAGATTGCTGTCGTATATGATTCACCACGGTCATGGAATTGACCATAAGCATCTGTTGGATCAATTTGCATCCAGTAAATATCAAGGAGCTGTTCATAACTAAAAACGCTAGGGTCGAATTCAATTTCGACTACTTCTAAATGGCCAGAAGTTCCTTTTTTGACATCCTCATAAGTAGGGTTGTCTAAATGGCCACCCATGTAGCCCGAAGTGACCTTATGTATACCATCCCATTCAACAAATGGCTTTACCATACACCAAAAACAACCGCCAGCAAACGTAGCTTTCTCGATCATATTCATCATCCTTTCTTTTGTGAAAATATTATAGCATTATTTTGTTCATTACTGGCAAAAAGGGTGTAAAATAACCTATAAATAGTTGTTGATAGGATTCGAAACATCATATAAAATGAACCTTTCTTTATATGGAATCGTTACATTAACTATAAAAAATAGAGGAGTTAACAGTTATGGAAGAGCAAGATTATTCAAGACGCTCACAACGTCCAAAAAAACGTCACTTGCGTAAAGGGAGAGCATTGTTCACATTGTTATTACTTTGTGTCATTGTGATTGCAGGTTATGCCGTTATGCAATATCGGAGTGGCCTAAAATTGGCAAGTGAAACAAAGGTAGCCCAAGAGGATTTCACCGGGGATCCAGTAAAAGGCGATGTTGAAAACTATTTATTATTAGGGATCGATACTCGTGGTGAAGAAAAATCACGTACAGATACAATGATGGTATTATCTTGGAATAAGAAAACAAATGATGTTAAGCTCGTGTCATTAATGCGAGATATTTATGCAGATATTCCAGGTTATAAATCCTATAAGCTTAATACTGCTTACTATTTAGGCGGTGTTCAATTATTAAAGGATACGATTGGTAATATGTTTGGACTGCCGATTAATCATTATGCAATTATCGATTTTAAAAATTTTGAATCACTTGTAGATATTATTGCGCCAAATGGCGTTGAAATCGATGTAGACAAAGATATGTCTGAAAAAATTGGCGTTTCATTAAAACAAGGTGTGCATAACTTAAACGGTAAAGAATTACTTGGCTTTGCCCGTTTCCGTCACGATGAAAAAGGGGATTTTGGTCGAGTGGAACGTCAGCAAAAAGTTATCGAAGCCTTAAAGAATGAAATTTTATCGCCTCAAAATATGTTGAACTTACCAAAATTCGTTGGTGCAGCGCAAGGTTATATTACATCGGACTATTCATCAGCAGGGGAGATTCAACAAGTACTGAAAATGGTGTCGAAAGGTAAAGTCAAATTAGAAAAAGCAACTATTCCAGTTGAAGGTAGTTATAGTTTCAAAAGCTTTAGTGGTGTCGGTGATTCAATTGTAATTGACGTAGAAAAAAACAAAGAATTTTTACGTGATTTTTTAGGCATTTCCCTAGAGTGATTTTTCGCAAAATCCAACATATTCCTGTACTATATGAATATAGGATTTGTATTGGGGTGAGTAGATGGAAAAAGAAAGACCAAAAGAGCGTTCGAACTTCTTTTCAACGAAGTTTATTCGCTTTTTAGGTGGTAAAAACTTATTTTTTACACTGATTATTTTATTATTAGTAGCATGTGTTATTTTTATGTTCCAAAAGGTTTCCTTTATATTTACCCCGCTAAAAGTTTTATTTGAGGTAGTTATTCTACCAGGGGTACTTGCCATTATTGGGTATTATTTATTACGCCCAATAGTAGGGCTATTCGAAAGATGGCGTATCCCAAGAGTTTGGGGTATCTTTCTTCTATATATCATTCTAATTGGTATAATTACGTTATTAGTAGTACTTGTCTATCCGTTTTTACGAGACCAGTTTACTAATTTAGCGCAGGAATTCCCAGGATATTTTATGGCGTTTACACAAAATATTGCTGATTATCTGAATAATGCACGTATCAACGAGTACCTAGATAAAATTAATTTAAACTATGACGCAATGGTGAAAAATTTTACTACGGATATGGTGGAGACGGTAAAAGATACGGCTGCGAATTTAGCACAAGGCGTGGCTTCTGGTATTACTGGCTTCGTTTCAGCCTTAACAGGAATTGTTCTATCATTAGTAACGGTGCCATTTATTTTATTTTACTTACTTAAGGATGGCGAAAAACTACCAAGCTTTATTTTAAAAATGTGCCCGCCACGTATGCGTAAAGAAGTACACGAAATTTTCCATGACATGGACAAGCAAATTAGTTCCTATATCCAAGGACAAATTTTAGTGTCAATGTGCATAGGTTCCATGGTGACTATTGGCTTTTTGATTATCGGTATGAAATATGCCTTATTGCTTGGATTCCTTGCTATGATCACGAGTGTGGTTCCATACTTAGGACCAGTTATCGCCATTACACCAGCGGTCATTATCGCTCTTGTAACATCGCCATTCATGCTTATTAAGCTAGCCATTGTTTGGACGGTCGTGCAGCTCATTGAAGGGAAATTCATTTCTCCACAAATTATGGGTAAATCACTTAGTATCCATCCAATTACAATTATTTTCGTGTTATTAACGGCTGGTTCTTTATTTGGCGTTCCAGGTGTCATTTTAGGGATTCCGGGCTATGCCATTATTAAAGTGCTTGTAACACATTTATTCAAGCTATTTAAACAGCGTTATAATCGTTACGAGGATGAGAGCCATCAAAAATATGATGTGTAAGAAGAAATAGCTACTGCGAAAGTGCAGTAGCTGTTTTTTTATTAAATTGATCCTTGCATTAACGATAAGAATCTTCCACTTAAGAGTTGTCAATATGTTAACCTTATATTAGGGTCGCAAAGAGGATGAGGGAATAGAGAATGAATTCTATACCGATTAATTTACAAGAGAAATTAGCTAAATTCCAAGATCACTGGTCTCCAAAGGTTATTGAAATGAATGATTATCAATTTAAGTTAGTCAAAGTACAAGGGGATTTTGTTTGGCATAAACATGAAGATACAGATGAAGTCTTTATCGTCATTGAAGGGAATTAGATCATTGAATTTCGTGATGGAAAAGTTACTTTGAAGGAAGGGGAAATGTTTGTTGTTCCACGAAATGTCGAGCATAAACCTTACGCTGTATCCGAATGTAAAATTATGCTTGTAGAGCCTAAAGGTGTTGTGAATACTGGACAAGAACAAACGGAGCAAACAGCAGAAAATGATGTTTGGATTTAACTTTTCATTATGAAAAATTAATATACGCAACAGAACTCTTCCAACCATTAAAGTTAGAAGAGTTTATGTTGTTTATATAATTTTTTGTGGTGTAGCTTGCACTTGTGCTATACGATCAACATCATCTAATCAAATATACTCTAAGAATTACTTAACATAGAAATGGGGGTTACGTATATTGAAACTGGAAAGGCTCTTATCTATTATTATTCTTCTACTGAACCGTCGAAAGGTGCAGGCTAAGGACCTGGCGGAGCAGTTTGAGGTATCCATTCGGACGATATACCGAGATATTGACTCAATTAATGCAGCTGGCATCCCGATCGTCACCTATCAAGGAACAAACGGTGGCATTGGTTTGTCAGAAGGTTACCGTTTGGATCGAAATCTGCTAACAAATGACGAGCTTGCTACTATCGTTACTGCTCTTCGCAGTATCTCCACTTCATACGGCAAAGAGCAAAACCAACGACTTGTAGAAAAAATAAATAGTGTCGTACTACCAGCACATGAAGAAGAATTTCAACATAAGACAAATCGCGTACTAATCGATTACTCTCCTTGGGAAGGTATTGAACGTCTCCGTCCGAAACTACAACTATTAGACGAAGCAATAGATAGCAGTATATTAGTGTACTTCACCTATTCGAATGCAGAAGGTGAAGTATCCCAGCGAATAGTAGAGCCACATATGCTTATGCTGAAAGGAAGGCAATGGTATCTACAAGCTTATTGTCTAGAAAAAAAAGAGTTTCGCCTTTTTAAACTAAAAAGAATGAAAGGGCTCGAGGTAGATCGTGAAAGAAACTTCATTCGTCGAGATCCAGCTACTCAGAAGCATGTCGAAGGCAAGCGTAAATTCAAGCCATCCGATGTACCCGAAGTTGTCTTTCAATTCCAGGATGAAGCTCGGCATTTAGCAGAAGAGTGGTTTGGTATTGAAGAACTTTTGCCAGTTGAGGATGGCAGTTGGCTAGTAAAAAAGGCGTATCCAGAAAATGAATGGCTCTATAGTTTCATTCTTAGCTTGGGACATCATGTAGAGGTGCTTGAGCCTCAACATTTACGGGAAATCATTGCTAGTCGTGCGGAAAAAATAGCGATAATTTATAAAAATGACAAAGCAACATGACAATCAGTTGTCAGGTTTATTGTTTTATACTGGTTTCATTCTATAATAAGGAGAATGATTTAGGATGAAGCAAAACGAACAAAAAAGTATGACTGACTGGAATCACGTATCGTCTGAAGATAACATTACTACGAAACGAATTGAACCTAGCCGAATTGAGGTACTATCCTCCTTCACGTTAGCTGGAATTAGTACCGTTACAACAAATGAAGCTGAACAAAGCCAAAATGGCAAAATTGGTAAGTTGTTTGAAAATTTCCATTCTCAAAATATTGGTAAGAAGCTAGGAGCTCATATCCAAGAGGATGGTCATTATAGCTGTTACTTCAACTATGATCAGGGAGATGCGGGACTTTATGAAGTAATGGTCAGCGTACATATAAAGGAAGAATTACAACTTCAAAACCTAGATATGATAAAAGCATTTACTGTTCCTGCTTCAAAATATGCTGTATTCGTCACAGAACGTGGACCAATTATAGAAATGGTTCAGCGTACTTGGGCTGATATTTGGCAATGGTCACAGCAGCCAGGCAATAACCGAGCATTCACAGGTGATTTTGAATATTATAGCAAGGGTATTAATCCAGAGGACGGGCAAGCAGAGATTTATATTTCGATAAAATAGCTTTCGGGTTGTATTAGACAATTTGAATTGCTTGTAGAAATTTATTAATCGTACGATTGAGTATTGATTAGTTTGTTATTTTAAAAAAGGAATGATGAATATGAGTACAATCGAAAATACCAAGGTGGAAGAAGTATTCAAACAGTATCCTAAACACATTCAGTCGAAACTATTTATTCTTCGTCAGTTAATTTTGGATACGGCAATAGAGACAGAAAGCGTTGATCATGTGGAAGAAACGCTAAAATGGGGAGAACCTAGTTATATCACAAAAAAAGGGAGTACAATTAGATTAGGCTGGAAACAGTCAAGCCCAGATCAATATGCCATGTATTTTAACTGTAATACGAAGCTAATTGATACGTTTAAAGAGGTTTATAGAGATTTATTTAACTATGAAGGTAATCGAGCGATTGTATTTGCTGAAAATGATGAAATACCAGTAAATGAATTAAAACAGTGTATTGCATTGGCACTCACTTATCATACTCGAAAACATCTACCAATGCTTGGGATATAATAAATAGACGTGTAAATTATAAGAAGAGGATTCCGGGCTATGCCATTATTAAAGTGCTTGTGACACATTTCATTCAAGCTGCGTTATAATCGTTACGAGGATGAGATGCATCAAAAATATGATGTGTAAGAAGAAACAGCTACTGCGAAAGTGCAGTAGCTGTTTTTTTATAAAAATATTAATAATTAATATTGAAATCAAAGTTCACAACCTTATTCAACGTGAAGGATCCAAAGCAACAGTGTCATTTTTTAATAGAGTAGAAGTGTAGTATCCATACAATTTAAATCTGCTGTAAAATAGGAGAGAGAAGTGTTGATGGATATTTGTAGAAGGAGGTGTTTTTATGAAGAAGATGTTATTAACAATCGGAATAATAATTATCCTCGTTGGAGCATTCGTATTTTACAACAAACTCTATCTTCCACCACTCCCTATAGAAAATCTAAGCAAAAAAGCTGTTATAGAAAAAATAAATGATACCGAGAAACAACTTGTTAAATTGTCGAATGAAAACGGTTATGAGTGGTATGTAATAAATGAACGAAATATATCAGTAGCAGATGATATGATCAAGAAAATGGTTAGCCAAAATGGTTGGATTTTCAAACACAAGGATGGTAATGGACTCTTCTTTGAAAGACATGGTGAAAATTTGATTGTAGTGACACAAAAGTGGACTGGAGACTATTTGTTAGTGAAAATACCAGTCAATTTTAACGAATAAGGGAGTTGAATAGGAGCCTACGTATTAAAGGAGGATTTTATGGGATATATAAAGGATTTGCGTAAAGTAGTTGGAACCAGACCATTAATTATGTGTGGTGCTTGTGTATTAGTCATAAATAGTCGTAATCTGGTTTTATTACAACTTCGGATAGATAATGGATGTTGGGGGTTAATTGGGGGATCGATGGAGCTGGGTGAAACATTAGAGCAAGTTGCCCATCGAGAATTATTTGAGGAAACAGGACTGAAGGCAAAAAGTCTACAATTAATCAATACGTATTCTGGACAAGATTTTTATTATCAATATCCGCATGGTGATGAAGTTTATATAGTTGTTACAGCATTTGAATGTAAAGAATATAGTGGCCTACTTGTTCATGATCAAAATGAGGCAACAATGCTACAATTTTTCTCTTTAGATGATTTACCCAAAAATATTAGTCCACCTGATAGACCGATACTTGAAGATTACATAATAAGCAATGGCAAAAACCCTTCCAACTATTAAAGTTAGAAGGGCTTTCATGTTGTTTAAATGATTATTTTTGTGGTGTAACTTGCACTTGTGCTAAACGATCAACAGCTTCCTGTAACAATTCTTTTGGTTGTACTAAGGCTAAACGTAAATAACCTTGTCCAGCTGAACCAAATACTGTACCAGGGACTGTCACGATACCAACTTGTTCAATTATTTTAAAGGCTAGCTCTGTGCAATCAATATCGTACGGATATTTTGCCCAGACGAACATGCCACCGTCAGAAGGGGCTGCATCCCATCCTAAGTCACGTAAGCCGTTCATTAATGTTTTATGGCGTTCTGAGAATGTTGCACGTAGGCCTGCAGTAATTTCCTCTGCGTTATCAAGTGCTACGACTGCCGCATCTTGAATTGGCTCGAAAATACCGAAATCTAAATTTGATTTTAATTGTTTTAAAATCGAAATCATCTCAGCATTACCTGCGATATAAGCGATTCGTGTACCAGCTAGGCTAAAGCTTTTCGATAATGAGTTAATCTCCATGCCAACTTCTTTTGCGCCAGGAGCGGCTAGGAAGCTAATTGGACCATCTCCTGTAAAGTAGAACTCAGAATATGCTGCATCATGTAGAACGATGATGTTATATCTTTTCGCAAAGGCAATGACTTTTTCAAAATAGGCCATTGAAGGCATTGCAGGCACTGGATTACCTGGTAAGTTTAAAATTAGTAGTTTTGCTTTTTGCGCAATATCTTCAGGAACAGCGTCTAAGTCTGGTAAATAATCGTTATCAGCTGTTTGAGGCATATAGTAGGGAGTTGCACCTGCTAGATGAATTCCTGCATCATAGGCAACGTAAGCTGGGTTTGTGGATAATACAATATCTCCTGGATCACAAAAGGCGATTGGTAAATGTACTAAACCTTCTTGAGAGCCAATTGTTTGAATGATTTCAGAAGCGGGATCTAAATCTACATTGCTACGACGTTTATAATAACGACTAACAGCTTCATAAAAACGTTGCGTGCCTGTTAATGTATACCCGTAGGATTCTGCTAAGCCTGCTCTATACGATAAATGCTCGCGAATTTTAGCGTCAGGGGGGAGGTCTGGACTACCTAAGCTTAAGTCAATCAATTTCATGCCTTTTGCTTCCTGTAGCTTGGCATGATTTTTTAAATCTCCGAAGATTGCTGCTGTAAATAAAGACATTTTTTTAGATGGTACGATTTTCAAACTAGTACACTCCTTATAGTTCTATAACAGAATAGTAGTTCACATTTTATCATACTAAAGCACATAAAGGGAAAGTTATTCTGAAAAAAGAATATATTTCTATATTGAAGAAGATGTGTGCGTAGGCTAGCGGAAATAATTTAACTTATGTTGGAAATAATAATATTAACGGAAAAAGTGTCACGTTTTTGCTATCATGAAAGGGAAAGGAGCTGTTAGTCATGAACGTTTATTCTTTAAGTGGTCCAAGTGGAACAGGGAAAAGTACAAGCGCACTTGTTTTCGCTCATAAAATCGGAGTAGAGGCTCTTATTGATGATGGTCTTCTCATTGTCGATGGTGTGAAAGTAGCGGGAATCTCCGCAAAATTTGAGAAAAATACGATAACAGCCGTTCGTCGAGCTATTTTTACAGATGATACACATCGCGAGGAAGTAAAAAAAGCACTTGATACATATAAAGTACAATCGATTTTACTGATCGGAACATCCGATAAAATGACAAAAACGATAGCTCGACAGCTAGAGCTTGGTCCTATTGATCAATATTACTATGTTGAAGACGTACGTTCCCAAAAAGAAATTGCAAAAGCTCGCTTTATTCGACAGACACAAGGGAAGCACGTTATGCCAATACCGTACCGACAAGTCGAACAAAACTTTTTTATACGACTCGTTCAAAGAGGGATGGAGATTTTCTCTTCAAAGCGTGAAAAAATAGGGGAGACGACGATTGTTCGCCCGGATTTTCAACAGGAGTATATCGATATTGGAAAGCATGTTTACGTGCAGTTACTAACATATTGCTGTGCCAAGCAAGATATTTTACACAAAGTCGAGCACGTACAATTCGTATTAGGTGATCTAGCGCAAGCAACAATTACATTACAGCTAAAGCTACCCATTAATTATTCCTTACCAGATCGATTGTATGCATTACAAAAAATGATACAAGAGGAATTTCATCAACATTTTGGTTATGAATTAGATGCGATTCATCTCAACATTAAATCGGTAGTGCTAAAGCGGAAATCTTAACAAACAGGTACTCCATTCGCATGAGGGCGAGTAGAGTACCTGTTTGTTATTTTGATTGACGTGTAAAGTGAGGTTGACGTTTTTCTACAAAGGCACGGCAGCCTTCTTCAAAATCTTTACCAACAAACGGTGTTGAACCTTGCCATAAAGTTGGAGCACTGTCTACGCATTCTTGCACAGATTTCTTTACAGCTAGTAAAGATTCAGGAGACATTCCGGCAACAAGCTTACCCATGCGAATCATGTATTTATTTAAATCTTTTTCAGTGACTAAATAGTTAAGCATGCCTAGCTTGAAGGCTTCTTCAGCTTTAAACATACGACCGGTAAATACTAAATCCTTCGTTGTAGAAGGACCAACTAGTTGAACTAAACGCTGAGCAAATTTGTTATTTATGGTGATCCCTAATTTACCGACCGGAATCCCAAGCTTTGCTTTTTCTGAGCCAATGCGTATATCGCAAGCTAATGCAAGCTCTAAGCCAGCACCCATTGCAGGTCCATTAATGACGCCAATCGTTGGAATCGGTAAACGCTCAATTGTGGATATCGTTTTTTCCATATGTACAAATGCTTCTTCGGCTTTTTCAAGGGAAATAGCGTTGAATTCTTTAATATCAGAACCTGCCGTAAAGTTTTCGCCAGAGCCACGTAAAATCAATACTTTATTTTTCGAATTATCTAATACTTGTAGGGCAATTTTAGCTAATTGATCCCACATATTTGCTGTTAGCGCGTTTTTAGCCTGTGGGCGATGGATCGTAATAATCGCTAGGCCAGCTGTTTCTTGATAAATAATCTTTGCGTCTTCTGCTTCAAGTCGAGTTGTTTTTACTTGCATCTTGAAAAGCCCCCTACATTTTATAGTTGATACGTTTATTATATAACACAAATGATAATAAACACTAAATTATACGAATTTTCATGTAAATAAGCCCTGTTATACAAGAATAGGGTCATTTCAAAGAAATTGTACTACAACAGAGTGAGGGGGAATTACTATTGTAAGAAAACAAAAGATATGAGACACTGCTAGCGGACCATTTGAACAGTGGAAGCAGGATCGTGTATGCATACTACAGATTATCCGACATTATAATTTATATAAATTAATAATAAACGTACGCACCCAAAATATAGTAAACTATAGTAAAAACACGCACAGTTTTTAAGGAGGTAGCTAGATGAACACACTAGTAGACGCATGGAACAGTTATTTATTACTTTTAAATTCTTTAAAGAAGAGCGCAGCTACTAAAAAGCAGTACAATATCGATGGACAGCAATTTTTAGTGTTTGCTCATGACAATAACTACTTGTATGTGGATCATCATTTAAAAGAATTGTTATTTGTATATAGTAATTATTTGAAAGAGACTTATACAAATGTCAACACGTTTAATCATAAAATTGCTACAATACGAGGCTTTGTAGACTTTGTCTTTTTAAGAGAGTGGGTGGAGCCATTTGACTATGAAGGCATTTTACAGCCAAAAAAGAGGCAAAAAGAAGCTTTAACATTACTGACTAATAAGCAATTGATGCAAATTGCGAATATCTGGCCAACTTATTTTCAATACGCTAAAACTGTGGAGCATGCCTGGTTGGCAAGACGGAATGGTTGCATCGTTCAAATACTTATGGAAACAGGATGTAAGCCAGCAGAGCTTGTACGTATGAAATGGGCTCATCTTAACTTTGATTCATCTGTAGTTTACATTGCTAACAATAATGGACGTAGAGAAATGAAGCTTTCACCGATATTAATGGACATGCTCTCGCACTATAAGGAGGCAACAGAGGAATTACATGAAGAAAAGTTAGGAGAATGGCTTTGGGTAAGTGAGGTTAGTCAATCAAAAGCCATCTCAACAAAAACAATTGAGCGAATTTTCCAAACGATGTCAAAGGATATCGATACGAATGTGAGAGCTACGGATTTGCGCTACACTGTCATGCAAAAGGCATTTCAAAGTGAAAAAACAGTCGAAAATATTCAAGAAAAGATGGGTTATGTTCGAAAGTGGGTGCTTACTGAAAGACAGGGGCGTTTTGAATAAAGATGGATTTTTTATAAAAATGTTCAACTTTTTTCAACGAGTGTCCAAACACCCGCTAAAAAGTAACTTAAACCCACATTCATCTCACCCTCTATAGAGATGGGAGACTTCTTTATCTGTCGCTTCGCTTTCGCTACATAGAACATTTTCTGAAAGAAGTTAATATATGCACTTTTCATCACTCCTTAAATAAAATGTCTGTTTTATCATTTAACAATAAAGATAGGCGTACGATCGAAAATAGGTATTACGTTTTCATATTAGTTTCGGTGAACCGTACCACAAGTAAGTGAGATTCTATTCATTTAATGGAGCGTTGATTAAATAGAAAAAATAGACCTAATAGTATGAACTAAAAGAAGAGAGTCAGTTCTTTATGGACTAACTCTCTTCTTTTAGTTCATATGCAGTTTGCAAGGAAAAAAATCTCTACTTAATTGGAATGGGTGAATTCAATTGTAAAGTTGAGAAATAGACGTGAGAGATAGAGCCATTTCGTTAAACAAGAAATGAATAATTTGAACGAACGAATAATATTTTTCATAAGAATGATTAGGACAAAGTGGCAATATATATAGATTGTATGAATTTATGATATAGGGGAGGAATTGCAAGTGGTTGGAAATAGAGCTGTGGCCTATATGGGCTCCGGAAAAGTAGAAGTGCAAGATATTGGTTTTCCAGATTTGGTTTTACGAGATGGACCAGGGGTAAATCCACTTAATGTAGGACGCAAATGTGATCATGGTGTTATTTTAAAGGTAGTAACAACTAATATTTGTGGAAGCGATCAGCATATGGTGAGGGGGAGAACTACAGCTCCGACAGGATTAGTTCTAGGCCACGAGATTACAGGAGAAGTGATTGAAGTAGGCCGAGATGTTGAATTTATTAAAAAAGGTGATTTAGTTTCTGTTCCATTTAATATAGCTTGTGGTCGGTGCCGTAGCTGTAAGGAGCGGAATACTCATATTTGTGAAAATGTAAATCCAGATCGTCCTGGTTCAGCATATGGTTATGTCGATATGGGAGGATGGGTTGGAGGTCAATCTGAGTATGTAATGGTGCCATATGCCGACTTCCAATTATTAAAATTTCCTGATAAAGACCAAGCAATGGAGAAAATTAGAGATTTAACAATGCTTTCAGATATATTTCCAACTGGATATCATGGTGCCGTAAGTGCAGGTGTGAAACCGGGATCAACTGTGTATATCGCAGGTGCAGGTCCAGTTGGTCTCGCTGCTGCTCATTCAGCTCAGTTACTAGGAGCCGCTGTAGTAATTGTAGGAGATTTAAATGAAGAAAGGTTAGCTCAAGCTAGAAGCTTTGGTTGCGAAACAGTTAATTTACGAAATCATTCAAACCTAGGAGAGCAAATCGACCAAATACTTGGAGCACCTGAAGTAGATTGTGCTGTAGATTGTGTAGGATTTGAAGCATCTGCACATGGGGCTAATGCAGTTGAAGCACCTGCTACTGTTTTAAATTCTATTATGCAAATAACACGTGCTGGAGGACGTTTAGGTATACCGGGTCTTTACGTAACCGGGGACCCTGGTGGAATTGATGAGGATGCAAAAATTGGTACGTTAAAAATTCGTCTTGGCTTAGGATGGGCTAAAGCACATACTTTTGTAACTGGTCAAACACCTGTTATGAAATATCATCGCGATTTAATGGCGGCAATTTTGAGTGGAAGAGCTCAAATTGCGAAAGCTGTTAATGCTACAGTAATATCATTAGACGAAGCTCCAAACGCATATCAAGATTTTGATAAAGGGGCTGCCAGAAAATTCGTCATCGACCCACACGGTCTAGTAAAGTAAGAGATTTCTACAGGAGTTAAATTGAAATAAGCATAGAGGACAAACCTTTGGCTACTTTTCAATAAGAACTAGATAGCATGCTGATATCCTAAGGAGACTTTGAACTTCATTTCTCAAAGTCTCTTTTTGTTGTTGCTTATTTACCACAAGTATATTTGTATTCAGGTTGTGTCTGAATGAAGAAACCACTTCGAACTTGTCCTGTCCAGTTTTGTAAGGATTCGTACCTACTGTTGTAGTATTTGAAAACCAGATAAGTGGAGTGAAAGAAACAAGCTGTTCAGCATCTCCCTAAACACCGCCAGCCGGAATAGTACTTTGTTTAACCAGCAGTAAAGGAAGCCCATATTAGAAAGCCAAAGAAGGTTCAATTTGTAGGAATGGTAAATATGATTCACCTTGAGGAGTAAGAGTTAATAGGTTTTAGTAGAGCGGCTGCACAGCCATAGCTTAACTTATGGCTTGTAGTTAATAATCGTGTAGAAATCGAAGATGAAGATTGGTCGAAAAATATTGAAGTTAAACAAGTACTTGATGGATTAAATTCAATAAACTCTTTACTTACTATTTAACTTATACTTTTTTAATATTATAATACTCTGTGTATTTGATTGTTTATCATTATCTTGGAGCTTGTGTTGATTTTAAAAGAAGAGACGAAACTAGCTTTTCAATGGATTCTAATAAAATCAACCATTGTGTTTAACAGAGCTTATAGTTTTTACATCCTAGCGAGTAATCAGCGAATTGGTTTTAAAAGAAAATGTACGGGACCTCATTTAGATACATTACGGGGAACCGTATCATAAGTAAGTACGTTTTCTCTGTAAAAAAACAATAAGCCTATTTAAGATATAGCAGTCTTGAATAGGCTTTATTTCTATGATACAAGTAAGAGAGTTATTTATATGGTGAATATATATAAAGAAAATATTTTTCTCCTAGGCAAATTTCATTAAATATTATACATATAAAACACACTTCTGTAATTATTGTCTATGATAAAAATGATTTTAGTAATATGCTATTAAAAAGGAGGCGTAGTATGAAGCAACTTTTTATAAAGCAGAAGGTATTCAGTTTAAGTGGAAAATTTACGGTAAAGGATCAGCAGGAGAAGGATGTTTATTACGTGGAGGGCAGTTTTATGCAAATTCCAAAAACGTTCTCCATTATGAATGCAGCAAGAGATGAGGTCGCGCTTATTACGAAAAAGGTGTTCAGCTTTTTACCGAAGTTTTTTGTTGAAGTAAACGGTCAAGAGGTGTTAACGATTAAGAAGGAGTTTTCTTTCTTTAAAGCACGCTATACAATTGATGCGGCAGGCATTGAGGTAGAAGGTAACTGGTGGGATATGGATTTTCAAATCTTACAGCATGGTGAAGTCGTCGGTAAAGTGAATAAGGAGTGGTTCACTTGGGGTGATAGCTACAAGGTACAAATATTGAATGAAGAGATGGAAGCTATCATTATTGCGCTCGTTGTCGCAATTGATTGTGTAAAGGCTGACCACGCTACTGCTTCCTCAGCAGCGGCGACTTAACGTAGGGACGTACTATATAAAATGCTTAGAGGTTTTCTTTAGAAATTCAAATTTTGGAAATATATTAAAAAAGTGGGGAATCTCAAAAGAATTCCCTGCTTTTTATTATGGAATTTTTATGTGAAGACCTTAAAGTATAAAAAGATAAACTATAACAGGTTAAATCGATTAAGAGTTAGTCTGTTTTTTGTTTATACTTACTACTTTTTTAATAAAATTGAATTTATGAAAAGAAACTTATCACTTTGGCAGTATTTACCTCAATTTATGATTCTGTTAGCGATTGCTGCCGTTTTTTTTCTAGTCACGGTATATAATTTTGGCCGAAATAACGATGTTCGAAATTTTGCATAAAATAGTTTATAAATTTTTATAAAAAATGCAGCTAGAACTTGGTGCAGTAAACCGTATCATAAATAGAGTCGGTTTTAAAACATAGATAGAGGTGATACAAATTAATGTATCACCTTTTAGATCGTTTACTTACTAAGAGGAAACATTTATATGTTAATGAATTTATAAATTTGATTACCTTTATCCAATAACACTTATCAATATCCCTTCAGAAGAACTCTATAATTGACCGAAAATAATATTCTGAATTATAGAAATTTAAATATTTTCTATAAATAAAAGACTCTAAAAATTCCTATATCTACCTTTGCTGATCTAAAATTTTTTATGCTTACAATATGTTATTTTGACTCATCTATTAGCTAATTTAATAGGAGTTCGTTCTATTATTATTAATATAAAACCTATGATGTATTATTATGCATTTTTCATAATAAATATTGAACGTTTACAAAATGTTACACTTAGTATTTTTGTGTGCAAAAGGGTATATGAATTAATTTTCATAGCGATAAATCATGAAAAAATAAATTGACACTCAATTGTTTATGACTTAATATGAGTCTCAGCATAATAATATAGCTCTTATTAATAACCGTTGAGACGAGGGGTCGAAGATACGGTGGCCAAACAATTTAGTTCATCATGAATTAAATCCAGTGGGCCGAACCTGAGCACAAAATTTACTTTTGTGAACAATAAGAGGAACAGCAGCTGATAGTATTCGAAGCTTTCCTTAAATTGGGTGAGCTTTTTTTTATGCCCTAAAATCTATTATTTTGTTAGGAGCAGTGAAAATTGTCAGAAAAAGTATTATTCACATCGGAGTCTGTATCGGAAGGACATCCAGATAAAATTGCAGATCAAATCTCAGATGCAGTATTAGATGCAGCATTATCACAAGATCCGTTATCACGTGTGGCATGTGAAGTATTCACAACTACAAACACAGTAATTGTTGGTGGAGAAATCACAACAAAAGCAGAACTTGATATCGAAAAAATTGCCCGTGATACCCTAATCGGCATTGGTTACACAGATGATAAGTTCGGCATTGATGGTCATAACTGCAATGTACAAGTTTTAGTACACACGCAATCTCCTGATATCGCAATGGGTGTTGATTCTTCAAGCGATACAAAAGAAGTTGGTGCAGGTGACCAAGGGATTATGTTCGGTTTTGCGACTAATGAAACTGAGAACTATATGCCTTTAGCAATTGAAATGGCGCATATGCTTGTAAAACGTGCAACGGAGCAACGTAAAAATGGTCAATTCAAATGGGCTCGCCCAGATATGAAATCACAAGTAACCATTGATTATACAGATAGTATGCGACCTAAAATTGATACTGTTTTAATGTCAATACAACATGATGATGATTTTGACCGAGTAGCATTCATTGATTACGTTACAGAAAATGTAATTAAAGCTGTTGCGAAGCAATTTGGTATGAATGAAGACTTCCGCATTTTAATTAATCCGACTGGTCGTTTCGTAGTAGGCGGACCACACGGAGATGCAGGTTTAACAGGACGTAAGATTATTGTTGATACTTATGGCGGCGCAGCTCGTCATGGTGGTGGCGCATTCTCTGGTAAAGACTGTACAAAAGTTGACCGTTCAGCGGCTTACGCAGCACGATACGTTGCGAAAAATATTGTTGCAGCAGGCTTGGCAGATAAATGTGAAATCCAATTATCATATGCAATTGGTGTAAGTGAACCAATTAGTATCGCTTTAGAAACATTTGGTACAGAAAAAGTAGCGAAAGAAGAAATTTTATTAGCGATTCGACAATTGTTCGACTTAACGCCAACTGGCATTATTAACATGCTAAATCTACGTAAACCACAATATCAACAAGTTGCAGCTTATGGTCACTTTGGACGTAGTGATGTAAACGTAACTTGGGAAATAACAGACAAAGTTTCGGAATTACAGCAACTCTTAGCAGTTGCTATGGGACAATAATGCAGTGCGTGCAAGATCGAGTGGCTACAGAGGAGTTTTTAGTCACTCAAGACCGCATGCCATTATTTGAAGCTTTGGTCAATTATGCTAAACAAGAAGTTACGCCGTTTGATGTACCTGGACATAAAATGGGGCTACAAGAAAACCCATTAAAATGGGCGCTTGGCGAAATGACATTAAGAATGGACGTAAACTCGATGAAGGAGCTTGATTTATTAAGTCATCCGGAATCGGTTATTAAAGAAGCTCAGCAATTAGCTGCACAAGCATTTAATGTAGACTACGCTTACTTTTTAGTAAATGGAACTACTGTAGGTATTCTGGCGATGATTTTAGCGACATGTAAACAAGGAGATACATTGATCGTTCCTCGTAACTGCCATAAATCAGTTATGAACGGCATTATATTAAGTGGAGCAAAACCAGTATTTATTCAACCTGAAGTTGATCAACATTTTGGTATTGCACACGGAATTTCAGTTGAACATGTAAAATCGGCGCTTGCAGAAAATCCACAAGCGAAAGCTCTACTTGTGACGTATCCAACCTATTTTGGTTCGATGAATAAACTACAAGAAATTTGTCAACTCGCACATGAACAAAATGTAATAGTTATTGTTGATAGTGCACACGGAGCGCATTTAACATTTTTACCTGATGCAAACGATGCGATTAGTGCTGGTGCAGATGCAGTAACGATGAGTATGCATAAAACTGGGGGTTCATTAACGCAAAGTTCGCTTCTTTTACTACAAGAAAAACGAATCGATTCGAAGCATTTGCAAAAGGTATTAAATATGCTGCAAACGACGAGTGCAAATTATTTATTAATGAGTTCTTTAGATGTAGCACGAAGGGATTTAGCGTTGTATGGACAACAACGTTATAGCAATTTAAAGTCAATTGTTGATGCGGCAGTTGAAGAAATTGAAAATAATTCACGCTATGAAGTACTTAAAGCTGAATACGTACATCAAAATTTCAATCAATCATATGATTGGACGAAACTTGTTATTCGTGTGAACGATATCGGTTTAACTGGTTTTCAAGTTTACACAATATTGAAACAACAGTATGGAATTCAATTAGAACTTGCTGAAGGATATGTCATAATGGCAGTCATTAGTCATGCTGATACGAATGAAACAATTGGTAAATTAGTACATGCCTTAAAAGATATTGAACTTAATCACGTAAAAAAAGATGCGATTCAGTCAACTTATGTGACAGCGAATCAAATAAATAGATTAGCAATGACACCGCAACAGGCTTGTAATGCAGAGACAGAAACAGTTTTAATTTATGATGCGATAGGTCGAATTAGTGCAGATTCATTAATGATTTATCCACCGGGAATACCATTAGTAATCCCCGGAGAAGTTATTTCAGAGGAATTAGTAGAACTATATAACTTCTATTTTCTCAATTTTGGGAATGTTCTAAACGAAACTGAAGAAGAAAATTATATAACAGTCGTAAGGGAGATAGATAAATGAGCATTGAATTATCAACATTAGGTAGACACGTATTAATTGAATTTTATGGTTGCCCAAGTGAAATTATTGAGCAAAACGCTTTAATCGAGCAGTTTATGAATGAAGCTGCAGACTATTCTGGGGCAACAATTGTAGAATCTTGCTTCCATCATTTCAACCCATATGGTGTTTCGGGTGCAGTCATTATTGCTGAATCACATTTAACGATTCATACTTGGCCAGAATACGGATTTGCTTCTGTAGATGTCTACACTTGTGGCGACTCAGTAAGTCCTTGGAAAGCAGCTGAATATTTAGAACAAAAACTGCAAGCGAAAAAGACAGAATCGTTTGAAGTACCTCGTGGAATGGCTGATAAAATTCGCCAATTTGCAGAACAAGAAATTGATACAATTCTAGTAAAACAAGAAGTATTAGAGGACGTGATTTAATGAAATGGTATACAGAACAATGGAGCAATCACTGTAAATTTTCAATCGGATACAATGAAGAGATTCATAGTGAACAATCTCCGTTCCAAAAAATAGATTTTTATAAAGGTGAGGAGTTTGGTACTTTCTTCACTTTAGACGGATTGATGATGGTCAACGAAAAAGATGAGTTCGTTTATCACGATATGATTACGCACCCAGCATTCGCTACCAATCCAGATATAAAAAAAGTATTAATTATCGGTGGTGGTGATGGTGGTACTGCTCGTGAAGTACTACGTTACGCATCAGTAGAAAAAGTAGTAATGGTTGAAATCGATGAGTTAGTATTCCGTTTAAGCCAAAAATACCTGCCAATTACAGCTGCTGGTGTTGAAGAAGATCCACGTATGGAAATGATTTTCGATGATGGCTTAGCTTACGTTCAAAACGCAGCTGATCAATCATTCGATTTAATATTAGTAGATTCTACTGATCCAATTTCAGTCGGTGAAGGTTTATTTACAACAGCTTTCTATAAAGAATGTTACCGTGTATTAAACGAAAAAGGAATTCTAATTAACCAACATGAATCACCATACTTCACGGAGTATGCAGAAAACATGCGTAAAGCACATAAAAAAATTAAAGATATTTTCCCAATCGCAAGCGTATATCAATTCCATATGCCAACATATCCATCGGGACACTGGCTATTCGGATTTGCTTCAAAAGCGTTACATCCAATTAAAGATGTTCAAGTAGATGCTTGGGACAAATTCGCTCTAAAAACGAAATATTACAATACAGATTTACATGTTGGTGCATTCGCCCTTCCTACATTTGTAAAAGAGGCGCTTGATCGTGATGAATAAACTTTAAAACTCTTACGACAGAGGATTATAGGGACTTTGTAGAGCTTGTTGCGAAGGAAGTTGAGACTTCGTTAAATTTATATTTGAGTTCCGTATAATAACCTCACTTATCCTCCGTATCACAAGTAATAGTAAATCAGAAGTTTAAACTTATTGTATAAAAGAGTGAATACACACAAAAAAGTCGCCTCATAGGTGGCTTTTTTTGTTGTAGGTCTAAAGGTGTGAAATAATTGGTGTTTAATAGAAATATTGACAATTATTTTTCGGACAACTAAGCTTAATTAAAATAGAGCTGCAGAGGGGATTGCCAGTGGAATTCATTAAATTAAATTGTCCGAATTGTAATGGAAAAATTGAATATAGAGAGGGACAATCATTCAAATGTCCTTTTTGTGAAACTGAAATAATGTTGAAAGAGAATAAAGTTTATTATGTTGATCAGACGATTAATAATTATTATGGTACAACTTCTGCGAATAAAGCTACACGTCCAAAACCGAATTTAAAAGCGCTTTTAATAATACCGATTGTCATCCTTTGTGTATTCCTTGGCTATTTTCTTTTGAGCGGCAATCAAACAGAATATGGTAACCATAAGGACCTACCTGTTCGGGAAATGCCTGAAAGCGAAGTTCTTTTATTCTTTTTAAAAGATATTTTTGATAAAGGTGGAGCAATGCCGACTAAAGAAGAGATCGCAAGTATCCGTTATTTAAAGGCATACTATTCTGAAGATCAATGGCATTTTGATTACAGTCTCGACGATCCGTTTACAAATAAGCAAGCCAAAATTTCTAACTATATTATTATGGATAAGTTATTAAATACACAAAAAATCGAACAAAAAGATTTTGAAGCCTTTACTGGTCTGACGGTATTGAATTTGATGGGCGATTATGAAATATCACAAAGTGAAAAAGTAAGCTTCCGACATCTGGAAGGTTTAAAAAGCTATACAGGTAGCTTTAATGAATCATTTAGTAAAATTGCTGAATATTTTAGCGATAAGTCTAATGTTGTAGAACTCTCTGTTCAAATCCGAAGTAATGATGAACTTGCTTTATTATTAGAGTTGCCTAATCTTCAATCACTTGAAATTTCGTATCACAACGAGACGGTTACAGACTTCGCTCTTCTGAATAAACTGCCATTAAAATCATTGTCTTTAAGATCTGCAAATGATTTGAAGTGGTTGTCTTCATTAACTGATTTAGAGTCGTTAGCAATAGATTTGAGTGAAGCGACAGATTTTAGCTCGTTCTATTCACTGAATCAATTACAAGAATTGAAACTTACAGCGGTGAAAAATTTAAAAACGCTTGATTTTATACAAAACATGCCTAACTTGCAATCGCTTGATCTTGAAAATATGGATATTACGAATGTAGAACACCTTAGAAATAAGTCTTCATTGACAAAGTTGCGTTTAGCTTCTCTTTATAAATTAGAATTGTATGATATTGTGAACAGCCTGACTTCACTGACCGATTTATCGATAACTGGTTATAGTGGCCAAATAGCATCGATTGTAGCACCCCATTTAAAAAAAGCCGAATTAAAAAGTTCTTTCTTATCCAAATTAGAGGCACCTGCTTTAAAAGATTTAACTGTTGAGATAAGTGGGGGACAGTCGTATTTGAATGGAGCAGAATTACTGAAATACCCACAGCTAGAACAACTTACAGCGATGGAGTCTGGCGATTTTACAGGCATTCGTTCTTTAAATCGTTTGCCAAATCTGCAAACCATAAATTTAAATGAAACATCTTTTTATGAAGAGACGAGTGAATTATTCAATTTACAGCATGTAAAAACGTTAAATTGTAATGACTGTAAGTTTCAAATTAATAGTCAAAATTCATTTAACAACAACATACTGGAACATTTAACTTTGAATAATGTATCCTTCCGAATAGGTAATGGTGACTGGGTGCATGAAGTTGATAAGGTTATGCCTTACTTTGCTGGCTTTTCAGCTCTGCGTTCATTCACAATACAAGATAGTTCACTACAATCGTTAAGTTTTATGGGGAATTGGCAACAAATTGAGGTGCTTCATTTGGAAAATAACGCTATTTCAAATGTAGAGCCATTAGTGAATTTGCCTAATTTGAAAAAGCTATATATTTTAGGAAATCAGGTGCAAAATAAATCTGTTCTAGACAATGGAATAGTGATTTATTGATATATATCCTCAAAATATTAATGAATTTAATCTCAGCAAAGTGTTTAGTATAATATAGGACAATATAACAGTGGTTGTTCTAGAAAAGCATTTATGGGAAGATCTTAAAAAAAATCCATTTGACGTTTTATACTATTTTTTGTATTATATTGAAGAAAAGAATGCCCGGACTAGAACGGGAGAGGTTCATAGCAAATACCCTCTATAAAAAACTATGGAAACATGACAATATGCCATGTCCATATCGGACGTGGCTTTTTTTTATGTTTTTACTTATGTTTTAATAGAATGATTGGTGATGCCTCTCTTGAAAAGTGTTGGGAAACATTTTACAAGGGGGTTTTTTTATGTCTGGCCGAAGCCGTTAAGAAAGATTGAAGTATTTAACTTATTAAGGCACACAATATTCGTTAAAAAACTAAGAAGAAAACAGCACTTTTTCTTAGAGTACTGTTTTTCGATATAAGGGAGTTTTTATAGATGAAGCAGGAAAAGGCAATTGTTGTATTTAGTGGAGGTCAGGACAGTACAACCTGTTTGTTTTGGGCAAAAGAACGTTTTGAAGAGGTAGAGGCAGTAACTTTTGATTATGGTCAAAGGCATCATCTTGAAATTGAATGTGCGAAGAAGATAGCAGAGGATCTCGGTGTTAAGCATCACATTCTTGATATGTCACTTCTGAATCAACTTGCTCCGAATGCATTGACACGACAAGACATAAAGGTAGAAGACGGAGAAAACGGTGAGCTTCCATCGACTTTTGTACCTGGCCGAAATCTTCTCTTTCTTTCATTTGCAGGCGTTTTAGCGAGTCAAGTAGGAGCTAAGCATATTGTAACTGGCGTTTGTGAAACGGATTTTAGCGGATATCCGGATTGCCGAGATGTTTTTATTAAATCCTTGAATGTAACGTTAAATTTATCGATGGATGATTCTTTTGTGATTGATACACCGTTGATGTGGTTGAATAAGGCACAGACATGGGAGCTTGCTGATCAGCTTGGGGCACTTGATTTTGTACGGGAAAGAACGTTGACTTGTTATAACGGTGTAATAGCAGATGGCTGTGGTGAATGCCCAGCATGTAAACTGCGAAAAAAAGGGCTTGATGAGTATTTGAATTACAGGAAGGAGTCTTAAAACATGTCAGATTTTAAAATCGTCGATAAGCTCCAAAAGATAGATGAAGATATTCAAAGAAATCAATTGATCTATCATGCAAAGCGTGTTCTCATAAGCAAAGAATTTACCTTCGATGCTGCTCATCATTTACATAATTATGAGGGGAAATGCAAAAATCTACACGGTCATACGTATCGTGTAATATTAGGACTGAGTGGATACACAGATGATCGCGGTTTGGTGATTGATTTCGGCGATATAAAAGCAATATGGAAACAAAAAATAGAGATTCATTTGGATCACCGCTATTTAAATGAAACGCTTCCGCCCATGAATACAACGGCAGAGAACATTGTTGTTTGGATTTACGAAAAGTTGGCTGAGGCCTTGCTTGACGAACAAAGGTATAACGGTGCGCGTGTAGAGTTTATCAGGCTATACGAAACTCCGACAAGCTATGCAGAAGCGAGACGGGAGTGGATGGAAGTTGAGTAAGGTACCTGTTATAGAAATTTTTGGACCGACGATTCAAGGTGAGGGAATGGTCGTTGGCCAGAAGACAATGTTTGTGAGAACTGCCGGCTGTGATTATTCCTGTTCTTGGTGTGATTCATCGTTTACATGGGATGGCAGCGGAAAGCATCTTATAGTCCAAATGACAGCGGAAGAGATTTGGTCTGAGTTGAAACGTCTTGGAGGCAATGGTTTTTCATTTGTCACGATTTCAGGCGGCAATCCTGCACTCTATCAAAATTTGGAAGAATTCATTGCCATTTTAAAAGAAAACGACATAAAGGTCGGAGTGGAAACACAGGGAAGCAGGTGGCAAAAATGGATGTATGAGATTGATGAACTGACAATCTCGCCAAAGCCACCTAGTTCTGGAATGACCACAGACTATTCGGTGCTCACTGATATCTTTGAAAAGCTAAAAAAACGAAACAGTAAACATCATATATCCCTCAAAGTAGTCGTTTTTAATCAAGAGGATTACGATTATGCTAAACAAATTCACCATCGATATCCAATGATTCCTTTTTATCTCCAAGTCGGTAATGATGATCTCACGACGGCTGACAATTCACGATTAATACTACATTTATTAGATAAATATCATGCGCTGATTGATAGAGTGATTAAGGATGAGGAATTCAGAGATGTCAAAGTACTGCCACAGTTGCATGCCCTTGTTTGGGGGAATAAAAGAGGTGTATAGTCCTATGACAAAAATGTCTTTAAGATAAATTCTAGAAGAGGATTATGATGCCGAATGTAGAAGTGAACTGTACTGTATCAAATTGTATTTTCCTCGCAAAAGGAAATATTAATTTTTCCTTATACCGAATATACTTTATAATAATAGAATGTATTTCAAGATGAGGTGTTCGATTGAATAAGTTAAGAGCTGAAACAGAAAGATTAGTTATTCGATTAATACAAGAAGGAGATTATTCTTCTTGGCTTACCCAATATGAAAATCGTTTGCCTTCTCAACATAAATACGATGAAGGTAAATTAGATATGAGCATCTGTACGAAAGAATGGTTTCGTGATTTAGTTACTAAACATCATCAAATGGCTGAGGATGATCAGGTATATGTATTTGGAGTGTTTAGAAAAGTAGATCATACTCATATTGGCTTTATAGACTTTTCGACAATTATGAGAGAAGATTTTCAATGGGCCAGGTTTGGATATACAATTCATAACCACTTTTGGAGAAAAGGATATGGGAAAGAGGCTGTAAAGGCTGCCTTTGATCTAGCGTTTGAAAAATTAAATTATCATCGAATAGAAGCTCACATAAACCTTGATAATATAGCATCTATAAAGTTAGCAGAAAGTGTTGGAATGGTTTATGAATGCACGAGGAAAGGATTCATATACGAGGACGACAAATGGACTGATCATCTCGTTTACTTTATAAACGCAAAGTAAGTTTATGAAGTAGAAACGATGATGTTTCTGGTACACATTCTCTTAAGAAGAAAAATTCATTCTTCTTTTATAAAAAGATATTTAAGAACTTTAGTTTAAGATTATTAAAATTTAAAACAATAGATCCTAATAAAACCCCTGATTCTTCCGCTTAGCGTAAGAAAATCAGGGGTTTTAATTTAAACCATTGCACGTTTTTGATACAAATGATGACACTCACTTTAGCAGTTAAATCATGCTTTTCTCCTGAATAAACACCTTCAATAGGGTTTATATCGGAATAATTACGACCAAACCGACTTAGTGATAAGTAACAAAATCGTATTTTTCACAAAAAATAAAAAATCCTAGCATTTTATCTACTTTCCAATCTGCATTTGTGTTAACTTATTATTAATTGAGGTTAACTCAAATTGAGGGGAATAGGAGGAAATGACATCAAGTATTTCAAAAGTAAGATGGAGGAATAAAATGATCCGAAAGTTTTCTACATATGATCTTGCTCAGATTTCATTGCTAGCTTGTCTTATTATCGTTACAGGCATGTTTAAAATTCCAACAGGTTTTCCTGGGTCTGAATTTCAATTATCAGCACCTATTGCAGTTGCGATTGCTGCGGTATTTGGATTTAAGCGATATTTTCTAGCAGGAATCATTGCAAGTTTAATCTTATTTTTATTAGGTATACACTCAATCTTAAATGTGGAGATCTCCTTAATTTTTCGATTGACTGTAGGCTTACTTATTGTTTTATTTGGGACTTCCATTCCGGTACTTGTTTTGGCAGGCCCCATTGGAACAACGATTGCTAGATTTGGTTTGGCTTTTACGTTAGGGACTCCATTTTTACCGTTATTAGTTTTGGCTATTCCAGGCATGGTAATCACAGCTGTTAGTGTTTATCCCATAACGAAGTTGTTACAAACAATTAATAGGAAAGTAGCAGGTAATAATCATGTTAAAAACGTGTTATAGCATACGAATGCGTGCGGCTGAAAGAAGTCCTGAACTAGGGGAAAAGCATATATCTGGTGGTGAACGGATAGGGAGTAAATCTCAGATAGAGCCCATTGTAAAACAGCTATTGAATAAAGCAAGTAATCATTCACGTGGAGATGCTGACTTTATTCAAATTACCGTTGAAAAAATAGCGCATGATCAGATACAGTATTTACCACCCTTAGAAATTACGACAGTTGAGGCGGTTTCAATCGAAAAGTCCCATAGTGAAGCAAGAAAGATACTAACATCTTTAGGTGTTTCGGAACATGCACTAAATGTTGCTTTTCATCAACTTGCTAGTAATCAAAACCTCCGTGGGGCAATCATCCTAAATAGTAAAACCGGCTTACGGCTTGACGATCGGGGACAAAAGGGTGTGCGTGTATCACGAATCGATTGGCAAGACGCTAATGGGGAGCTTAATGAGCGAGTCCGTGAAGCATTGGCTTTGGCGACGAAAGTGGCGAATTCTCCGTTTACAATTGCAGAATTATGTTGGTCTGATGATCCAGATTACGTGACTGGATATGTAAGTAATCGTGCCATTGGTTATGTCAGAATTACACCGTTAAAAAGAGAAGGTTGTGAGAGCGGAGGGCGTATTTATTTTGTGTCAGATGAAGTTGAACTAGAATCTTTTATAGACTATTTAGAAAGCGTACCGGTTCTCATTAAGGGGGATTAAAAAATGGATCATTGGTTTCAGCGGGAACTACAATTAATAGAAGAGAAAGGATTGACAAGGAAGTTACGTTCGTTTTCAAATGGAAATGAGAGCGAGATCATCATGAATGGTAAGAAATTCTTGCTTTTTTCATCTAATAACTATTTAGGTCTTGCAACAGATTTCCGATTGAGAAAGAAAGCATCTGAAGGTATTAGTACATACGGTACAGGAGCTGGTGGTTCGAGATTAACAACCGGAAATTTCGTCATTCATGAACAGCTTGAATCTGAAATTGCAGATTTTAAAAAAACGGAAGCCGCTATTGTTTTCAGCAGTGGTTATTTAGCGAACATTGGTGTGATTTCGAGTGTGATGAAGGCAGGGGATATGATATTTTCTGATGCCTGGAATCATGCGAGTATTATAGATGGTTGTCGACTTAGTCAAGCAAAAACAATTGTTTATGAACATGCGGATATGGTGGATTTAGAGCACAAATTGAGGCATTCACGTGGAGATGGAAAAAAGTTAATTGTGACGGATGGCGTCTTTAGTATGGATGGTGATATTGCTCCACTTCCCGAAATCGTTGCGTTAGCAAAGAAATACAATGCTTACATAATGATTGATGATGCGCATGTGACAGGTGTCTTAGGAAGTGATGGTCGTGGTACTGCTGATTATTTTGGATTGAAAGATGACATTGATTTTACAGTAGGCACGTTGAGTAAAGCGATTGGTGCAGAAGGTGGTTTTGTGGCGACGTCGTCAATTGCAAAAAACTATTTACTGAATAACGCTAGATCATTTATTTTCCAAACGGGTTTATCTCCAAGTGCGATTGAAGCAGCGCGAGAAGGAATTTCTATTATTCAAAATGAGCCCGAACGAAGGGAACAATTGCTGAATAATGCTAAGTATTTACGTTTGAAATTGGAGGAATTGGGTTTTGTAGTTACGGAAGGAGAAACGCCAATTATATCTCTTCTTATTGGTGATGCCCATGAAGCTATGCAATTTTCTGAGAAACTTCTGGATGAAGGTGTCTTTATTCCAGCGATTCGACCACCAACTGTGCCAAAAGGGTCAAGCCGGTTACGGATTACAGTGATGGCTACACATTCAATGGAGCAGCTCAATACAGTCATAAATAAAATTGAAAAAATAGGAAAAGAAATGGGTATTGTATAATCCTTATATGATCAAGAACGATACCGAGAGTAATTCTTTTGATATATTGAAAGTTTAATGACTCAAAATTGAAGATTTAAATCTGAAAACAATAGATCTTAATAAACCCCTGATTCTTCTAATTTGCGTAGAAAAATCAGGGGTTTAATTTATACCATTTTACAAATGATTCAATGCTTTGACGCTCACTTTGACTGTTAAATCATGCTTTCCACCTGAATAAACACCTTCAACAGGGCTTATATCGGAATAATCACGGCCTATGCATAAAATAATGTGATTTTCTAATACTTCTACATTATTAGTTGGATCAAGACCAATCCAGCCGATCCCTGGTATCATGACTTCTACCCAAGCGTGGGTTGCAATATCACCGACCAAGGCAGAGTTTTCATCGACGAATAAATAGCCGCTCACATAGCGTGCTGGAATTCCTTTAGCTCTTAGCACTGCAAGCATGACATGTGTGAAATCCTGACAAACGCCTCGCTTAAGGGAAAAGGCTTCGCTTGCAGTTGTCGTAACATCGGTTGCACCAGGAACGTATTCAAAAGTAGAGTATAAATATTGCATTAAATTTAATGAAAATAGTACAGGATTTTCAGCATGACCAATGGCATGATAAACTTCCTCTAACTGATTTTCTGTCATATACGTAAAATGTGTAAACTTTAAATAGGGCAAATAATGTTCATAAAACAGTTTCGAGTGAAAAATGGTCTGCATTTCTGGTGAATATTGAATGCGATGAATAAATGGTGCACGTTGAATGCTGACAATAGAGGTCGATTGAATTTCTAGCTCTTGATGCTGCTCAGGTATATAAAATGTGCCAACCGTATTGCCCCATATATCTGTATGCTCACGAGTTAAAGATGAAGGAGTGATGGCAATTCGATAGGATAATAAGCGCTGACGCTCATCACCCCTTGGCTTTAAGCGGATTGTATTTAAGCTTTGATCGACTTCAGACTCATATTGAAAAATATTAGTATGTTGAATTTCAAATTTCATTGTGTCTGTTTCCTTTGGATTACTGACTTGCTTGTTGAAAGGGAGCAGTGGATGATTCCTTTCAAGGTTGTACGCTGGGTTCATATAAATGATAAATTGTTGCAAATGTATTGCCAAAATCAATACATTGACACAATCTTTCCTCCATTAACAAAATAGTTTCCTCTAAGGTAATATTCCATAAATCTACATTCATCACAGCAAATATTAAACTCTTTAATGGGGTATGAAGCTCTAAAAATCTTGCTGAAAGAGGATCGTTTTCTAAACAAATAAATGCTTCTTCTAATTTTTCTAAGCAAAACATTACTGAACGTGGAAAATGCTTATCTTGTAATAAATATTGAATAACATAAAGTAAATTGGTTTGGCGATGCTTGCGCAAATAAGATTCCGTCGCCTCCGATAAATCGAGTAAAAACGATCCGTCTGCTTCTATTAAAGAGACGGCTATTTCCTTATGTTGCTCCAGTATAATTAAAGCCATACGAATCATCTTTTCTACACGTTCTAACCATTTCCCAACTTGCATGAAATAAAAGGGTAAATCTCGATCCATCGAGCCTTCGATAAGCCCTGTTACCGTCAAAGAAGTTTTTCGAACATTTTGTAAAAAAGAGTTAAGAACAATTAGTGGGATTGGTCTTTCACGTTTCATCATTTCTTGCTGTAATGATAAATAAAAGGCATTTTGCAATTCCCAAAGCTCAATGGGTATGCTATCTCGCGTTACACGTGCGTTTTCTCGAACTGCACGTAAAGTAGCATGGAGGGCGTTACAGTTATTATTAGAAAAGAGTAGATATTCGATAAGTGGATTAACTCGAATTGACTCATAAAAGGACAAGTAGTCTTCCTTCGAAGCACAAATATTTAACACTGCTTCCCAATGATCGATGTATTCATTTTCTTTGCCAGATTGCTCCAACATATTCAACAGCTGTACTTGTAATATATGTGCATTCGTTTGTGATCGTTCACTATATCGTGCCATCCAGTATAGTGCATCGGCTACTCGACTTAGCATACTGCAATTCCTCCTTTAATATCCATGTATCTTTTGCTCCTCCGCCCTGGGAAGAATTCACGACTAAAGATCCTTCTTTTAATGCTACACGCGATAAACCTCCAGGAAGCACATACATATCCTCGCCCTTCATTACATAAACACGCAAATCGACATGACAAGGATAAAATCTCCCATCCTGGAAAGCTGGTGCTCTAGATAGACTAATTGTTGGTTGTGCAATGTATTGAACCGGGTTTTCCAATATTTTTTCTTTAAAAATAGCAATTTCTTCATCACTCGCATGTGGACCAATTAGCATATCATAGCCGCCAGAGGCACTAACGTTTTTTATGACAAGTTCTCTCATATGCTCAAGGACCCAACCTCGCTGTCTATCATCAGCTAGATGATAAGTTTCCACATTCCGTAGAATAGGTTCCTCTTTCAAATAATAGCGAATCATATCCGGTACATAGGCATACATCGCTTTATCATCAGCAACACCATTACCAACAGCATTTAAAATAGCAATATTTCCAGCCTTATATGCAGCCATAATATGAGGGACTCCAAGTAAAGAATCCGCACGAAAAACAGCAGGGTCTAAGAAATCGTCATCAATTCGACGATAAATAATATCAATTTGCTCTAAACCGTAGATTGTCTTCATGTACACTTTATTATCTTGGACAACTAAATCACGCCCTTCGACAAGCTGAATTTTGAGCTGCTGTGCTAAAAAAACATGATCGTAATAGGCCGAATTATACATACCTGCTGTTAAGAGGACAGCTTTAGGTTCTCTATCTGGGTTCATAGAAGGTGGCCGATGTGCAAGAAGTGCCTTCTTCATAAAGGCCATTTGTTTGTCAAGTGACTGGATCGTATGTTTAGAAAAAAATTCAGGATACACTTCCTTCATCACAGATCGATTTTGAAAAACATAGGATATCCCTGAAGGATTGCGTAAATTATCTTCTAACACGTAGTAAACGCCATTTTCATCACGAATCAAGTCTATGCCTGCTAAAAAAATATGATTATCAATAGGTACATTTACACCAAGCATTTCTTTATAATAATACGGATTGTTTTCAACGAGCTGTTTTGGAATAAGCCCATCCTCAACAATAGACTGTTCGTGGTAGACATCATGCAAAAAAAGATTTAAGGCTTTCACACGCTGCTTCATACCAGCTTCAATTACTTCCCACTGTTCATATGGAATAATAATAGGTATAAAATCAAAGGGCATTGTCCGCTCTGTTCCACCTTGTGCACCATATACGGTAAATGTAATGCCTTGTTTAAGGAATGTTGATTGTGCTTGCTGATATTTCTCATCTAATTGTTCCTTAGTGAAAGCATTGAGCTTATGGTGGAAAGACCGATAATGAGGCTTCGGTTGATTACCTTCGAACATCTCATCAAAAAACATACCAGATTCATAGAACTTCATCATATGGATCGCCCTCCGAATTTAAGTAGTAGAGAAAACGTGTTACACTTAGTAAGAATCAATTTCGCCTTGGCAAAATTGTAGTAAATGGGTACCAATTGACATGGAACCACATTTGCATTCATCTCATCACTTTTAGAGGAATGAAGATAAATACATATAAAAGGAGTTTATAAAATGACAACCATTAATTTAATGCAAGCTTATGAGCTAGACAAGCTTTCAAAATTAGATTTTACTGATGAGGAGATTGTACGTACATTGCAAACAGGGGATGTATCAGTTTGGCAGAAAAAAGTACCAAACTATGAATTTTCCGAAACAATGGCACTTTACCAAGAAGGGGAACAATTATTTTTAGACGCTCTGCATGGTAACTACAGTATCAAATATGTAACTTTGCCAGGCATTAAACGTTTAATGTATCTTCGTTTCCAATTAGAAGAAGGAAACGATTATCAATTGTTAGAAACAGGAATCCAACATTTAACTTGTAATGAGGAGGTTATTGCTAAGCTTCAACATATGCTATCAACAAACTGGTCTCTAGCAAAACAAGTAGATGGGACGTATAGTATTTTTGTAAAGTAACGGTTTTTCATACGGAAATCGACAAAAATCCAAATAATACCATGCACGTTGTGAGAAGAATCGACACGTATAGTTATCCGTCTTTTTATTTTTCGAATCGTCTCAGAGCATTTAACTCACTAGATTTAAATATTCATTTTTTTCGTGTTTTATGCCTAAAAAATGAAACTTTCATAAAAACTTTTAAAAAAGGTGATTTTCTTTCTAAAGGGAATCATCTTTTTTTGCTTATTAGTAGAACGTTTGTTCTGGATTGTAAAAAAAGAGCTTGTTTTTCACCATAAAGTTCCCAAATTTATATTTGGGAACGTTTTTTCGTGGTAAAATAGAAAAAATAGAGGTGATTTTATGGAAAAGCCGAAGCTACCAAAAATAATGAGAGATTTCCTTGTTTATTTAACGACGATTAAAGGGAAGTCTCACCGCACAAGAAAAGAATACGAATATGATTTGACATTATTCTTTCGTTTTTACATAGCCATTCAAAATGATCATGATAGTTCAGATTTAACGAAAATAGATATTTCTACTATTTCAATAGAAGAAATTCGTGAAATGACACTAGAGGATCTTTATTTATTTATGGAATATTGCGAGGTCCAGCGAGGGAATTCAGCATCTGCAAGAGCTCGTAAAGTAGCAACATTGAAGTCATTTTTTAAATATTTAAAAGGAAAACGACGTTTACTAGAGGAAAATCCGGCAGATGAACTAGAAACGCCAAAAATAGGACGGAAAAAACCTATCTATATGAACATCGAGGAAGCCACGCAATTTATCGATGGCATCCAGCCAAATCGTGCTTCACCAAGGAATTATTGTATGATGATGTTTTTCTTAAATTTAGGGATTCGTGTGACAGAGCTTTGTCAGCTCAATAGGTCATCTATACAAGGTCGCTACTTAACGGTTGTTGGTAAAGGGAATAAAGAGCGGACAGTTTATTTGAATGATAGCTGCATCCAGGCACTTGCAGACTATGAAAATAGCGGAAAGACGGCCTTTAAAGGGATGGAAGAAGAGCCTCTTTTCGTCTCACAAAAGGGAACACGCTTCACCCGTCAAACCGTTGCAAAAATCGTTAAACAAATTAATCAGCAATCCGGGCTTCAAAAAGAACGACTGACGCCACATAAGTTACGTCATACTTCCGCAACAATGATGTATAAATCAGGGGCAGATATTCGAAGTCTCCAGCATATACTGGGCCATTCAAGTGTAGCAACAACGCAAATCTATACACATATTGAAGATGAAGAGTTGCAACATGTACTCGAAAATAACCCGTTTAATATTGTTCGAGCAAGATAATTTTCATTCGCTGAAATAGAGAATCTCAGTTTAAGAACGCTTATACAGAGGCATAATTGATGACAACTTTCCAAAATATTAAAGGAAATCTTATTAATCAAATAGAATATTTTATATTGTATAGAACATATACAGAATAGGAATCAAAAATCGTTTGATAAGGGGAGTAGCTTATGAATCAATTAATTAACGACCGTCTATGCGAAACAAGAAATAACTTACTAGAGGAGATTAAAGTATTAAGTGATACTCAGTTGAATGCAAAGCCTGATGCAAACAGTTGGAGTATCGCCCAGGTTTGCCATCACTTAGCTTTAGTGGAGGAGTCTTCTGTAAAAGCGATTGCATGGGGATTGAAACAAGAAGATAATAAGCAAACGGAACGTAAAAATGTTCAACTTATCGTAGATAGAACAAAGAAAATTTCAGCACCAAAAATTGTTGAACCAGCTGAAGACTTTTTTACAGTTCAGCAAATCATTGAGTTGCTAGACGATTCAAGGAAAAAATTAACAACTTTCCTTAATACAATCGAAGACCCATCCATATTAGCGGAAAAATCCGTGAAGCATCCTGCTATTGGTGAATTGCCCCTTGATCAATGGGTAGAACAAATTCATTTTCATGAACAACGACATATTGAACAAATCAAAGAAATCAAAGCATTTTTAAAAGTTGAACACTAATGAACTTCCTGGAGACACAGTACAAAGAATGAAAAAAAGAAAAGCGCGACATTATATTAAAGAAATTATTAGAGACATTAACAATTCAATTGCATCAGAAATAATCTGGAACATTTTTATATTTATCCCTAGAATGATAATCCGATTATTGAAAAATATATGGTGAAAGGTCTAATTTCTCGATATTAATATTGAGAAATTGGGCTTTTTAAACTTTTTTCAGCGGATGTCCAAACACCCGTCGAAATAGAGGAACTCAGTCTAAGAACGCCATGTCCTGTGGCATGACCGAAATGTCTGACATCGTGATGGCCCTCATGTAGTTGTTGTTGTTGCTGCCGCTGCGCTTTCGCACAGATAAAACCGTGTTGCTGCCGTTGCGCTTTCGCACAATAAACAATTGCAGGCATAAGCATCAAGCCGATTCTGGACACAATTATGCCGAGGCATAATTGATAGTATTTTTTCTTGAAGTTGTTGTTCAGGTAAATAAAGAAAGAACATTAAGTTATTTAGGAAACAAATACTTTAGTTTATATGATTAATGCTTGATGAATTAGTTTTTACAATTATATAGGAGGATGCAAATGTTCTTATTACAGAAATCAAAAGATATGGCAGAGGTTTATATGCAAAACCCGAAAATCGAAGCTATAATACTGGCAGGATCGGTATCAAGAAACTTACAGGATGAAAATTCAGACATTGAATTGCACATTTTGTGGTCAACACCGCCAGAAGAGGAAGATCGAAAGTTCCCTATTAAAAAAATTGGCGGAACCATTTTGGCGTATCATCCTTATGAGGAGGAAGAGTGGTCTGAATCCTATCTAATGAAAGAAGGAATTAAATTAGAAATAAGCAACTTTTTATCCTCAACAGTTGAACGTTTTATCTCAAATGTGGTGGAGAAGTACGAAACTGACTATGACAAACAATGTATTGTAGCTTCAATTTATGATGGAGTGAGTTTATACGGAAATGAAAAAATTAGAGAGTTGAAAAATAGAGTAGTAGAATATCCTTTAGAGCTTTCTAAACATATGATTTCCGAAAATCTTTGGTTAGGAAATCGATGGAATAACCGAAAAGCCCTATTAAAACGAAAAGATTGGCTTATGCTTTATGATGTAATTTGTGAAGTACAAAAGAAGTTGCTTGGTGTTTTGTTCGGTATGAATAAAATGTATGTGCATCACCCTGCATTTAAGTGGATGCAATATAGTATTGAACAAATGAGAATCAAACCTAAAAATCTCTATGATCGAATGACCAATATTTTGTTAAGAAACCCAGAACAAGGTCTGCATGAATTGGAAGTATTAATTGAAGAAGTACTAATACTGGCTGAAAATTACTTCCCAGAATTGAATATAAGTGAACAAATGAAGCAAATAGGATTTGTGAAGTAATGGATTATAAAATTAATGAGTAAAGAGCACCATCAACAAATACAAAATCTGTAGAAGGTGTTTTAAAAAGTAACGAAAGTTTTGAAAAGGTATTTAAAAGATTTCCCAAAGGAGCTTCTTTGTAGAAGAGGAAGAGACTCCGGTAGACATAAAACTAAAAGTAAAGGTAGCGTTACTTCCCGAAAGACTTTAATATTCTATAATGACGAGAGCCATTGTTTTGATCCAACTTTTTTCAAAATAATGGCTTTTGTTGTGTCGTGGAATTAAATCTTCAAGGTTTTTTTATTGTAAAGCTTGACGAAACAAACCATCTGTTATATATTAAATAAAAATAAAAACAACTGTTATAAAACAGTTTGGTCTAGGAGGAATTCTAATGTCAAAGTATCGTGATGGGTATGAATTTTATTGTGAGATGTGTGAGCGTTATGGTCTTGAACCAATTTCATTCCGCTATTATTTGCTACAGTTATCACAGCAACAACTTTCAGCTTATAATATGCAAGCCAAACAATTAGGAATTTAATGGTTTGTCATTAAAGGATGTGGTTATTACGGAAGCCGACGTGAATATTTTATGAAAAGCCCAGCCATACTAATTTAAATGGACTGGGCTTTCGTATATTTGAAAGAAATATCAGAAAATTTATTGACACAGCATACTATCTGTTATATATTATTAATGAAAATATAATACTGTTATATAACAAGATATGTCACTCAATTATCACAAGTACAATTAGAATATTATAACGAAACTACACAATTGAAAGGAAGATATTAGTATGACAGATTATCGAGAAGGCTATGATTTTTATCGACAAGTGTGTGAGAAACATGGTTTAGAGCCAATAAATTTTCACTATTATATTTTAAACTTATCTCAGGAACAACTAGATGCCTACAATGAAAGAGCTAAAACATTGGGAGGTCAAATACAATATGAAGTCTCTTAGCTTGTAAAATGCTTTACTGTCTATATGTGACAGTAAGGCATTTTTGATTCATATCATAAATGAAGAAATTATTCAAGTGTAGTAAAATTACAGAAGATTCATATATTCTAAAGTAACTAGGTTAAAAATAACATATGAATAGCACTAAGGTAATTAAAGTAATCAAAAACTATGGTATTAAGTAAGTTAAAAGACCTTATTATTAGGGGCTATTTTATTGAAAACCATCAAATGTAGATTTGAATGTTTGGATATTTAGGTTGAATTAACTGCTTTTCTAAGACTATAATATAATTACATAAAAAAGGGCGATATCCCATAACTTTATACCTCGTAGAAATATAAAACAAAAGTACTAAACCCTTCTAATGAACGGAGAATGAAAATGATGAATATCACGCCTGATAGTATCAATCAAGTTAACTATAGTCTGAAAGAATTACAAGATATTTTTTCAGTAATGAATAGTTCAATCATTGTAGCAATTACAGATCGAACTGGGAAAATTACGTTTGTTAATGATCATTTTTGCAAAATATCTAAATACACCCGTGAAGAATTATTAGGGCAGGATCACCGTTTACTCAATTCAGGTTTCCATCCAAGATCCTTTTTTAGAGAGATGTGGAAAACTATAGGCAAGGGTGAAATGTGGAATGGCGAGGTGTGTAATCGAGCGAAGGATGGCAGTCTTTACTGGGTGAAGACAACGATTTTTCCTTTTCTTGATGACAATGGTAAACCGTATCAATATATTGCTATAAGGGTCGATATTACCGCACAAAAGGATATAAAAAAGATAACTCATATTGCTTATCATGATGAATTAACAGGACTACCCAATCGTCGTAAGTTAGAACAACGTTTAGAAAATGAATTCCATCAATCTCGACGTACAGGAGAGAAGTTTGCGTTATTTTTCATTGATGTAAATCGTTTTAAAAACATTAACGATGGACTTGGTCATATCATCGGGGATATGTTCTTAGTAGAAATGGCGAATCGTCTACGCAACGTTGATTATACATCAAATTCTATTTACCGCCACAACAGTGATGAATTTGTTATTATACTAAACGACGTTGACTATATTGAGGACAAGGCTGAGGAAATAATCAGCGTCTTTAATGAGAGTTTTGTTGTTGATTCGTATGAATTTTACGCAAGTATTAGTATAGGAATTAGTATTTTCCCAGATCATGCGAACTCTCCTGAGGAATTATTGAAAAATGCAGATATCGCCATGTATGCTGCAAAATCTTCACGTGGTAATCAATATCGCTTATATCGTCCAAATATGGAGGAAATCAACGATAAATGGTTATTACTCGAAACAAAGTTACATCAAGCGTTAAAAAAAGATATTTTAGAATTACATTATCAACCAAAAATCAATTTAAAAACGAATACAGTGATTGGCATGGAGGCATTACTTCGCTGGCATGACCCTGAACTAGGTCATATGCCACCAGATCGCTTTATTCCATTTGCTGAGCAATGTGGGCTCATTAATGATATAGGGGTTTGGGTGTTAAGAAAAGCATCTGCCCAGGTACGCACTTGGAATGAAGTACATAATATAAACTTACGTGTTGCCGTTAACATTTCTCCGATTCATATTAGTACAACAGGCTTTGTCGAAATGGTACATGAAGTTATTGCAGAAACAAAAATTGATCCGCAGTTTTTAGAAATCGAAATAACAGAAATGAGTATGCTGGATTATACGGAGGACTTAATTAATACAATCAAGCAATTAAGGGCACTTGGTATTACGATTTCATTAGATGATTTCGGTACTGGTTATTCATCGTTAAATTATTTAAAAACTTTCCCGGTAGATGTTTTGAAAATCGATCGTGCATTCGTCCGTGATATTGTGCCTGAAAAATCAGGTATTGCTATGATTTCAGCTATGATCTCACTGGCGCATGCCTTAAATCTGCAAGTAGTGGCTGAAGGTGTCGAGGAAGAGGCAGAATTAAATGTGCTGCGTGAACATGGCTGCGAGTACGTACAGGGCTATTATTTCAGTAAGCCATTATCGGTAAAGGACTTTACGAAACTGATAGTAGAAAGTTACATGTAGACAATATGGAGGATCTTGACCTAAATTTAGGACAAGATCCTCTAAGTGTTTATGGTTATTTTATTATGAAAAGCAACTTTACAACGAATACCGAAAGAGCAAAGGAGTAGCGACTTTTACTATATTTCTTTTTTCAGAGACAGTGAATTTTTACTAGTTAGAAACAATTTGGTCACTAGTATGTAAAGTCAATTTTCTGATATTTCCCGAAAAATAATCGTTTTAATATTTGAAATCATTCAACTGTTTTGCTAAAGTTATATAAAATATAAATTGTTGATGTGGCCAAGTAAGTAAGAATAGTGAAACAGAGAATATAGCAATTGCTGAGAGCTATATCACCGCTTCTTATCTGAAACCTACCACGGAGATGTTATGCAAACATAACCGAGTCGTTTTCGTTACAAAACGTTAGAGGGTTTTAAGGTTTTCTTAAAACTAAATTCAAGGTGGTACCACGTTTAGTCGGCACAAAGACGTCCTTATTTAGAGGACAGCTTTGTGCTTTTTATTTTTTCAGTAGGTAAAGTTACAAAAATGGAGGAGAGAAAATGACAACACAACAAAATGATTTTTCAAAATGGTACATCGAGACAATCCAAAAGGCAGACTTAATGGATTATACACCAGTTCGCGGCTGTATCGCATTTAAACCAGACGGCTATGAAATTTGGGAACATATTCAAGAAGAGATGGACCGTCGTTTTAAAGAAACAGGTCATCGCAACGCTTATTTCCCTATGTTAATTCCTGAATCCTTCTTCCAAAAAGAAAAAGATCATATCGAAGGTTTCTCACCTGAGCTTCCTTGGGTAACGGAGGCAGCAGGCGAGAAATTAGAAGAACGTTTAGCACTTCGTCCAACTTCTGAAACGATGATTGGCCATCTCTATTCGAATTGGATCAAAAGTTACCGTGATTTGCCGGTCTTAATTAACCAATGGGCAAATGTTTTTCGTTGGGAGAAGAAAACACTCCCATTCATTCGAACATCTGAATTTTTGTGGCAGGAGGGTCATACAGCACATATTGATGAAGAGGATGCACGAAAAGAAACAATGCAAATGTTGGCTATCTATAAGGAGGTAGTAGAAGGTTTACTTGCCATTCCTGTCTATGATGGACAAAAAACACCTTCAGAACGTTTTGCAGGGGCGGTCGATACATTTTCTATTGAAGCAATGATGAAAAATGGCAAGGCCGTACAAGCTGGTACCTCTCACTATTTAGGTACAAAGTTCGCTGAAGCCTTTGATATTAAATATTTAAATAAAGCTAATCAGCATGAATATGTACACACAACATCCTGGGGGACTTCTACACGTTTAATTGGTTCAGTAATTATGGTTCATGGTGATGAGCAGGGTCTAATTTTGCCGCCACGAATTGCACCGACCCAAGTTGTCTTAATCCCTGTAGGTCCATGGAAAAAGAACCCTGAAATTATGGAGAAACTAGATGACATCTTTGCAATTCTTAAGAAGAAGGGAATTCGAGTACGTCTTGATGACTCCGACCAATCACCAGGCTTCAAATTTAATGAATGGGAATTAAAAGGTGTACCAGTTCGTGTTGAATTAGGACCACGTGACTTAGAGAAAAACCAGGCATTGTTAAAAGCACGAGATGAAGATGACAAGCAATCCATTGACCTGAACGACATTGTTGTGGCAATAGAAGAAGAACTAACAACGATGCAAAGTCGTTTATTCGAAAAAGCACGTAAATTCCGTGATGAAAACGCCCATACAAATATTGATACACTGAAAGATTTACAGCAACATATTAACATTTCCAAGGAAAACGGATCTATTCCTGGTTGGGTTCTTGCTGGATGGTGTGGAGATGATGCCTGCGAGGAAAAAGTGAAAGAAGAGACAAAATATACTTCTCGTAATATTCCATTTAACCCACCAACTACGAAAACGACTTGTATTTGCTGTGGAAATGAAGCGAAACATACAGTTTGGTTTGCTCAAGCATATTAAAAAGAGTAGTGTTTATTAATTTCCTTGATGACGGTGGTCATATTATCGAGGAGTGCTATTTGCGCTTGAATGCTCGTAATACAATTTCTGTGATGTTCTCTATACTCATACTGTGTCGTGTGCATGCCCCTCTATGTTTACTATATGAGTAGAACAAACGTAGAAGGTATATTCTTTCACTTCTGTTTTTGTTTGTTTACGACTCGTTTTCCACTGCATCTCCAGCTGGAAATGCAGTGTTTTTATCTTGATTTTTTTCTGTGTTTTCAAAAAAATGCTAATATGCTAGAATAAAAAACAGAACATATATTCTTTTTTTGTGGAGGGTGAAAACAATGAGTTATGATTTAATGGTCTTTGATAAAGAGCAAGCTCCAAACAATAAAGAAACATTTTTGCAATGGTATGATGAACAAACAAAATGGGCTGAACCACATGACTACGTAACAATAACAGTTACAACACCAGCATTACAAAAATGGTATCAGGATATGGTAGAACAATTCCCCAATATTAATCTGGTGGATGAGGAATTATTGGATGCGGATGAAGATGACGAGTTAGAGAGTCGTTTGACTGAATATAGTATTGGCTATGCCATGATTTACACAGCTTTTGCCTGGTCTGTAGCGGATGAAGCATATCATACGATGAAGGAGCTTGCAAAAAAACATGGAGTCGGTTTTTTTGATGTGAGTGGTGAGGGGGAGATTTTCTAAATCATTACATCGTATGTAGAAAGGTGGATAAGAAATGACAGAAAATCTTATTGCGCAATGGCAAGAGCAAAGAAAGTCAAAGCAATTAACGCCATGCATAAGCTAAGGGAGCAAATTCAAAAAGCGGAGCCAACAGAGGTGAATTTTCGCATGCTCATCGAAATTTTCTGCATGTTGCAAATGTATGACGAGGCATACAAAATTTATACATCCGTCATGGATTTACGCAATAAAAAAGATCAGAGAAAATACGGCTCGATTAAATATTGGATTGACAATCCGCAAAATGTAAAGCCATTATTGCCACGTGTCATTCAGGAGGAAGCAGAGATGAAAATACCATTACCAACATTTAAATATATGCCGAATCCAATACAAGCGAATATTTTTAAAACGGGTGATTTAGTTGTTTGCGACTGCTGTGAGCAAGAAGTGGGCATTTATTGTACAAAAGGCATTTATGCGATTGAAGAGGTTGAATATCTTTGTCCAAACTGTATTCATAGTGGGCTGGCTGCGCAAAAATTTGATGGTCAATTTCAGCAAGATTTATTAAATTCCGAGCTTGTGAAGAATGACGACTATACAGATGAAGTGTTGCATCGCACACCTGGCTATATTAGTTGGCAAGGAAATGATTGGATAGCACATTGCACGGATTATTGCGCATTTATTGGTTATGTTGGCTGGCAAGAGCTGGTGGAGATGGGCATTACGGAGGAGTTTGTACATTTTAATGCTCATACCAAAGAAGAGCTAGCCGCTACTTTGCGTAATAATGGCTCGCATCAAGGTTATCTATTTCAATGCTTAGAATGTCAGCAATACATTCTGTATTCCGATTTTGATTAATCTACATTGGTGAAATATGGAGCAAGTTGACCATGGCTCTGGAGAAAATGTACCAGAGTTTCTACACAAGTTAGTGCGGAGAAATGACCAAAATTTCATGGAGAATATTTGTTTCATTAGCGAAATATGCTTGTTTTATAGATTAGAAGGAGACATTTTCAAGCATCTGCATAAACGGTAAAGCATCGATTTCCAGCTTGCGATAATCCTTGTTAATTGGCTGTTCAGGACGGACTAGTGTAACAACTCTAGCTAAAAGAATGGGGAGTAAAAGTACAATGATTTCTTGTTGGCACAGGATTATTTCAAGTAAGTACATGAATGGTAATAGAGAAAGGAGCTACGAATATGGAAAAATTACGCTCAGCATTACTTGATTTTGAGCTTGAAGAAGCCACTGGGCAAATTTTACAATTCGCTAAAAATTCTATTCGCGCTATAGCGACGCCAACTGCGGATGAAGAAATTCGAATAGGTCATTCTAAAATAGGGGGAGCACCTGATACACCGACAGATTTTGTGTGGCCACAAACAAAGAATGGGCAACCACTCTATTTTCTTTGCCAGTTAAATTTAGCGGAGGTAAAGCCTTTTGATTCGAATCAATTACTGCCTGCAGAGGGGCTTTTATCCTTTTTCTATGATGCAGTGGAACAGCCTTGGGGTTATGATCCAAATGATGAAGATGGCTTTCATGTTTTCTACTTTACGCAAGTGAATTTTCAACGAACGGAACAACCCACAACTATAAAGGAGTCTATTAAGAGCGCAGTGCTATCCTTTAAAAACGAATGGACATTGCCGTCATGGGAATCGCCTGATGGTCAAAAACTAACAGTTCTTTTAACGGAAGAACAGGCAGATGCTTACGGTGACTTCTTCTGGAGAGATGAAACAGAACGTACAGCACATCGCATTGATGGATATCCTAATACGATTCAAGGTGATATGTACTTACAATGCGAGTTAGTGACGAACGGTTTGTATTGTGGCGATTCCACAGGCTACGAGCATCCTTTGCGCAAGGAGTTAGAACCTAACGTAAAAGATTGGCAACTGCTATTACAGCTTGATTCTGAAGATGATCTCGGTTATATGTGGGGCGACAGTGGTAGACTATATTTCTGGATTCGCGAGCAAGATTGTAAAAATAAAGCCTTTGATAAAGTATGGGCCATTTTGCAATGTTATTGAAACTACTAGAATTGTAGAAATGGAAGAGGATAGGGTGTTATTCATGGTGTCGAAAGTGCATGTTTGGCTAGGCATTAGTCATGTAGATGACGAAATTGCAGATCCATATGACAATCAATATAAAATATGCCCATTTTGCTGATAAAAGGAGGCAATCGGATGAAAGTAAAACAATTTATAGAAAACGAAGCGTTATGGCTACAGCTTGAACAAGAGCTACTAGCAAAGCAATATAAACTTGACGAAGGAAGCTATCCTGCTAGTATTATTACGCCTTCTTTTTCACTAGATGCCTTCGCATTAACGGAGGTGCTTTGCCACTATCAACAACTTATATTATTAGACGTATTTCGCCAAGAGCTTGGCTTTGAAACACAACGCTACTGCCTTTCTCGCTTCACGCAAAAACAACAATCTTTGAGCTATATGCCATTACTTCGCTACTACGCAATCACTTTAAGAAAATACGGTGCAAGCTTTGAATCGTTAACTGTTGAGGAAATATTGCGAACGATTAAGGAATTAGACATTGAAACATATAACCATTTACTTATAGTTGGTTCTGGCACTTTACCAATAAATAAATGCCGAGCTGAATCCAACCTTATTTATTGTTATGCAAATGATGTGCTGGCTACCATCTTGATTCATATTAAAGAAGAAACAGAGGAAGCGTACCGTGAAGCCATGCTCTATTTAAATGCTTTATTGGAGGAGGATTTCCCGAAAAGCTATAGCATTTCCTATGAAGGGGAAAGTGATCTAGTGCTGCCAATTGAGCGTTTACCTGTCACACCTTCCCATCATTTTTTTGCAAAGGTGTTGAGCTATCCAAACCTACATGCTGCGCTAGTGGAATATAGCTACAAAGCGATGGCTGAGTATCATTTTTACGAGGATGTTCCGGATGAGGAAGCGGCAATGCCAAGCACGTTTGCCGTTTTTGGCCTTGGTTTATACAATAAAAGTTATAGCAAGCTCATTATCGACTATATGGAAATATGCGATGCTGATCATTCACCACCGACTGAATATTTTGCGAAAGCCTATGTGGAAAGGTGGGGGTTAACACCTGAAACATTGCCAATCTTTGCTTACATTGTCGCAACTGTGCCAACTGTTCCATACGAACCTTTCTTTGAACAGGCGATGAATACGGATGAAAATTTACAGTGGCTTGAAAAATATATGACAACGCCCTTTATCGAGCTTTGTCCCGTGATTTCACCTGAACAAAATGAACGTATGGAAGAATACAAAGATCTAGATGTAGGATCATTACTGTATACATGCTTTGCGATTGTCCATTTGAATGACTTCACCAACCCGAAATTTATGCGGATTTTATCGCCATATCGCGAACGTTTTGAGGAAATATTGAAGGAGCTCGTGTCATGACAATAGAAGAAAAAATCATACACCGAACGAAAGGAACACTCGTTGATTTAGTTCATCAACATTAAAAGTAATTGACAGAAAAGAGATGGAACGGTTGGCATTTGTAAAAGAAGTCATAGCGATCCAAGGGGGCACTGACTTTGCCGTCTAGTGATGAATTGATGGATATTGAAATATACGAACAAGGATAGTCGTGGTTTTGGTGCAAAAAATTAGGTACTAGTTTGATAATTAAGAAATCACGATTGTCCTTTTTGTGACGCGAAATCAACTACTGATAGAACAAAACAATCAAATGGGGGGAAATGAATTTGTCACAGTATATAGAACAGTTTTTGGTGGATGTATGGCAGCAGTTAGAGCGATTTTATCAGCAGGAAAACGACCGAATTAGTAATACGAAGGACTGGAGCCGACTCCATATAGGGGTGAAACATTATGTAAAGGTGAAATGGACATCAGAAAAATTGAATAAATTACAATGGGGAACCCCTCATTATGGAACGATTTCTATTTATACATACGAGCCATTTAGTTGGCATGATGATGCTTATAAAGTAGCAGCGGGCGATTACATGCAAGAAATTACAGACATCAACCAAATAGAAGAATTATTTTCCGCTTTATGTGCCAAAATGGATACGATTTTCCAATCCGATGAATATCATGCGAAGCTTTTTGATTATCGCCTTCAACTTATTTTGGAATTTGAGCATGATGGGCGTGATATATGCTATCAAAAAGAGCTACTAAATAACGACAAATTCACATTAGCGAAACAAACGTTAGCTACTTTTATTGAAACAAAAGTGATGGCTGATTTACCTGTATGTCCTGCTAAGAAAGATGGATTTTTCTTTGCTCGTTGCCTAGTCAATCCTCATTTTTTCCATCAGCGCGTAGCTGATATCGAACCAATAATGCAACGGTTATTGGAGAAGTATAGCGGGAATGAAGAACGCTTAAACCAGTGGAAATATGATTATACATCGGCATTTAAAGATTGGGCAGAGGAGTATATTTTATCGGTTTATTTTGAGGAGACAGGAGAATATGAAACGAAATGGATACTAAACTCAGCGGCTAGACCTAAGCAGAAGGAGCTAGAGTTCTTTGTTTATATTGCATTACAAATCGGATCTAAAGAACCTGATACACGTAAGCAATATCTTGAATTGGCGCAGCAACTTGGTTCACAAGAGGCGGAGGATTATTTACAAAATGGCAGTGATCATTTTGAACATAGAAGGAAAAGTGCGCGCTTTCAAGGAGCAGCCAATGATATTCGAAAATTCATTTCAATTCACATCATTGTTGAGGAAGAAGAAACCTATCGTGAAGCGTTGCATTACATCATCGATTTGTTACAAGCGGGCTTTGTCAAGGGCTATAGCTTACAGTTAGAGAGTCAGGAAGAAAACTATTTACCGATTCAAGGCCTTGCGAAAACGGAGCTGCATCAATTTTTTGCAAATTGCCTAGCGTATCCAAACCTGTTCCCATTGATTGCCGACTATGCAAAAGTGGCAATGGAGGAATATGCATGGTATGAGGACGTGGAGCCTAGCGAGCTATCCGCTATGCCTGGAACATATGCTGTATTTGGTCTAGGGCTTTTTAGCGATGCTTATTTTCCCCTTGTGCAAAGCTATATGTCACTTGTTGATTCAGAGCACCAGCTTGTACAAAATAACTATGCAGAAGCTTTTCTTAACATGCACGACCTATCAGTGGAACAGATGCCTGTGCTGATTGACATTTTACTTAGCGCAAATGAGGGGGAGCTCGAGCAGTTAAAAGGAATTCACGTTGATGAACTGGAATTGCTAGCTGAATTAATACATCAACTGGAGAACAAAGAAGATTACCAACGTAGCTATGTATTATATCAAATTTTTGGTAGTATGGAGGATCTAGCACAGCGTATTGAAAAAGAATCAGCGCCAATCCAAGAAATGCTAGAAAAATTACTAGGTTGGATGGAAGATTATTAATTGGTTAGCTTTCCTTAGTTCTTTAAAGAGCAAGACTTCTCAGTAAAGTAGGAAGTGCAATGTTGAGGAGATGCTAGCTAATATGTCATTTTTATTAGCTGTCATGTTTTAGATGAAAATAGATGAAATCAGAGCATTACTTAAATCGAGAGCAAAAGAGCTCCGAGATAGTTAAAATCGCAATTGCTTTTGATAAAAAATCAGATTTGTTTACCACCTTCGAGTTGCTGAACAATTAAGAAAGAGGAGGATTCCATTGTTAGATATTAATCCTACTACTGCTTGGATCGATTTGTTGTCCACCTATGAAGTCAATCCGAAATATGGCGATCCTGATGTCATTGATCAGTACCTGGATCAGCGGGATGCCGATCTGTTTGATTCACAATGGATGGCTGCACATGGCGACCTGACAGCTATCATTGACAGTATGTTGGTGGCGGATCGAAAGAAGATAGAGATGCTTCAGAATCGTGCTAGTAAGCAAATTTACGAAACAATCATTGGACAGACTAGTCACTCTGACCTAGCCGCCTATGCATCCGATGATGTAAGGCTGATTGTTGGCTTCCTTGTGACGGGCCAAGTTAACAGTTTTGTTCTTGAAATGAAGGAAAGTTACGAACGAGGCGATTTACCCAATGTTGAAGAGAGTCCTTTTTCATGAGAAAAACCGTGCCTGCAGATGTTTCAATCCGCTGGGCGCGCAGTGATATCCGGCAATCTAGCCATAGTTTGTGGCTTGATTTAGAGAAAGAATGTGTGCATGTCAGTGATGGTTGGGGTGTAGCGTTTGCCGCATTGCGACTATGGGCTCTTGACCTGAGTAATGGACGCGAAATGGAATCTTGTGTCTTTTAGAAAAGGAGCCTTATTCATGTATCTAAAATATTCGCCAAGAACCATTGTACCTTTCACTGTCCTTTCGGTACAGGAAAACACCGCTATTGCGGTAGTTACAATAGATGTTTTCTACGACGAATAATTGCAGGAGGAGATGCTTTTTACGCGAAAGCGAAGCGTCAGCAGCAAATTGTCACTATCCTCGTCGCAAAGGAGATGTCTCAAAAGAGTTTTTCAGACATCTCCTTTTGTATTTTAGACTAGCCTGAACAGGAACGTTTGTTCTATAATAGACTTAACTTGAATCGAGGAGCTCGTTTTATGACATTACGTTCCCACAAGAATTCGAGAAATATCGTTCAATTATTGAACCAACTATACAACCTGTTAAACACATTGACACGATTGAACTTTGAAAGCAAGTTCGAAGGCAATCCCTATTTCCGAGGGGCATCTTTCTATATGAAAATATTCCAGAAGAATAAAGCTTATGCTCCTTAGCACTGGGGCATCTGACTCCGATTATAATGTGATAGTCATTAGCAGGTTAGTTGGATTCGGTTAGGATGCTTTCAGAATAATGAAGAAACCGTAAAACATGATCAGATTAGTTAATTAACAAGGAGACTACTACAATGACAAATGATACTTTACAATTATCCCAGAAATGGCGAGAAGAGGGGGTACGTTATGCAAGTGAGATTAATGCCTACGTGCGCAGAGGATTAGAAAACAACTGGGAGGCACCAGGAGAGGAGCCGTCTGAAGATTCACGTGGACAAATAGCTTCGCAAGTGTACAAGTTTATTAAACAGGCGAATAGAACAAAGGAACTAGAAACGCTCCGTGAACAGTTTCCAGCTGCTTCTTGGCCATTTCAGGAAACGCACAGCCAACTGATGCGAGCTGTTTATCCAATTGCGCTTTTACGTGATGGTGCATTACTTGTTGCAGCGCAAAATGAAGATTTATCACGCACTGTCTATTTGATGGATAAACAGGAAGCAAACCGTATCGAGCATGTACATGCGGCAAGTTGTTCTGCGGATGGACGCGACATTGCTTTGATGGATGAGCAAGGAGTTCGTATCGTACGCGAGCCTGATCGAGAGTTGAACGGCTCTCTGCTGGCTACATACACATGGGCGACAATCATCGACCAATTGCGCGAAAATTACCCCGACATAGAGACCTTACAGCCAGAAAGCTATCGAAACGCAGATGTCATTCCATTTGCTGATGGCACGAAGTTATTGGTGGTGTCGCGTGACGGCATCTATTTGATTGAGGAAAAAGGTGCCCTCTTGTTACACCCGACAGCGGGAACTATACGGGAGTGGGCAAGTGAAGATGATGACTTGACAGCAAGTATAGAGATGCCACATGGAGCTATTTCGCGAAGCGGCAGGTGGCTGGCTTATGGAAGTCAAGGCAGCGAGCATTTGTTACTAGATATAGAAAAGTATGTTATGCACTCGTTTGAACCGATGTCGAGTTATCCGCATTACAGCTTGTTCAGTGCCAATGATGAGCATGTTTGGTTCAATGCATGTCATTTTTACAATGGATCTACGCTAGGTATTTCACTCCATAATCTTGAACAGTACAATAATGAAGAACCTCCTTCAATAGATGATAGTATGCGTGTATATGCCGGTGTTGCAGTGCAAGGGGGCAATATCATGGGTGACGCATATGGTTATTTGCGAATGATTGATTTGGAGGGGAATGAACTTTGGCGTTACTTCGTATCTGGGACAATCAGTGGCATGGCATTAAACTCTGACGAGACAATATTGCTTGTCGGTACATACAATGGAACGCTCCATGTACTTGATTTGACTAGTACAGAGCCAAGTCCATATGAGATTGGCACAAGTTCAATACGTGAATCGTACCGTTGGATCTTCTGGGATACTCAACAACCACTGTACTGGTAGTTTTTATAGGCAAAATCGACGAAACTATAAGGTTCTTTTTATCAACATCATATGTATTTGAAATGACAGATACTTATAATAGTTTGCGTTTGGTCTAAATTTTAAGTTTTGGTAGAATTAATCAATAAATGGCTACAGGTGTCACGATAGAAACATCTAAATGGATTCCTTTAATTAACATTTGAGATGAAGAAAAGATTTGTGTAGGAACAAGAGTTAGGTTGTACAATGTAGATCTAACTCTTGTTGAAGATAGCAAAGATGATTACTACGAATACTTAATATCATCTATTTATGACAATGAAACGCACTTACAGCAAACGGTTCACTTTAGAGCTAATATCTAAGGAAGTGAAAGTATGTTTTATCCGATTGGCAACACAACAATAGATTCTGATAAATATAGAGAAAAATTTGCAAAACGTTATTATCTGCCTTTTATGAAAGAATTGATAGACTTATCAGGATGTTCTTTAAAGGAAGCAAAAGAGTTGATTGATATAGTGATTCATGAGGAAGACATTATTGTTAACCAAACATCACAAGAGTTACAAGATACTTGTTTAGCTGAATTACAAGATGATTGAGAGGGAGTGGGATTATGCCAAAAAAATTATTGAATATGTTAGAAAAATGGTATGAGGAAAATCAACATGACAAAATTGTAGAAGCGATTGAACAATTGTCTAAGTCAGAGCGAGATTACGAAATAGTAGGTCATTATGGTCGTGCGCTTAATAATTTAGGGCGTTATCATGAAGCGTTGTCCCAGTTATGCACAGTTAAAAAACAGGGGCAACAAGATGCGGATTGGCATTGGCGTGTTGGCTATGCTTATTTCTATATCCAGAGATGGCAAGAAGCGCTGGCTGCATTTGAAAAAGCGAAGGAATTACAGTTTGATACTAGAACTGAAGAGTATATAGTAGCCTGTCGGAATATTATGAAAAAGTCAGTGGAAGCGCTAGATGATATCAAGCTTGTCCCTTTTCATGAGCGTGATTTCAGTCAATTTTGGGAAAAAAGCGATTATGCGGATAAAAATTATGTAGAAGTATCCCCCACTACTGAAATGATTGCTTCTATAGAAGAGGAACTTGGCTATAAATTGCCAGCAGATTATATTTGGTTTATGCAACAACAGAACGGCGGTATGCCAGTTAACACTTGTTTTCCAACGGCTATGCCGACTTCATGGGCAGAAAATCATGTGGCGATTACAGGAATTATGGGCATTGGTCGCGAAAAGGCTAATAGCTTGTGTGGCAGTTTGGGAAGTAGTTTTATGTTGGAAGAATGGGGCTACCCAAATATTGGCGTTGTCATAGCCGATTGCCCGTCAGCAGGTCATGATGTCATTATGCTTGATTATCGTGCATGTGGTGCAGATGGTGAACCTGCTGTTGTACATGTAGACCAAGAGGCAGATTACTATATTACTTTCCTTGCGCCGAACTTTGCGACTTTTATTGTCGGATTGGTGAATGAGGAAGTATTTGATACATCAGAACAAGATAAACTTGACGATTTGTATATGGTGAAACACGCACCATTCTCTCCTTTGTTACAGTCGTTTTGTGAGAAAGCTGAAGAGGGAAATCGGATAGAAGCAGTTATTCGAGGTATTTGTACGCAAATTGTAGAGGACAAAGGCTATTTTGCTTTACATGCAGATGAGATATCCATGCTGATGTATGATATCCAGTTTTGGTTGTACACTTGTGCTAATTCGAAGGTGACGCAAGCTCAATATTTAGCGGATTACAAGAATATCATTGCACTTGCACAAGGTTTCAGTACAGGAGGATATGCCCCAGACTTTGTTTCAAGTTGGTTAAATGAACGTATAGAGCAGGGGGAAATTGTAAGTCAAGAGGGGAAATTAAGTTTTACAGCGGAAAAGCTAGCTAGTCTACATGCACAAATGATGAATGAAGAACTAAAACCTTTTAGTTGGCTAGAACATGATAGTGGAAATATTTCGTTCCTATTAGAAGCAGGCATTTATAAACAGGAGTTGTTTGAAACACGGGCAGACGAAGGATTTCAAGGTAACGGCTACGATTGGTGCTCGCTTGCGAATGTGTATTTGCAAGAGAAGTTACCAGAGCTAGAAGGCATTGTACGTTTCGACCCAGAAGCAGATATGTTCTGTGCGTATGCCAGCGAAAAGGACGCATTGTTGCGATTCGCTGTTGGATTTAAAAAAGCTTGTGAAAATGATGAAAAGATACATGATTTATTTTCCAGGGCGATATTGGATTAATAGAGGAGGAAAAGAACTGGTTTTACTTGGAGATTATTGAAGGATAGTAGAGTTAAAGGAGGAGTTTAAGATGAAAGAAAGCAATTATTTAAAGGGTATGTATCAAGATAGTTATTATCCTAAATTTTTAGTAGATAAAATTAAAGGTATATTGGAGCAAATTGTCCGCTATTTAGAGCAAGGTCCCCATTCATTAGAAGATATACAAGTAAAATTTGATGAAATTACATGTGCGATAAATGATTTAGAAGACGAATTCTTAGAACATGACAGTGAAATTGAAACTGTTGCACGAGATAGTATTGCATTAACTGTTATTGATATATTGGATGTATACAACGTGAAGCTTGATATTGAAGACGCATTAAGAGAACGTGAATGGTAGTGAGTTATGTTTAAATAACTGTTACGATGCTACCCAATACTCTATATTATAAAGGCTTTTAAAGAGGGATTTTTTACTAATTAGAAACTCAAGATAAAGGGGAATGGCCTATGCAAGATATTCGACCAACGTCACGCTGGCGCAATGCTAAAAGAGAAGAAGAGGAAGAATTTACTGCTGGATTGATTGAGAAAGATGACTGTATTTACGCGGAATTGTTTCCAGATAGTTTTATTCATCAGACGGAAATGGTGCTAGAGCAGTATGCAGCATCCATTGCGAAACTGCCAAATCAGCCAGATAGCTATCCTGCAATTATGAAATCTATTGAAACGGTAGTACTTGCCCTAAATGAGATTAATGAGGTAGGTGGAGGCGGATTAATTGAAACTGAAGAACGAGAGGAGCTTTGCGACTATTTTGACCAAGTGCTGATTCGTTGTGGATTTGATATTGATGACCTTACTAAAAGTCAGAATCTTGAACGTTATGAGTTAACAGATGATTGGCGTGAGTGGTAATTAGAGGGAGGTATTCGTTTTTCTTGAATTAACGAGTGCGATATGGGGAAATCTTACAGGACCAAAGGGCTCTGGAGAGGATGTGCAGTTAGATGAAAAAAGCTTTTACATATCAAGACGAAAAATCAAATAAATTTTGGACAATTGATTATTTTGGGATGACAATATGTGTGCATTACGGAAAAAATGGAACGATCGGGAAGTATGATATGAAAGAATTTGAGTCACAAGAAATTTGTGAAAAAGAAGCCCAAAAGTTAATAGCTAGTAAAATAAAAAAAGGTTATCAAGAAAATCCTACATTTGATTTTGATAATTGTCTTTACTTTGATATAGAGGAATATGGCCCACATCCAAAAACGTCACACCCACGTTTTGTCGCCCATTTCACAGAAGAATTTTATTATGATTGTGGTGATGAAGAAGCACCTTTTGGTAGTGATGAAGGGTCTGATACACTTTATGAAATGGAAGAAGGCATAAGAAAGAAGCGCATCAATGACTTTGCTACTTTCCCGAAACATTTAATAGAGAATATATGGGGAATGCATTATATATCAGTTGACACATTGGATGAAAAAGCTGTGCGTGATATGGCAAAAGAGCATGAAATGGATATGATGCAAAGTGACATGATTACCTATTCAACAGCTTTTGGTCAAATCAAAATTACTGGGAAACTAGATTCAGCTTTGAAGAAGAATGCACTTTTAGCATTGAAGCGTTTTGCTATCATGTATTCTGATGGACAATTAACAGCAACGCAGCAGATAATGTATAATGATTTACTTGCGTTTTAAATTGAAGTCACAAGAAATAGACGGATTATAGCACGATTGACCAGTATTTAGAGTAACGAGATGCCGAGCTGTTCGATTCGCAATGGATGGCTGCAAATTTTCTATTTTTATAATGAAAGAAGATGATTCCATTGAAAAATTATCAATTTCACACTACATTATTTGGAGAATTAGACGTGCCTGTTGATAAAGGGCTTTTTGAAGATTTTACAATTACACTGGCTGGTAAAGAGATTGTAACAAGCCTTGATATTTTTGAGGACTTTTTAAATGATGACAATCAAGCAATTGTACAGAAATTTCTTGAGCATATTCCTGAACTGTATCAAAAAGCAAAGTCTACACTTTTAACTAATTGTCATACTGATACAGTGATTACTTATTTTATTCAATATGTGACGGAAGTAATTGATGAAGATGAAGATTATCAAAAATATTTGTTAGAGACTCTTAGTATGGTAGCTGTTGAGGAAATAACAAACGAAGCGTTGATTGATGTGTTGCAACCGAGATGTATTCGGATTAGTGCGAATCAACAGCATCAGCTCGACTGTGTTTTTGATTTTTCTCTGGATGAAAATTATAGCGACCAGCTTTTGGTTGTATACTTTGACGAAAATTTTGAGGTATATAATATTTCTCATGAAAGCTAGATCTTAATTTGAAAAGAAGAAATTTAAAACAGAGAATATTAAAAAAAGAAATGATGTAGATTTTAAATAAAGTTGTACCATCTATAAAAGAGTGAAAGAAGAGATTTAATATACTTCTTGTAGCATTCTTGCGGAAATGCAGTAGGCATACCAGAAGCAGAAAAGGAAAATAATACAAAACGTAATAAAGGCTATAATAAAGGAAAAGAAGTATCTACTTTCATGTCCATAAACGCGGACGTCAAAGTGGATACTTCTTTTTCAAGTAGAGGTAGTTTGGACAGGGGTATAAAACAAAAGCAAGCAATCCAAAGTAGTACTGATATGTCCAAGCTTATTTTTAAGATTTGAATTTAATGCATTAGATTTTTTTAAAAGCATCCTGAATACAAGTACGCGGTGGAGGACAAGCTCAGCAAATTTTATTTGTATTAATGATAGAAGAATAAAACGAATACAAATATCGCAAAATAAAAATTGACTGGACACTAAATGGTGTCATATAATTAAGACACCATTTAGTGTCCAATTCATAAGGGGGAGGGCGATTTTGAGCGACAAGACTCAAGACCGTGATATTTATGCTGCTATTGCTGATCCAACAAGACGCCAATTAATACGCTTGTTGGCAGATGCGGAAGAATTACCTCTTCACGAATTAACGTCTCATTTTCAAATGGGGCGTACAGCAGTTTCTAAGCATTTGGCTATCCTTAAAGATGCTGATCTCGTAATTGCTCGAAGGGTTGGTAGAGAAACGAGGTATCGTTTGAATGCCAGTCCGTTGAAGGAAATTCAAGATTGGGTATCATATTACGAAGGATTCTGGAAAGAAAGAATGGCTATATTAAATCTTTTATTGGAGGAAGAAAAATGAAAGCAGATGTATCTTTAGATTATCAATTTACAAGTTCAATCGAGAAAGTTTGGAACGCACTAACGGATTCAGACACTCTTGAAAAATGGATATGGAAAAATGACTTTAAACCAGTGGTAGGGCATAAATTCCAATTCCGAGCTGAGCCAAATGAATGGTGGGATGGCATTGTCAATTGCGAGGTGCTTAAAGTGGAAGAACCTCATACATTATCTTACACTTGGGCAAGCGCCGGAGAAACAACTACTGTAACATGGACGTTGACAGAAGGATCAGACGGAACTACACATTTACACCTTGATCAAAGCGGATTCAGTGAAGCAACGAAAGCTCGTCAAGGAGCGATTGAAGGAGCTAAATACGCTTGGGTTAACATGGGTAATCAGCTCGAAAAAGTGTTAGCATAAAAATGATTTCTTCTTCTCCCATGATAGCTGCTTTTCAAAACAATCTTGGAAGGCAGCTATCAAAAAATTAAGGAGAGTAACACATATTAATCGTTTGGCGCTTTTCAGGACACGAAAAGCGTCATTTTTAATGTCGATTCATAATCATAACAAATCCAGTAGTAGTTGTGCTAACATGACAATACTAGATGGAATGGAGAGAATATCCGATGAAAATAAATCAATTAATTGCTAACAATATAAACCGCTTAGATGTCGACTTGTCGGAAGATCAATCATTAGGAATTGCTGGATTGTCTGGCTCTGGTAAAACTACATTTTGTCAAACAATTGGTGAAGAATCTAAGAAGCGTCTCGTTTCTTTATTGCCAAAGGCTGAATATCAGTATTTGTTTCCCGATATTATGGAAACGAATTTCAGTGCCATTAAGATGGAAGAAATGCCTTTAGTCCTTTTTCTTGGGAAATCATCAATTTCTACTAATCCACGTTCAACGGTTGGTACCCATACAGGCGTTTTTAAAGAGGTTCGCGAAAAGCTTGCAGATCAGTTTGATCTTTCGCCAGAGGTTTTTTCCTTTAATAATGCATTAGGCTGGTGTCCTGCATGTAAAGGACGTGGAACAACTAAAAATGTCGAATGCAAAAAGTGTGAGGGTAAGCGTTACAGTCCGGAAGTTGAGCAATATAAGCTAGAATTATGGAATCAGCCACATAGTATTTCGGATATTAACAATTTAAGTATTGAAGCGATTTATTCCCTTTCAGAAGAATTAAATATTAGCGAAGAGAGACAACATATTCTTGAAAATATTATCAATATGAATATTGGTTACTTAACAATAAATAGGATCATGGGCACTCTATCTGGCGGGGAATTAACACGACTTTACTTGGCAGAATTTATGGCTGCTAGTGAAAATACCGTAATTATTATTGATGAAATTTCTGTTGGTCTTGATCACCAAACGCTGTTGAAAATTTTACAACAAATTAAACAATTGGGCTATAAAAACCAAATTTGGCTAATTGATCATTCTGATACGGTACTCGATACAGCGGATGAGCAACTATTCTTCGGGCCAGGTAGTGGGAAATACGGCGGTAGAATCGTCGAAGAATCACCGCGTCCAGAGCCAATTCATTGTGAACGAAATCAGGCAGTACCTACAGACTATTATCAATTTCACGAACTTTACTGTCGTAATATTGAAATGGCTGACATTCAGATTCCTAAAAATAGACTAGTAACCGTTACAGGTGAGTCTGGCTGTGGGAAATCGACCCTTGTCAATGAGTGTATCTCTAAGGATTTCTTAAAACGATATCCAAAAGATAAACTGGTTATGGTAGGACAAGACCGCAACCAATCGATTACTAGTCGATCAACTGTTGCAACGTTTCTTGATATTAAAAAGAAAATGACGAAATACAGTGACGACATAAATGATGTTTTCCAACGTTCCATTGAAGACATTATTGAGGAGCTTCCAAATGAAGATATCGCTCATAAACGCTTAAGTTTACTAATCAAACTTGGGCTCGGTTATTTAACGTTGGAAAGAAAAACACAATCTTTATCGACAGGTGAATTTCAATGTGTTCATTTAGTTTCAGAGCTGTTTTCGAACGCAAGAAACCCCCATACGCTATTTATTTTTGACGAGCCTTCAAAAGGTTTATCACAAAATATTTTAAATCAATTCATTGATAGTGTCAGGGACATTCTGCAAGATGAATCCGTTTCTATTATGATGATTGAGCATAATGCTTATATGATAGAAAGCTCTGATTTTATCGTTGATTTTGGGAAGAGACAGCAGGAACCTGTTCGACATCTTGATGTTGTCAGTCAAGATGATTATTTCAGTCAGCATAACAGCATAAATAGTGATGCTTCATTGCATATACCGTCAACACTATCTTCAAAAAAAGGCATGCATTATTTAGAAAAAAATCATATTAGCTATTTTAAAAATGCCGAAAACATCTATAAAGGTGGTATTTTAAAAAGCTTGTCATCAATGGCCCGTTTAATTTATGGTGAGTATGAATCCGCAACAATCGCACCTGTCGTCGCCATTGATCTAGAAAGACACTTGTATAGTCAGTATAGTTTTTTATATGAAATCGGTGGACTGATTAACCATATCGTGGCTGCACATCCGACGAATAAAGATACGAGAAGCTTCGATTTCTTCAGCCAGGAAAATCATTGCCCTAGTTGTTCTGGTCGCCTTCAAATTGAAAAATTTGATTTCGATATCGTCATACAAGACAAAACAGTGCCATTCTGGGATGGCTTATTACATCCAGACGTGATGGAAGTATTAAAATATTATCAATATCCGAAATTACAATTCCTTTTTGATGAGATCAAGAATGAACTGGGTCAAGATATTAGTAAAAGCTACAATGAGATGACAACGGAAGAAAGACATACCTTCCTATATGGTTATTGGGAAAAATCATTTTATGATAAAGCAAGTAAGTCCTCAAAAAAATGGGAAGGTTTTAATTTTATCCTTGGACGTTATATCGTTATTTCGAAATCAATTATTAAAGAGCAAATGAAAGAATCAAAAGAAATGATTGCCTGTCCAATTTGTCAAGGTGCGGTGCTAAACCATAAGAAAAAACTAACGTTTGAAGACACTGATATTCGCGAGATAATACATCAACCTATCGATCAAGTCATAAAAACTGTAGGGAACTTACCAGAGCTTGAAAAACTAAAAGCAATTGTAGGCGGCGATATGACTCTTACGGAAGATGTCTCTTTACTTCCTAGAGAAACGCAAGTATCGTTGAAAATGCTTGAATTAGATCTAGCAAGCTTTGCCGGTTATGAAATAGTACTAAATAATGTTTTACCATTCTGGGACAAAATTAAAGACAATATCGAAGCAATAAGCAGCAAAAATCTCCTAACAATTTGTGATTTTGCCAATATTGACGAAACGAGAGAAACTATCATTGACCAATATTTCACTAATGGAAAATACAAAAAACTAACGTACGTCTATGAAGCATTTGGCTACAAAAAAATTGTGACACAAATTAATAAAATTAAAGCAAGTCATAAATGTCCATTCTGTAATGGGAAGAAAGTCATTTCAGAAGACAATCTCCATGATGGCGTCTATAAATTATCCGTACCATGTGTTAGTTGCTCTGCAAGTGGTATCAATGATGAAGGACGGAAGGAAATTGTCGATGGTGTAGACGTGCAAACATGGCTAACGGGCAAAGTCAATGACGTTGTCGCTGAAAGTTTAATCACGGAGGCTGTTGCAGATATTCCAATTTTCAACCGTATTCGTGAATTGAATAAACGAGATATGATGGCAATTTACCAATGCCTTGAGCAAAACAATTAGATCAAGCCTCTTTGAAAACTCATGTGCAATTGCATATGAGTTTTCATGTTATTCTAGGAGGAGCTTATAAAAAGTCATTAGAAACTAAAGGGGAAAGATATGCATGGCAGAATTAATAGATTGGAAAAATAATGCTCGAGGGCATAAATTCATAGCTTCTTTTAGCGGGGGAAAGGATAGTGTCTTAGCTTTATATAAAGCAATGAAGGTTGGAGAAGCGCTTGGATTAATCGTCATGTTGGAGGAAGAAGGCGAACGTTCAAGATCCCATGGAATGCCTCCGGAACTTATACGTGCTCAAGCTAAATCGATAGGTTTACCTGTTTATACTGCAGCAGCAAGCTGGACAGAATATGAAAAAGTATTTACGCACCTTTTAGAAAAAGCTAAAAATCAAGGGGCAGAAGTGTTAGTAACAGGAGACTTAGATATGCCTGAACATGGCTGCTGGCATGACAAGGTTACGAAGAATGCTGGATTAAAACTAGGCATGCCTTTATGGGAGATGGGTCATCGTGAAGCTGTTGAAGAGTTCATAAACCTAGGATTTGTTACAATCATTGTAACTGTTAATTTATCTTTGGGCATGCGCGAGGAAGATTTAGGACGGACGTTAACCCTTGAATACATAAAGGAGCTTGAATCTCGTGGTATTGACCCTTGCGGAGAAGGTGGAGAGTTCCATACTACAGTATTAGATGGGCCAATTTTCAAACAACCTGTCCCAGTTCGTAAATGTGAGATTATTAGAAATGGAGAATATGCGTTTTTACCTTTAGAACTAGATCATTAACTAAATCATACAGATACGTGCAAAAGAGTATAGTTGTAAATAGCGGAATAAAAAACAGAGAATAACATGGGGGCATCATCTATCTATTTGAGGTGGGGTCTCATGTTATTTTTTTGTTTGCTTGCAAAGAATGTTTTAATGTTGGTCTAACTATATGTAGTTGGGTATCAATAAGGTTTCTTCGTTATCATCCATATCATTAACGAACATAAGTAGTAGAAATGCAATTCCACCATCAGCTGAAAACGTCGCTAATTAAATAAAACACGACCAATATCTTCAACCGACTGTATGATAAGAGGTTTTCTTACTATCTCAAAAACGACACTCAGTGCCCCTTCAGATGCGACTCAATACTTAACTTTGATTTAAGAAACTATTAAAAGGGTCACCGGAGGATTGTGACCCTTTGTAAATATTCGAAGGGAAAGGATAACTTTATATTATCCTAAAAATTATGGGATAGATGGCGGTATTGGGTATTAATAGAATCCGATGAAGCTAGTGCCGACAATAATCAATAGAATGAATAGTACAACGATTAGCGCAAATGCTGAACCAGTACCGTAGCCGCCGCCATTACCGCAGTATTCAGACATAGTTATTACCTCCTTTCTACAATCTATAATATGAATAGTTGTTAAAAGGAACTGCGATATTTATCTACTCATTGAATATAAATTTTTAAAAAATCTTCCCATAGCAGTTGTTCTGTCAATTTAATCTTGCAGGGATACAAAATGAATATCTTTTGCTTCAAAATCTTCCTTGATTTCAATTAAACGCTTCGTTTTTCGACAATTGCATCAAGCTGAAGTGATTACGACTGATCTTGCGTATTACCAGGCGCATATCTAAATTTCAAATCTTCCTTTCTTTATTCCTTAACTATGTAAAAAAGAGGGAATTAACGTATATATTAACCATTTGATTTTAGTTATATTAGTAAATTAACAATTTACTTAAGCAATGGCGCAAGATTGTTAAATAACACTCACTAATGTAAAATGGGAATGTATGTTTGTTTATTACTGAATAGTTAAAATTTAAGGGGGAGAAATAAATGGGCGAAACAAAGTATAGCCAAGTTTGGAACTTAGATAGTCTGTTCCAGGGCGGAAGTAAATCATCTCAATTACATGAACATATAAGATATTTAGAAAAAGAAATTTCTGAATTTGAAGAAAAAACAAATTCCTTTAATGTTCCACAAAAAATAAATGAATCAATTAATGTTGCGGTTTTAGTTGAATACATAGGAGATATTCGAACTAATATATCTCAAGCAAATTCTTTTATAACCTGCCTTCTTGCCCAAAATCCAAAAGATCAGGATGCTATAATTCTGCAAGGGAAAATCACGATAATAAATACTCGTTTTGAATCTGCATTGAAAAAAGTGAAAAACACTCTGGTAAAAATTGATACCCATTTGTGGAAAGATCTACTGAATACTGATGTTTTAGCAAACTTTAAGTTTATACTGAATGAATGGCGTGAAGATGGTGAGACAACCCTTTCAGATGGAGAACAAAATTTAGTATCGGACCTCATGGTAGATGGATATCATGCTTGGGGGCAATTTTATAATTCTTTTATGAGTACTGTTACGATAAAAGTTCAAATAAATGGAGAACAAAAAAATTTATCTGTAGGTCAAGCTATCAACTTACGTTCACATCCTAATGAAGATGTTCGTAAAGAAGCCCATAATGCTTTAGAACATACGTGGAAAGAGAATGAAGAACTATTTGCGAAAATATTAAATCATATTGCAGGTTTTCGATTACAAGTTTACAAGAAGTCTGGCGTGGATAATGTAATACAAGAATCTTTAATTAAAAATCGTATGAAGGAGGAAACGCTTCATGCGATGTGGTCTGTAGTTAATAAATATAAAAAACCTTTCGCTGACTACCTAAATCAAAAAGCAAAAATAAATGGCTATAAAAAGATGCAATCCTTTAACTTTTGGGCACCTATTACAACAAAAAGTCAAAAAATAGAATACGAAGATGCTGTTAATTTTATTTTGGAGCATTTCAGTGAATTCGGAACAGAATTAGAAAATTTCTCTAGAAAGGCATTTAGTGAAGGATGGATAGAAGCTGAAGATCGTGCAAATAAGTCAGCTGTTGCATTTTGTTCAGGTTTTCCACTTTCGAAAGAATCAAGAGTTTTCATGACATTTGGCGGTACAATTACAGATGTATTAACACTTGCGCATGAATTAGGACATGCCTTCCATAACGATGCAATGAAATCTATTAATGGAGTGAATAAACAATATCCAATGAGCATTGCTGAAACTGCTTCAACGTTTTCAGAGATGATTATATTAGATGCGGCAATGCAAAAAGCTAAATCTACTAATGAAAAATTATTTTTACTTGATGAGAAATTAAAGCGTAGTGTTATGAATTTCATGAATATTCATTCTAGGTTTTTATTTGAAAAGAAATTTTATGAAGAACGTAAAGAAGGAATTGTTTCATCATCACGCTTAAACGAAATTATGCAAGAAGCAATAGATGAAGGATATGATAGTTCTCTTGATAATCCTTCACTGCATTCATGGATCTGGACACCACATTATTATATTACACAATCTCCTTTTTATAATTTTCCATATTCATTCGGATATTTGTTTGCATTGAGCATATTTGCAAAAGCAAAAGAAAAAGGTAAAGAATTTGAAAGATGTTATTTGGATTTACTTCGTGATTCAGGGTGTATGTGCACAGAAGATTTAGTGATGAAACATTTAGGTGAAGATATCACTTCGGAAGCTTTTTGGAAAAAAGGAATTGAATTATGCGTTAAAGATGTGGATGAATTTATCAAATTAAGTAGTGAGTATAACAATATTTAAAGATGACGAAATCTTAATGATAAAAGAAAATAAACCAACCGCCATTGGTAAGTGGACTTTCAGTGGACTTATTGAATATGGTGAAAACATGATGTGAACGATGGAACGTGCTGGTAGCAGAGAATGTACATTCAATCATTATTTTAAATAAACAATTAGGTGAACAAATCATATTTTATTATTGCGGGTTACCATTTGGGATCTCGCCAACCAAATGATATATATCCCACATTTTGTGAATTTCAACAAAACGAAAGCCAATTTCCTGTACGCAAAGAAGTTGGCTTTGTTTGTTGTATTTTGAGTAATTTTTCAATTTAAACGTCTTATTTTTTTACATATAAAAAGTCACGCTTTGAACAAAAAAAGATTGATTTCGATCCTTCTTATTTCGCTAGTGTCCGCGTTAACGAAAAAATTTAGAGTGAAATTAATTAGGTTTAATGTATTCTCCTGTGGAAGCATTAAAGCCCGCTGCTTCCAATTTTGTTTGGTCACTATTCCAACCTATCACTATTAGAAGGGTAACATTTCTCTCTATATCTTTTCTAAGCATAAAATTATAGCCTTTAGCCCAATCTTTACCTGGATAAATACCGCCAATTTTTATGGCTTTTTGAAGCAATTCAGGTGAATCATACTTAATATCTTTCATTTGTATAAACTCTTTTTTAGGGTAAGGAGAAGTACCATCACTCGTTAAATCATTTGTATCATCTATTTTTCCGTCATGAATGGTTACTAAAAAAGCCTTATTAGTTTCTGGCACTCCAAATAAAATATTCCAATGCTTTCTTTTGCCGTTACTTCCGATTGACTTTCCAGGCTTATCTAAATCAATATTTATTGCATCTTTTAATTGAGCATTTTTATTCCATTTCAATGCAGGTGGATAGGCTAATTCAATCGCTTGTTTTATTGATAATTCTTGCTGTTCATCGGCTTCAAATGTATCTTTTGTTAATTGTAGAGAACTAGCAGATACTATCTCAACAGCATCAATTGGAACTAATAAAAGTAAGACAACAAAAACAATTCTTTTCATTTTCTCAAGCCCTTTTTAGGTGTATTGTTTCCAAAACTTATTCAAATATTCTGCGTCGTTAGTAAAAAACATTTGTCGAACAATTCCCATGGCAAAAAGGGATATACTGGATTTTATAGAATACTATTAACCAACCTAAATTTTTTAATCAGGAGTGAGGGAATTGGAAGTTACTGAAGAGCAAAAGTCATTATTCAGTAGAATTGGCTATCTCTATTTACCAGCTAATAATATCGATGAAACAATTGAATGGTACCAGAATAAGCTAGGATTTAAGCTTAAAGCACCAAAATTTCAGGATGATATTGGTTATGTGGCAGTATTAACACCGCCAGAAGGATATGTTGTATTACTCCTTGTAGAAACAAAGGATCATACAACAGCAGATTTTTTACGCGATGGTCGCCTGTATCAAACTTTTACGTTGAATTGTCCAGATCTTGAATATACACATCAATCATTAAAGGCTAACGGTATAGAAGTTACCGAGATTATGATGCGTGCAGAAAATGCTAAATATTTTGTCTTTACTGACCCATCAGGTAATCATATCGAGGCTGCTTGGTCTGTATGGGACTGAATGACAAAAATAGGTGCTTTAGTACAAGAAGAATGATTAGACTTTATGTTTAATCATTCAAAAAGATAGTTGCTATTCAACTAACGGTCTGTTTAGTGGAACAAGATATAAAACTTTTGATGATAAAATTAGTCAATTGTAAAGGCTGTATTCTAAAAAAATATTGCTATATAACTCCCATGAAAGAACGTAATAATCTTTCATTTTCTGTGGTGAAATGTTGATTTTTTGCGCTACATAGATGGCTAACGGGGGAGGTTAGTGGAAGAAGGGCCATTGTAATAATGTGTAGAAATAAACAAATATAATTAATTCTAAACAGGAGGTATTATGAAGGATATTAGTTTATGTGTTAAAGAGTTGGATGTCCATTATTACGAATTAGGAAAGAACACTAAACCCACAATAGTCTGTTTACACGGACTTGGAAATAGTGGGGCAGTCTTTTCTGAGTTAGCTGAATACCTAGAAGATGATTTTCATATATTATCTTTTGATAATCCAGGTCACGGAGGCACATCTCCTTTTGTAAATGAAGATGGTTATCTATTTTCAAGTCTTGCAAAATGGTATAACGATGTATTCGAACGAGTCTTAAAAGAACCCTTTTATATTTTGGGCCATTCTTGGGGAGCTGATATAGCTTTACACTATGCTAAAATGTACCCTAAAAAAATTAAAGGGGTTATCTTACTTGATGGTGGCTATACGTTTCCAGATTTCCAAGTAGATATGACCTTTTCTAAAGTATATGATGGGTGGAATGATTATATGGAGCATTCCTCGGTTTTTGACACTTGGGCTGATGTAATCGGGGATTACCAACAATATACTGACCGATGGATTGAAAAAATTGAACAAATGGTTCAAACACTTTTTAATAAAAGAGAAAAATATGAACTTATTACTTCAAAGTTTACTGTATTATCTATTATTAAAGCATTTTTTAGAGAAAGTTTTACAACAGCTTATCCATACATAAAATCACCATTGATTCTTATCCACGCAACTCTTCCCAAAGAGTTAATAAACGCTAGAAGAACTGGAATCAACAAATTAAAACAGCATATAGAAAATGTCACCATTGTTTCAATGGAAGCAACTGATCATATGGTTCATTGGGATAACCCTAAAAAAGTAGCTAATGAAATTCATAACTGGGTATCTAAATGTTGAGCTACGTGGCGATTGCAAAAAAAATATTACACCAATTGAAGTGAACGGAACCTCGGAAATTGGGGACGTTGTGGTCATTTCTTTAATAGTAGCCTCATTTCTAGCTGCATTTTTTAGCCAAAAGGGCAAGTTGAGAATTTTTGCTTTAATTGTTTCCGCGATTCCAGTGCTTTTTCTACTAGGATTAATTTTACTACCGATATTTTATTTGTTAGAGCAATAATCGAATACGTTCTTTGTAAGAAGATGGTGAGTTTATTGCACTTCAACTAACAAGTGCTTTAATTATAAGAAGATTGTGGAAAAGATAAAATATTTCCGAAATAAAGGTTATCTATTTGTTTCTTGAACACCAATAAAAATTGTTAAAAAGAGTGGTGATAAAGTGGAGAATGCAGAGCAAAATAAGCGTATTCTTTATGCGGTTTTCGAGCATGATATTCAATTGCCAATCCTAGATATTACTCATCCCCTTTTCAACGCAAGTATTGATGAACAGGCGTATCATTTGAGCTGTCTTAAATCAGCCAAGAGCATTGAATCATTAAAAAAGATGCCTGGCTTTATCCGCAACATCTTTGTGACTAAACATAAAAAGAAGAAAACAAGGCCAGGACTAAGATTCCTGGTCTTATTATGTTAGTCATTACTATAAGGTTATTATTATATTCAGAAAATAAAATTGACGTGAACATTTGAGCATGTTATGTTTAATACAAATTTCATAGCAATCATTACAAGTTTGAGTGAAATAAGCTTTCATTCAATTAAAAGGAAAATGGGTGTAAATCCCATGCTGTCCCGCAGCTGTAAATGAGGAGTTTTGTTTAGATTACCACTGAGTGAATACTTGGGAAGGTGAAGCAAAATCATGATTCATGAGCCAGAATGCCTGCTTGTAAGGAGATTCATTGATGATCTACGAAAGATAGGGAGATGGATGGGGGCTTACTCACAGTAAGTTATTCTGTCCTTATTCTTTTGGAATAAGGTTTTTTTTATGCCTTTTTTCACTCTGTAGATTCTTCATTTAGTGCACCACAAACAAAGATAGGAGACAGAAAATGAGATTGACAAAGTATTTACTTCCTTTCATGCTTGTTATGATGTTCAGTTTACTTACTGGCTGTACAAGCACTGAAAAGGAAGAGACAGCAACGAAACAACAGACTGACGAAAAAATGATAACGATTGGATGGCCATTAGATGTAGGTCCATTAAATCCCCATACATATTTACCAAATCAAATGACAGCACAAGCGATGGTCTATGAATCATTGGTTGAATATAACGATGACGGAACAATTACGCCGAAACTAGCAGAAAGTTGGGACATCTCAAAGGACAAAACTTCTTATGTTTTCCATTTAAGAAAAGATGTCAAGTATTCTGACGGAACGGCTTTTAATGCAGACAATGTGATTCGTAACTTTCATGCAGTTTTAGCAAATCGTGATATGCATTCTTGGATGGGCATGGTTAATCATATTAAAGAGGTTGTGAAAGTGGATGACTTTACAATTCGTTTGCAATTGGATGAACCCTATTATCCTGTCTTAAACGAACTTGCCTTCGTAAGACCTTTCCGTTTTTTAGGTGATAATGGATTCCCTAAAGGTGATGCGACACAAGATTCAATCAAAGCACCAATTGGGACAGGCCCATGGGTATTAACAGATTACAAAAAGGATGAATATGCTTTATTTAGTCGCAACGAAAACTACTGGGGAGAAAAACCTCTTGTAGAACAAATAAAAGTAAAAATTATCCCTGATTCAGAATCTATCTCGTTAGCATTTGAAAACGAAGAATTAGATTTAATATATGGTCGTGGCATCATTAGTTTAGATAACTATACGTTTTTAAAAGATAGCGGGAAATATAAAACCGCTACGTCTGAACCTTTATCTACGCGTGCGCTACTGTTGAATACACAGTCAGGTCCGTTAGCAGAATTAAAGGTACGTCAAGCGATTCAATATGCAATCAATAAGGAACAGATGGTTGACAGTATTACACATGGTACTGAAAAAGTGGCCAATACACTATTTTGGGATGCTGTGCCTTATGCCAATATTGATTTAGCGCCAATTTTATATAATCCGAAAAAAGCGCAACAATTGCTAGATGAAGCGGGATGGACGCTTCAGAAGGGTGAAAAAATTCGCTCTAAAAACGGACAGCCACTAACATTAGATTTAATCTACATTGCGACAGATGCGATTCAAAAACCTATGGCAGAACTAATGCAAGGTGAACTTGCGAAAATAGGGGTACAATTGAATTTAGAAGGCGCAGATGTGATGGTAGGTCTGCAAAAATTAATGGATGATCAAGTTGATATTAATTTCTGGCGTACAAATGGACCACCAACAGATCCACATAGCTTTGCTAATGAATCAGCTACACCAAACGCTAATGGTGTCTATGAAGCAAAATTAGGCTTACCAAATGCCAAAGAAATCGATAATAGCATTCATCAATTATTAGTAGGTACAGATGAAAAAGAGCGAGTGCAACTTTATACGGATATTTTAACAATGTTCCATGACCAAGCACTATTCTATCCTATATCTTACGAAACAAATAACGTGATTTATCAGCCATATATGAAGGATTTTGCTCCACGTGCATCTGAATATGATATTCCATTTGCACAAATGGATAAAGAAAAATAACTGTAAAAGAGAGAGTATGTCTATCAAAGACAGCTCTCTCTTTATCATAGGATTGATTAGGAAGTGACAGCATGTATGAATCGACATGGATGTTTTGTTTAAAAAGAATTTTGACTTTACCGTTTGTACTATTGGGCGTATCCATCCTGACTTTTGTATTTATTCGTTTCGTTCCAGTAGAACCTGCTGAGGTCATTCTTAGATTGGCAAGAGTTGCACCAACAGCAGAAGCCATTCAAGCATTACGTGAAGAACTTGGAACAGACAAACCTTTTCTTATTCAATATTTACTGTGGATAAAAGGCGTTTTGCATTTAGATTTTGGTACATCTTTTGTTAGTAAATTACCAGTAGCACATGAACTTTTCGCGAAATTACCCGCTACCATTGAATTAGCAGTTGCTGCATTTGTGTTAATTTTAGGATTAAGTATACCATTAGGGATCATAAGTGCATTATATAAGCATTCCATCATCGATAAAATCATTAGACTATTGACTATCATGAGTGTATCGATTCCAACATTTTGGTTAGGTTTTTTACTATTATATATATTTAGCTTGAAATTAGGGATCTTCCCGACAAATGGAAAGGGCACACTAGTACATCTAGTTTTACCTGCACTCGCATTAGCTTTACCAACAATTGGACTGTTCGTCCAGTTTATCCGTACAACCATCATTGAGGAATTACAACAGCATTATGTTCAATATGCACAGCTAAGAGGATTAAAAAACTCTGTGATCCTCGTACGCCATGTTTTGAGAAATGCTATTATCCCGCTATCTACTGTGTTAGGTATGACGCTTGGTAATTTACTAGGTGGTGCAGTAATTGTAGAGCAGGTTTTTAGTTGGCCAGGACTTGGGAGGTATTTAATAGAATCCATTATTAACAGGGATTACCCAGTTGTACAATGCTATGTATTGATTATTGCTGTCATTTATGTGCTTGCAAATTTATGCACAGATGTATTGCATCGTCTATTGGATCCTCATCTGATGATGAAGGACAGGAGAGATTGAAGTGAGCCTATTACATAAAGAACTCAGATTATTTAGTCTAACGATACTGCTAGTCATTGGCTTGTTAGGACTGTTTGCGCCAATTTTAATGCCTCATGACCCTTTAGCAGTCGATATATCAAAGAAATTTTTAGGTCCAACATGGGACTATCCATTAGGTACAGATCATTTAGGAAGATGTGTTTTTTCACGATTGCTTTTAGGTATTCGCTATTCTATAGGATCAGCGCTCGTCATTCAAATAGTAGCCATTCTTTTAGCGATCTTACTAGGTGCTTTTGTTGCGCTAAAACGAGGCCTGATAGATTTCCTATTTATTCGAATATGTGATATTTTATTAGCTTTTCCTACACTTGTCCTTGCATTTGGACTATTAGGTTTATTAGGTCCTAGCTTAAAAAATGTGTTAATCGCACTTATTTTTACGCAATTTATTTATTATTCAAGATTGATAAGAAGTTTATTTATTGGGCTGAACGAAAAAGATTTTATTCAAGCAGCAAGAATCAGTGGCACTTCTGGAATCAAATTAATCAAACGCCATTATATCCCCAATTTACTGCCACCTATCGTAACAATTGTCGTATTAGATATAGGAAAGGTTATTTTAGAAATTGCAGGCTTTTCCTTTATTGGACTTGGCGTGCAGGCCCCCATCCCTGAATGGGGAATGATGGTGAATGAAGGTAAACAATACATCCGTCAACATCCTGAATTAATGCTTTATCCTGGACTTGCCATCGTCCTTGTTGTGCTATTATTGAATCATTTGGCAAGTAGTTTCAAGAAGCTTGGCCAGTAAAGGGGTAATTATGGAAAAAGTTTTAGAAGTGCAAGACTTAACGGTAAAAATCGGTGAGAAAAATATAGTAACCTCTATCAATTTGACAGCCTATAAAGGGCGTGTCTTAGGGATTATAGGGGAAAGTGGTAGTGGTAAGACAATGCTTTGCCGCGCCATCATGCAATCATTACCAGCTTCGGCGCAGATCACACAAGGCCAAATCATTTACCAACAAGAAAATTTATTGAATATATCAGCCGCTAAATTGAGAGCGTATCGTGGAAGGCATCTGTCTATGATTATGCAAAATCCGTCTACAGCTTTTGATCGTATTCAAACAATCGAAAGTCATTTTCGGGAATCATTAAAAGCTCACTTTGTAATGACTAAAAAAGAAATGAGACAGATTGCCATTGATGCTATGTATAAAGTCAATTTACCCAATCCAGAAAAGCTTTTGCGCTATTATCCTTTCCAATTAAGTGGCGGAATGCTACAGCGAGTGATGATTGCTTTGTCATTGGCTATACAAGCTTCAATATATATTGCAGATGAGCCAACGACAGCCCTTGACACAGTCAATCAAAAACAAATATTGACACTATTTGATCGTATTCGCTCGGAAACGGAAGCCGCTATTATTCTTGTAACGCATGATATAGGTGTTATTGCTGAACTAGCTGACGATGTGGCCGTGATGTATCAAGGAGAAATGATTGAGCACACGAATGTCTTTGATTTTTTTGATGCGCCTCAGCATTCCTATACAAAGAAACTTTTACAATCAAGAATAATGTTTTAGAGGTGAAAAAATATGACACTGCTAGAAGTGAACAATATAGAGATGCATTATGCTCAAAAACCGTTCTTGTTCAAACGAGGACAGGAAGCTCCTGTGTTACAAAATGTAACATTTTCACTTCAGGAGGGTGAATGTTTAGGAATCGTCGGTCAAAGTGGTTCAGGCAAAAGTACATTAGGCCGCATTATTTTAGGAATTGAACGACCAACAAAAGGTGAGGTTCTATTTCAAGGTATTAATCTTTATGAAACAACAAGTAAGCACAAAAAAATAATACGTAGAGATTTACAGGCTGTCTTTCAAAATAGCTATCATTCATTTAATCCGAAGCAGACGATTTTTGAGATAGTAGAAGAACCTCTCCTTAATTTCGAACGTTTCAGCAAAATAGAGAGACAACATAAAGTAATGGAATTACTAGACTGCGTGGAGTTAGATAGAACAATCGCTCAAAAATATCCTGCGCAACTTAGTGGTGGGCAACAGCAACGTGTCAACATTGCAAGAGCTCTTGCCTTAAATCCAAAATTGATTGTATTGGATGAAGCCATTAGTAGTCTTGATATGATTTTGCAGCAGCATATTATACAATTACTACAAACTCTTCAAAAAGACATGCAACTTGCTTACATTTTCATTTCTCATGACTTACAAGCAACACGTTTTATGTCAGACCGAATCGTCGTGATGCAGCACGGTCAGCTAGTTGAGGAGATTGGGAAAGATGGTGCATTCAAGCACCCTGCATCTCTAGAACTATACAATGCTATTTTGCCATCGCATCCTCGAGAAAGAACGATAAAAAAATAAAAGATTTTAATAATCTTGAGTTAGAATTACTTAGCTATTCCAACAAAAATAAGCAAGGAGTTATATAACATTTATCTATCCATTTGTTATAATAAGGAAAAATCTTGCAAAATCACTGAAGATAATGGAGGTATAGGATGAAGAAAGGTCAAATTCGAGCAATTGCTATTTGTGTATTTAGGAAAGGCGATTCAATACTTGTCTCTGAAGGCTTCGATGAAGTAAAGGGAGATCATTACTATCGGCCAATTGGCGGAGGAATTGAATATGGGGAGACAAGTTCTCATGCAATAAAGAGAGAAGTACTTGAAGAAATCGAGGCAAATATAAAGAACTTAAACTATTTAGGTACAATTGAAAACATATTTACATATAACGGCGACCTTGGACACGAAGTAGTTTTTGTATATGATGCTGAATTTGTCGAAAAGTCCTTTTATGAAAAACCTTCTTTTTTCGGACAAGAAGATAATGGCGCAATCTTTAAATTGCTTTGGAAGCCAATTAGCGATTTTACAGATAATAAATTAAAATTAGTTCCAGACGGATTAGTCGATTTGCTTTAGATCATTAAATTAGTTAAGAGCTTTCTTACTTGTACATTGTGACTGGGTGTTATAGTTCAATTAAGGAAAATCAAGCTTTATAAAAAAGAAACTCCATTTTGATGAGGGCACTGAAAAAGTCCATAACTTCTCACATTGCGAGGTATTCAACGATTAAATCGTTGAATACCTCGCTTTTTTCATTTGGCACTGTGACTCTACTGTTGTTTTCCGAAGCATTCCGCTCGCTTTCCGCGGGCGAGCGATGCTTCTCCAAACAACGCAATGTATCACACTATTATTTTAGTCACGCTTTCCTTTATAATAAAAGAATTAATGTGCAGGTGGTGCCCCCAATGATTTCAAATCAAGAAACTCTCAATTTAAGTCCATACATGGCGATCTACGATATTGTTGTGCCAAAAGATAATATACTTCGCCAAATCAATGAACTTGTTGATTTTTCATTCATTTTAGAAGAGTTAAAAACAAAATATTGTTTAGACAATGGACGTAATGCCATTCCTCCAATTCGTATGTTTAAGTACTTATTATTAAAAGCGATTTATGATGTATCAGACGTCGACCTTGTAGAGCGTTCAAAGTACGATATGTCATTCAAATATTTCTTGGATATGGCGCCAGAAGATCCAGTCATTGATTCAAGTTCGCTTACAAAATTTCGTCGGCTTCGTCTTCAAGACGTAAGCTTATTAGACATGCTCATTGGGAAAACAGTAGAGATCGCATTGAATGATATTCCCCAGAAGCAAAAGAACGAAAAAAAGGTATCTCATCCATAGATGAAACACCTTTTATTGAAGTTATTGGGCTAATCGTTGAAGGAAGGTATCTAATTGTACTAGTGTGACATTGTCTTCCACCCCGAACATATTGTTACCTTTACCAATCGTAATTTTATTGGAAGAGAGAATGGCTACATAATTGTAAGCCCAATGCGAACTTGGAACATCAACAAATTGTAGTGCTGTTCCTTGTTGTTTTAAATGGTATGCTTCCACTAAAACTTTCGATAATTGACCACGTGTGATAGGAGAACCTGCATTGAATTTTCCGTTGACATCACCCGTGAAAACGCCAAGTTTTTTTAGTGCTTCCGCAGCACCTGCATATTTAGACGATGGGCTTACATCAGGAAAACTTGAATTGGTATTACTAGTATCTAAATGTAATTGATTAGCCAGTTTAAGGGCTACCTCTCCACGCGATGCATAAACGCTAAAGTCGACTTCAGTGCCTTTTACTTCTCCCAAATCATTTTCAGTGAAGTTTGCAATGCGTTTTGCCCCTACGTAACGAGATCCCCAGTAATAAGGATCATTAATTTTATCGATTTTAACCCCAGAACTTGTAGTAGCTGAAATAAAATTGCTGTCACCTATGTATATGCCAACATGGGAAACCCCGCTTCCCGAAGTATTAAAAAATACAAGATCCCCAGTCTTCAACTGATCTTTAGCAATCGACGTACCTTGCTGATATTGAGCTGTAGATGTACGTTGTAGTGAAATCCCTAACTTAGAAAAAACAATTTGTGTATATGCTGAACAGTCTACACCTGTTTTAATATCTGTTCCTCCATATTGATAAGGAACACCTATATATGCTTTTGCTGTACTTGTTAAATCTGCTATTGTTGCCGCTTTTGCATCATGAACACCCATACCTGTAAAGAACATAAACGATGCGAAAATGGGTAATAACCATCTTTTCTTCAATTAAACCTACTCCTTTCAAAAAGCTTTCGCAATTGAATAAAGTAAGAATAGCATGAAACAGGCACGAGTTATTTTTCAATAATATTACCGATTACCTTTAAACAGCAAAATTGAAACCTTAATTTTAACTGTGTAAAACTTCTGCAACAATCATGGGCAATTTTACTAAAAAAAGTTAGAATAATTGGATGAAAAGGGGCTAAAGTGTTAATTTAGATGTTTTATCCAATTGAAGTTTGAGTGATTCCCTCGTTATTTCATTGAAGATGGAGGCGATCTTCATAAATTTTTCGAACCATCTATTGTAAACTCATCTAGTCGATTTAATATTTTTACATCAATTCCTAGCTCTTTTTGATATTCATAAACCTGTTGGCCCTTTTCAGTTAATTCTATAATGACTTCTCGATTATTAGCTGGATTTAAGCCTTACTATTCAAGCTTGTCGACCATTTGCAGGCTGTCTGTTAATCCGAAGCGACGATTTTTGAGATATTAGAAGAACCTTTCCTTAATTTCGAACATTTTAGCAAAACAGAGTGACGACGTGACAACCTCGCAAGGGCCCTTGCTTTAAAACCATATTTGATCGTATTAGATGAAACCATTAGTCTTGATGTGATCTTGCAGAAGATATCAATCACTTCAAAAAGACATGTAGCTTGCTTATATTTTCATCTCTCAGCCTCGCGAAAGACCTATGGAGTTTTTTTATTCAAAGGAAACAGATAATCAATAATATTAAATAACGAATTAATATTATTGATTTTAGGTATTATAAAAATTAATTTTATTGTTCACATTTTTAATTTTTTGTTATATAATCAAATCAACTAAAAGGAAAGGACTTAATTATGGCTTATAAAGTAATCACAAATTGTCCTGTCTGCAGTAAAACATTGAAAATTACAAAGTTACAGTGCTCTCATTGTCACACGACGATTGAAAATGAATTTGAATTATCTAAGCTGGCATCCTTATCAAAGGATCAGCTTCATTTTGTGGAAGTATTTTTAACATGTAGAGGGAATATCAAAGAAGTTGAAAAGGAACTAGGGATTTCGTATCCAACAGTACGAGGAAAGCTAACAGACATCATTTCATCCCTTGGATATGTGCAGAAGAAGAAAAATGAAGTAGACGAGAAAAAAATTGTCACTATGTTGGAAAATGGCGAAATCACAGCAGAAGAAGCCATTAAACTCTTAAAGGAAGAATAAGGAGGAATTAACTATGAAAGAGGAAATCTCAAGAGTGTTAACAATGGTTCAAGAAGGTAAGATTGATGCAGATAAGGCATCGGAACTGATTCAAGTATTAAAAGAGAAAGCAGAAACAGAGGAGAACCTTTTAGAAAAACCGACTAAATACTTAGATAAAACTTTAAAAATCCGTGTTGTATCAGCTGAAAATGATAACGTTACGGTCAATTTACCTTTAAAGCTTGTCAAGGTTGTATTAATGGCTGGACACAGCATCGCAGCGAGTATTCCTCAATCGGAAAAATACGTTAAAGATATAGACATCAATCTTATTATCGAAGCAATCGAAAATGAATTAGATGGCCAAATTGTTGATATTAAATCGGCTAACGGGGATACCGTTTCGGTCATTATTGAATAGTGATTTGCTTATGATGTATGTAAAAGTGAAAGCAAAAGACGTTCGGTTCACCATTCCAGTTCCATATGCTATGTTAAACATTGTTATTTCAATTTTGTCTTCAAAATTTGTTCAGCAAAAAGCAAACAAATGGACAAGAGAGCACTTCGAAAGAAAAAAACTGGACTTTACCTTTCCGCTAATTGACAAAGAAACGCTAAAGCCTATTGTCAAGGAACTGAAAAATTATAAGGGAATCGTGCTAGTCGATGTCAAAGCTAAAGACGGTACTGAAGTTAAGGTTAAACTATAATTACAATACACCGTTCAACTGACTGGTATTTTGAAGAGAAAATTAGCTTGTATTTACTTTATTATAATTTGAATTGGATATGCAAAATAAAATAAAAGGATTCTTTTGATGACATACGGTACTCCGGATGTATGAATCAAAAGAATCCTTTTTTGTATTACAGGAGGAGGTTCCGAAAAGCTTATCCTTGATTAGAAAAAACAAAAAAACCCCAGTTTTATACTGGGTGACGGTTTGTCAGGTCAAGTATTTTTACTTTTCTGGGTAATCTATATGTAATGACGGTGGAACCAAACAACCTCTAGTTGTATTAAGTCGTAACAACCAAGTTGAGTTACCCTGTGTGGAACTGACCATACATTAGAGCAATATCATGTCTACAATTTTAGGATTTGGTCAAAAAACCCCCATCAACCACTGCTATTAACAAAATAGTTAGACCGTAAATTACACTCCATTCAAGTATTGTTCGAACCGTAGGCTAAGGGAATATAGTGTTATTGTATTGGCTATGTCATTAAAAAATATTTCCTACTGGCAATATACAAAAAATGTTTACAAAAGCGTAATGGATTTTGTGTATCACTGGATTTGTTGCCTTGCGGTTGATTTTTTCTACTAAAATAAAATATAACTCCATTGGAATTGACGGTAAAATGCATTTTAATAACAGTATAGGGAGTGAAAATGATGAGAGAAATAAGTATTGCAAAAGTTATTACAGCAAAAAGAAAAGAAAAAGGTATCACACAAGATAAACTTGCTGAGTATGTCGGTGTATCAAAGGCTTCCGTATCCAAATGGGAGACGGCTCAAAGCTATCCGGATATCACCCTGCTGCCACAATTGGCAACCTATTTTAATATAAGCATTGATGAACTCATTGGCTACCTCCCGCAAATGACAAAAAAAGATATAAAGAAAACATACCAACGGCTGGCTGAGGATTTTAGCAACAAGCCTTTTGATGATGTACTTGATCAATGCCGTGCAATTATAAAGAAATATTTCTCTTGTTTTCCTCTGCTACTGCAAATAGCTAAATTATATGTCAATCATTTTGTCCTTGCTACGGAAAGGGGAAAACAAGAAGAACTGTTACAAGAAGCCATTGATTTATGTGTCCGGATTAAGAAGGAAAGTGATGATATTTGGATCGCGAAGCAGGCAAATTCATTGGAAGTCCTGTGTCATATAATCTTAAATCAACCGCTGGAAGTAGCAGCATTATCATCAAAGTTTGACAACATCTATAACCTAAGTGATGAAGAAGCAAAATCAACTTCAGTTTTAGGAAAATATGTTAGAGCCTACTACCTAAAAGAAATGGGCGAACATCCATCTGCCAATTATCTCAAGGAATTAAATAGGCCCATATTTATTCTACAAGGAGAAAAAGATTTCCATGTATCTGTTGAAAAGGATTTTAATGGTTACAAAAGAATATTGGGAGATAGAACCAATGTAACGTATAAACTCTATCTAAACCTAAATCATGCTTTTATGCCTTTTGTTTATGGAGAGATACGAAAAGCAAAAAAAGAGTATAAAGTTGCACAACATGTCGATCAACAAGTGATCAATGATATTGCCGATTGGATTCATTCGGTATCGGAATAGTCATCAGGAGGTAAATAACAATAGCTAGTTTTATTTTCTAACTATAGGCACGAAATAATTTCTTAGAAGAAAACTGCTTCATGAAAAAGATAATAAACTGGAAACTATTCTTCATACTTATTGCCGTATGCGTCGTGACGGGCGTAATGGTTATACCGTTTACGTACGCGCTTGCACCGCTGCCAGATAACGCACCTATGTAGATCATCATACCTGCGCAGATTGCACAAACACTGGTGTTAGGTGTGCTGGCAAGCTTTTTCGGATTGATTTTGGCGCACCGATTTTGGAGGGAACTACAGGCGGTGAAAAGCGAAAGGACTATTTGAAATCTATACTCGGTGCATCTTTCTTTTGGGGCATTTTGGGCGGTGTCCTTGTCGTTTTACTGTGCATCCCGTTCTGGAATATGTCTGTTGAACTAATGAAGGCGGAAATGGTGGTGCCGGTTTGGAAATCAGCGCTTGCGATTTTCTATGGAGGTACGGCAGAAGAAATATTATTCCGGCTTTTTTTGATGACGCTTTTGGTTTGGATTGCTTCCAAAATCAAAAAGGCGAAAGATAGAGGACCAACTAAAATCGGCGTGTGGTTGGCTATTATTATAACAGGGGTTATTTTCGGCCTCGGTCATCTCGGAATAACGGGCGCGATAACCGCCATCACTAGCGACGTAATCCTCCGGGCGGTATTGCTTAACGGCTCTCTTAGCGTTATCTATGGTTGGCTCTACTGGAAAAAGGGTCTGGAGTCGGCTATGATTGCTCACTTTTCTACCGACTTTGTGTTGCATATACTCATACCGGATGTAATAGCGCCATTATTTATCTAATCGGAAGTAATGGACATAACCAAAAAGTAATAATTGGTAGTTGATAAATACCCTTTTAATGGAATTTTGGGAATAGGGAAATTTTATTAAAATAACCTTGTGTTTTTAGAGTAATTGACAAATGAGTTATAAAAAGATTCTTTTGATGGCATTCGGTACTCCGAAAGTGTGCATTAATAGAATCTTTTTATTTTCGTTTTTTCATATCATTCCATCTGAGAATTGAACGAAAGATCATAGAAAAAATTCTATGGTTATCATAGAAATTATAGAATTTATATATATAGATTCGATTTTTATAATTCTTTATAAGCTATAGTTATTTAATAGTAATACTGATAACAAATATTACTGGTATTAAAATACCTGACAGCCGTTTGATAATAGAGGCTCAGGCATTGAAGTTAAGGGTGGTCGTTTAACAAAATCATTAGCAACGATCCAATCAGGCGTAGGGTCCGTAGCAAATGTTTTTATTTACTAAAATTTCTATTATTATTTGCAAAAGAACTACCTAAATCCCACAATTTATCTTCTAGATTTTCTAATAGATTTTTTGTTCTCTTTTCCATATTATCTGGGAGCTCATTTTCACCAAAATATGTAAGATTCAAACTCTCATCATCCTTTTTCTCCAATACACCACTTACATTTTTAGCAACATAAAGATGAATGACTGTATAGACTTCATCCCCATTTGGATATTGGAAATAATAATCTGGTCCCGAAAAAACACCAATCAAGTCAAATTCATTGGCCACAAGTCCTGTTTCTTCATAGAGCTCACGGCAAGCAACTTCTTCTAAAGTTTCGTTTAGTTCCATTGAGCCCCCAGGTAATCCCCAATCCAACGTATCCGAACGATGTTGAAAGAGTATTTTCTTATCATCGTTTATCACAAGAATTGTCGCCCCGATGCTTATAATTGGTCTACTACCGATAAGTTTCCTTAATTCTGAAATATATCCCATATTCGCCCTCCTAATACTTGTCATTAAAAAATATTCGCTTTTTCAAAATATGAATCCTCTATTTTACTTACAAATTATAAAAATAGTTTCAATGGTATTGATTAACAATCTTTTTTGTACAAAATAGTGCTAAAAAACGTAGAATAGTTCTTGAAAAATGAAAAATAGCTTTTTATGATCAAGCTTCTCTAAATTTCAACTATATTGATTGTTTCGAAAACTCTATGTTAAGGTGAATAGACAAATTGAATATGCTAAATTTTGGTGGTTCAAATGGATTTGATTCCATTTGATTAAAAGGGAAGTTGGTGAGAGTCCAACACTGTCCCGCAACTGTATTTAGGAGTTCGATAACAAGTCCACTGTTTTGTTTGTCAAAATGGGAAGGTGTTATTGTAGCGTTGATCATAAGTCAGGAGACCTGCCACTAAGAAAAGCATCAATTGACCTACGAGGATAGGGAGGTGTTAGCTACTGCATGATCTTTGTGAATTTACATGAATTCACTGTTTTTTTGCTCTGTCATGTTTTTGTAGATTAACAACTTCTCAAAGGGGTAGAAGTTGTTTTTTTTGTTGTTCTTTTGTGTTTGAATGGTAACGCTTACAAGAATAATTAAACAAAGGGGTTGTAATGAATGGAGTTAAATTATTCACCCGGTCTCGATGGTATTATTGCCGCTGAAACAAAGCTATCTTTTTTAGACACTGTAGGAAGTCAAATTGTCATTCGAGGCTATGATTTGATTGAATTATCACAGAGATATTCGTATTTAGACATTGTCTATTTATTGTTGCATGGAGAAATACCAACTACCGAGCAACGGACTGATTTACAGGACAAGTTGAAATCTAATTATCAGGTTCCACAAGAGATTTTTCAAATTTTCAAGTTATTGCCTAATGGTACACATGCTATGGATGGGCTTAGAACAGGAATTTCTGCTTTAGCAGGTTATGATCAGCACATCAATAATCGTTCTACTGAAATGAATTTGATGCGAGCATATAGACTTTTAGGTGGCATGCCCAACATCGTAGCGAATAGCTATCGAGTATTAAATGGTCAAGACGTCGTGGAGCCTGATAGCCAGCTTTCCTATAGTGCTAATTTTTATTACATGATTACTGGCAGAAAACCAACTGCGTTAGAAGAAGAAATCTTTGATCAGTCACTCGTTTTATATAGTGAACATGAGATGCCAAATTCGACGTTTACAGCTCGCGTGATCGCCTCTACACAATCTGATTTGTATGGTGCTTTAACTGGGGCTGTCGCATCATTGAAAGGTAATTTACATGGCGGGGCAAACGAGGCAGTGATGTATATGCTTCTAGAAGCGAAAACAGTTGAAGGCTTTAAAACATTGCTAGAAAACAAACTACAAAATAAAGAAAAGATTATGGGCTTTGGTCACCGTGTATATATGAAAAAGATGGATCCAAGAGCGCAAATTATGAAAGAGGCTTTGCACAAATTATGTTTGGAGCAAGGGGATGACCGCTTATATCACATGTGTGAAGCTGGTGAAAAAGTGATGGTACAGAAAAAAGGTTTGTACCCAAATTTAGACTATTATGCAGCACCCGTGTATTACATGCTTGGTTTGCCGATTGAAATATATACGCCAATCTTTTTTGGATCACGAACGATCGGCTTATGTGCTCATGTTATAGAGCAGCATGACAATAATAGATTATTTAGACCTCGTGTCAATTATATTGGCGAGCGTCATAACCTTGAAGAATTATCGGTATAATCAAGTTTTAACAACTCGCCATAGAGCTGATGGGCATTCTGACCAATGTCCATCAGTATACTAGTATAGCAAAATTATGCAATGAAAGGAAGATATAGATGATTAAAACAAATGAAATTTCTAAGACAGATCAATTACTAACTGATATTGCTGATTACGTATTAAATACAACGATTACAAGTGAAGAGGCATACGAAACAGCACGTTATGTTTTATTGGATACTTTGGGTTGTGGCATTTTAGCCTTACAGTATCCTGAATGTACGAAACTTCTTGGTCCAGTAGTACCAGGTACAGTCGTCCCAAACGGTACACGTGTTCCGGGGACTCCCTATGTTCTTGATCCAGTTAGAGGCGCCTTCAATATCGGTTGTATGATTCGTTGGTTGGATTATAACGATACTTGGCTTGCGGCTGAATGGGGACATCCATCAGATAATTTAGGTGGCATATTAGCTGTTGCAGATTATTTGAGTCGCGTACGTATTGCAGAGGGTAAAGAGCCTCTTAAAATAAAAGACGTTTTAGAAATGATGATACAAGCCCATGAAATACAAGGTATTCTAGCACTAGAAAATAGCTTAAATCGTGTAGGTTTAGATCATGTTTTGTTTGTCAAAATTGCGACAACAGCCGTTGTGACAAAGGCATTAGGTGGCTCTCATCAAGAAATTATCAATGCATTGTCAAATGCTTGGATTGATAATTCGAGCTTACGAACATATCGACATGCACCTAATACTGGTTCTAGAAAATCATGGGCTGCTGGAGATGCAACAAGCAGGGCAGTGCAATTAGCCATGATGGCTTTGAAGGGCGAAATGGGTTATGCAACTGCCTTATCAGCACCTGGCTGGGGATTCCAAGACGTTCTCTTTAATAAACAAAAATTAACACTTGCTAGACCACTTGCATCTTATGTCATGGAAAATGTTCTATTCAAAGTTTCTTATCCAGCCGAATTCCATGCACAAACCGCTGCTGAATGCGCCGTACATTTACATCATGATGTGAAAAATCGATTAAATGAAATTGAAAGAATTGAAATTACTACACATGAATCTGCCATTCGTATTATCGATAAAGAGGGACCTCTTAATAACCCAGCTGATCGTGATCATTGTATTCAATACATTACAGCTATTGGTCTCATCTATGGTGACATTACAGCAGATCACTATGAAGATGATGTGGCTGCGGATCCACGTATCGATGACTTGAGAAATAAAATGGTGGTCGTTGAAAAAACACAATATACAATCGATTACTTAGACCCTGAAAAACGCTCGATTGCCAATGCTGTTCAAGTTTATTACAAAGATGGCACTTCATCAGAGCTAGTTGAGTGTGAATATCCTTTAGGACATCGTTTCCGTCGTGAGGAAGCATTCCCTCAAATCATTGATAAATTCCAGCAAAACATGAGTACACATTATTCTCAAAAACAATTAAATAAAATTAATCAGATTTGTGCAGATAAAGAGCTTGTCGAAAATAGCTATGTTCATGAATTTGTAGATTTATTTATTTAGGAGGTTATATAGATGGCGTGGATTGTCAATGAAGCAGTTTCACAAAAACAATTAGCAGAACAATTTCGAGCTTTAATCACTCGTTCAGCTATTTTGCAAATACCAGGAGCTCATGATGCAATGGCCGGCTTAATGGCTAAAAAAGTTGGCTTTGAGGCATTATATCTTTCTGGAGCTGCTTACACAGCGAGCAGGGGCTTACCTGATTTAGGAATGATTTATTCAAATGAAGTTGCTCAGCGTGCTAGCGATATTATCCGAGCTACTAATTTACCAATTCTAGTGGATATCGATACTGGCTTTGGTGGTGTATTAAATGTTGCCCGCACAGCTCGTGAAATGGTAGAGGCAGGGGTGGCTGCTGTCCAGCTTGAGGATCAAAATCTTCCTAAAAAATGTGGTCATTTGAATGGTAAAACACTCGTCTCCCAAGAGGAAATGATACAAAAAATAAAAATGATTAAACAAATAGCACCTACTTTACTTATTGTTGCCCGAACAGATGCAAGGTCTGTAGAAGGTTTAGAACAGACTATCATTAGAGCCAAAGCCTATGTAGCAGCTGGAGCGGATGCTATTTTTCCAGAGGCTCTACAATCAGAAAAAGAGTTTAAACAATTTGCAAGTGAGTTAGATGCTCCTTTATTAGCCAATATGACTGAATTTGGACAAACACCGTATTATACGGCTAAGGAGTTCGAAAAAATGGGCTATTCGATGGTTATTTATCCCGTTACATCCATGAGAGTAGCAGCCAAAGCATATGAACGAGTGTTTGAATTAATAAAAAATACAGGGACTCAAAAAGAAGCTATCGAGGATATGCAAACTAGAAGTGAGTTATATGAATCCATTTCTTATTACAAATTCGAAGATTTAGATAGTGAGTTGGCGAAAACCATTTTACCTAAAGAGGAAATAAAGTAACTTGCTTTTCTCCTCTTTCTTTCAAGGAGGGCTAGTATGGATAAACTAGAAGACAAAATGACGATCTTTACACCTGAGGACTTTCAGGATGAGGAAAAGCTCATAGCAAAAACTGCGGAGTTGTTCATTAAACAGGATGTTTCACCTTATATTTCAGCTATTGAGCAGCATCAATATGATGTCACTCGTCAATTATTTCAAAAAGCAGGTGACCTTGGTTTACTTGCTATTGAAATACCCGAAGCTTATGGGGGTCTTGAACTCAATAAAACAATCTCTGGGCTAGTTGCAGAAAGGATGGGCTATGGGAGCTCTTTTAGCGTATCCTACAATATTCATGCAGGAGTTGGCACATTGCCCTATGTCTATTTTGGGGATGAGTCACAAAAGCTGAAGTACTTACCAAAGCTGGCCACAGGTGAATGGATTGGAGCTTATGCACTGACGGAGCCAGAAGCGGGTTCAGATGCATTACGTCCCAAAACAAATGCGATTTTGAATGAGGGTGGCACATCATGGATATTAAACGGTGAAAAGCAATGGATTACCAATGCTCAGCTAGCAGATATTTTTGTCGTTTTTGCGAAAACAATCGAAGGAATGACTGCTTTCATTGTAGAACGTACCTTTACAGGGGTTTCTGTTGGGCAAGAAGAAGAGAAGATGGGCATTAAAGGATCTTCGACGGCTACCCTTATTTTGGAAGACGTTGCAGTACCAAGTGATAATGTTCTTGGCGAAGTTGGAAAAGGCCATAAGGTTGCCATGAATATATTGAATATGGCGCGTCTAAAGCTAGCTTTTTCAAACATTGGAACTTCCAAACAGGCACTACAATTAGCCGTGAATTATGGTAAAGAACGGAAACAATTTCAAAAACCAATTGTTGATTTTACAATGATACAGGAAAAACTTGCTGACATGGCGATCTTAATTTACGGTGCAGAAAGTGCTGCATACCGAACAGCTGGTGAATTGGATGATGTCATTAAGTTAGCTAGTAAAGAGTCAATAGTTCAAAAAATAGCCGATTTCGCTATAGAATGCGCAATCAATAAAGTCAATTGCTCAGAAGCACTTGGAAAAATTGTAGATGAAGCTGTACAAATACATGGCGGATATGGCTATATGCAGGATTATGAGGTAGAACGTTTATATCGTGACGCAAGAATTAGCCGTATTTTTGAAGGAACGAATGAAATCAATCGTTTAACAATCGCAAAAATGTTATATAAAAAGCAAGCGCAAACAGCTTCTACAGATAAAATTTCAGTATCTTATCAACCCGCAGAAAGTAATCACCAATACATCCAGCTTTCCAAGTACTTAATGCAAGTAGCCATTGATGTCATTGCAGATGCACAGATTAATCTGGAACAAGAACAGGAATACATGCGCCTATTGGCTGATATGGCAAAAGATGTTTATATTATGGAATCCTCTTTGCTGAGATCGGAAAAGGCAACACATGAAAAAACGAAAAACTTGATGACAGAAATATTGTGCCAGGAAGGCTATCGTAAAATAGAAAAAAGTACAATTGACATTATTTTTGCTGCTGAAACAAATGAGCAAATACGAAAAACATGGCTGAATGATATTCAACACTTAAACATCCCGCTACATCAGAATCTCTTTATGAAGAAAAGAGAGATTGCGAAAAGTATCATCAACAACCCAAAATCTATTAGTTAATTCTCAAAAATAGGAGGAAATGATAATGGTCGATACATTTGCCAATGTAAGCAAAGAAGGTTCCATCACGATTGTTCATTTAGATCATCCACCAGCAAATACTTTGTCATCAGCATCAATTGAAAATCTTCGTTTCATTTTCAAAGAGCTAGCAGAGGATAAAGAAACGAACACTATCATTGTTACAGGCTCCGGCCGATTTTTTGCCGCTGGTGCAGATATTAAGGAATTTGTTTCTGCCTTTGGACAACAGGAAAGAGCATTGCAAATGGCCGAGGCAGGACAAGCCCTATGTGATGAGATTGAGGCAATGAAAAAGCCTGTTATTGCAGCCATTAATGGTCCAGCCCTTGGAGGGGGACTAGAGCTAGCGTTAGGCTGCCATTTCAGAATCGCTTCGAGTAATGCCATTGTTGGCTTACCAGAATTAAAACTCGGGTTACTTCCAACATTTGGTGGCACACAACGACTTAGCAGAATGACGAGCCAAGCAAAGGCTCTACAATTAATTTTAACAAGCAAACAATTAAGTGCCGATGAAGCACAACAGCTAGGTATTATTCAAATGGTGACGGAACCTGAGGAACTTCTACCAACTGCAAAAGCTGTTGCTCAATCCTTTGTTGACGGTAAAAGTATGACAAGTGTATCCCGTACAATTGAATGTATAGTTCAGGGAGGGAAAGATCACCTTCAAAAAGGATTGGAACTTGAACGAACACGTTTTGCTGAGCTATTTTTAACAGAGGATGCTAAAGAAGGCGTCCAGGCATTTATTGAAAAAAGACAGCCAAACTTTAAACATTCTTAAGGGAGGATACAATATGGAAAACGAAGTAATATTTTCAGTCAGTGACGGTGGAGCAGCCATCATTACGCTGAATCGACCAAAAGCTTTAAACTCACTTTCCACTCAAATGCTAAAGCCCATCGGAGAGAAATTGAAGGAATGGCAAGCAAATGATCAAATTCACCTAATCATCCTGAGAGGCGCTGGCGAGAAAGGATTTTGTGCTGGCGGCGATATTAAAACACTCTATGAGGCTCGCTCCAGTCAGGTAGCTTCAAAAAATGCCGAAGTCTTTTTCGAAGAAGAATATCAAGTAGATATGGATATCTATCACTATCCTAAACCGATTATTGCCTGCCTTGATGGCATTGTCATGGGAGGTGGAGTCGGTTTAACCTATGGGGCTAGTCACCGAATCGTTACAGAACGGACAAAATGGGCTATGCCGGAAATGAATATTGGCTTCTTTCCAGATGTTGGAGCTGCCTATTTCCTAAACAAAACACCAGGCTATGTAGGATACTACTTAGCTTTAACCGCATCTGTCATCCAAGCTGCAGACGTTCTCTTTGCCAATGGAGCGGATAGCTATATGACGAGCGATAATCTACAAAAATTCCTTGGACGCGTTGAACAGACAGACTGGCATGCACAGGAAACAAATACTGCTTTAAAGCAATTAATTGAGACATATTCAAGTAAATCATTAGGAAACAGTAAACTTGCCAGCATTCAAAATGAAATAGATCAACACTTCTCAAAATTCACAGTGGAAGAGATAGTAGAGTCCTTAGACAATGACCCAAGTAAATTTTCACATGAAACAAAGCAGTTACTTCTGTCGAAATCTCCATCATCGTTAAAAATTACGTTAAAGCAGCTTATAGATGCGCGATATAAAACATTAGAAGAATGCTTTGCGACGGATTTAATCTTGGCTAAAAACTTTTTAAAACATAACGATTTCTTTGAAGGTGTACGCTCTGTCGTCATTGATAAAGATCGAAATCCACAGTATATTTATAAATCATTAGCTGAATTTACAGATGACGAGATGAAAAAATTCTTCCAAGATAATAATGAGACAGTAACGAAGTAAGAACGATTAGATATAATATCAATAAACACGGAAACCATCTACTATTTTATAGGTAGATGGTTTCTTGTTCGTAGTTATGTCTTTAAAAAATTGTCTGTCTAGAATACGTAAAAATCTCTTATTCCTTTTTCAACCAATTTCGTAAATAAAATCGAAGGTGACGATAACTGGCTATTTCACTAGGTGAGTTGGTTTAAAAGGAAAGAACGGTTAAGTATGTTAACGGCAACTTTTTTCATAATAGATCTTTTTACATCAGATTATTTAAGACAAGTTATATACCTTAATATCTCATGTTTTACTTGCCGGAAAGATTTAAGTAAGTATCTATTAAACGAAAGATCATAGAAAAAATCTATGGTTATCATAGAAATTATAGAATTGATATATAGAAGCTAGATTCTTATAATTCTTAATAAGCAATAGTTGCTACTTTAAATAAGGGAGGTACTACTGATGACAAATATTGCGGGTATTAAAATTCCTGACAGCCGTTTGGCACTAGAAGCTCAGGATATTTTAAAAGAACATGGTTCTGAATTGCTATGGAATCACTCAAATCGTGTTTATTTGTTTGGGGCACTTCAAGGTAAAAAAGCGCAGAGAACATATGATGAAGAGCTGCTATATGTAAGTGCTCTGTTTCATGATTTAGGTTTAACAAAACAATTTAGTAGCGTAGATAAACGCTTTGAGGTAGATGGCGCAAATGCAGCACGTCAATTTCTAGCTCACCATCATATTGATGATGACTCAATACAACTTGTTTGGGATGCCATTGCACTACATACTACGATCGGTGTTGCTGAGCATAAAGAAAATGAAGTCGCATTGCTATATGCCGGAGTTGGCCTTGATGTAATGGGGGACGGTTATCATGACTTGACGAATGAAGAACGAAATGAAATTATCAATGCTTTCCCACGTAATCAATTTAAACAAAATATTTTGCCAGCATTTTTTGAAGGATTTAAGCACAAACCCGAAACAACATTTGGCAATATTAAATCTGATGTTTGTGCATTGTTCATTCCAAATTATAAATCTAAAAACTTTTGTGATTGCGTCTTGCACTCACCTTGGTCTGAATAAAAATTGATAGTAGATAAGGGGATTCATATAATATGTTAAAACTAGCACATAAGAAAATTCGTCACGTTGCCTTACAAAATAGTGTTGTATCAGCTCAAGAAGCGGCCTCTTGGATAAAAGATGGCATGTTATTAGGAATGAGTGGCTTTACAAGGGCAGGCGATGCAAAAATAGTACCACTAGCGCTTGTAGAAAAAGCGAAAGAGGAAAAATTCCAAGTTGATGTTTATACAGGAGCCTCACTTGGTCCAGAGGTAGATCAACAGATGGCTGAAGCTGGTATTATTCGTAAGCGAGCACCCTATCAAGGTGATCCAGCTATTCGTCGTATGATTAACAATGGAGAAATACTGTACACGGATGCGCATGTTTCACATAATGCAGAGTTAATTCGTCAAGGAATCGTAGGACCTATTGACTTTGCTATAATTGAAGCTACTGCAATTACCGAAGATGGCATGTTGATACCAACAACTTCTGTTGGAAACTCTCCAATTATTATGCAAATGGCAAATGAAATTATTATTGAACTAAATGTTTCGCATCCTGACTCTCTAGAGGGAATTCATGATATTTATATTCCTGATGTACAAGGGAAGAGAAGTCCTATTCCTTTAAATAGTGCAGGGGAGCGAATTGGAACAGTTGGTATCCCGTTAGATATTAGTAAGGTACGTGGTATAGTGCTATCTGAAAAAACAGATGCTCCATCAACAATTGTACAGCCAGATGAGGAAACCGCTAAAATGGCAGAGCATTTACTCAATTTTTTACGTGATGAAGTTAAAGCTGGTCGTTTAACAAAAACATTAGCACCAATCCAATCAGGCGTAGGATCGGTAGCAAATGCGGTTTTAAATGGTTTTCTAGAATCAGAGTTTGAGGATTTAGAAATATATTCAGAGGTGTTACAGGACGCCGTATTTGAATTAATCGATGCAGGAAAAGTGAAATCCGCTTCCGGTACGTCCATTACACTTTCACAGGAATATGGTGAGCAAGTTTATAGTCAGCTAGAAAACTATAGAAATTGTTTAATTTTACGACCTCAAGAAATATCCAATCATCCTGAAATTATTCGCCGTTTAGGATTAATTTCCGTTAATACAGCACTTGAGGTTGATATTTATGGAAATGTAAATTCGACACATGTTTCAGGCTCTAAAATGATGAATGGCATTGGAGGTTCTGGTGATTTCGCCCGTAATGCACGTTTAGGAATATTCGTCACAAAATCCTATGCAAAGGGTGGTAATATCTCAAGTATTGTCCCTATGGTATCTCATGTGGACCATACAGAACATGATGTGGACGTCATTGTTACAGAATTCGGGGTAGCTGATTTACGCGGTTTAGCACCAAAAGAACGCGTGCCTTTATTAATTAATAATTGTGCACATCCTGATTACCGTCCTCAATTGTGGGCATATTATAATGCTGCGGTAGAGAAGACTGGTCATCATCACACACCTCATTTATTAGAAGAGGCACTGTCTTGGCATGTTCATCTAGCGAACGCTAAGACAATGAAAAAATAAGAAGTATGATGACTAGGCATAGTGCTTAGTCATTAGAAAAATAGAATCCACTCATCACCTTTCTGTGATGAGTGGATTTCTTATTGTTTTATTAATGATTGAATCAATTGTCGACTCTTTTCAGAAATTGAAAAGCCCGCTTCTTCAAGCCCCTCAACCATTAAACGAATAAAAGCTTTTGCCGCAAAATTAATGAATTTATCTTTTCTATATAGAAGTACAATTTCTCGCGTTAATGGTGGATTGTAGATCGTTCGCTCGCAAATAGTATTCGGTCTATATAGATGGTATAGAGTTTTCGAAATAATTGTTGCCCCGACATTTTGTTCAACTAAATTAAAAATGGCTTGAACACTAGCTGTCTCTATTTTAGGTTTTACATGAAGCTTTTCTTTACGAGCTGCACTATCAATTACTTTCCTACATTGATGGATAGTTGGAAATAATATTAGTGGAAGCTCCAAAACATCTTGCAAGGCTATTTTTTTAGAGACTATTAACGGATGATCGTTATGAGCAACGAATAGCAGTTCTTCAGTAAACAATGGAATTATTTGAAGCTGCTCTTCCTCATAATCGAAGTACTCTTGTTTATAGGAAATCGCAAAATCGATTTTATTGTCTTTAAACTGTTTTAATAAATCATCCGAACTATTGATGCAGATTTGTAGATCTGGATATTCAAGATGATAATCTAACAAATAGTCCGACACTAAATTTGTTAATTCGCCAGGTAAAGTACCGATCACTAATTTCCCTGCTTTTAATTCTTTCAGTTCAATTATCTGATTGCTTGTATTATCTATTGCTCGAAATATATGGGTACATTGTTCATGCAATATTTTACCAGCATCTGTAATCGCTATTTTTTTCCCTAGACGATCGAATAGTGGAATGCCTAGTTCATTTTCCAATACTTTAATTTGATGGCTAAGCGTCGGTTGAGAAATATTCAATTTTTCGGCAGCCTTTGTAAAATGAAGCTCATTACACAGTACTAAAAAGTATTCAAGCTGTCGTATCTCCATATACTTACCTTCTTTATTAAAATTATTTCTTATATTATATCATTACTCATATAGAGAACCGTATAAATCCCCTGAGAATTTTTTTTAGCTAGTTATTAAAGAGCCAACAGCTTCTATTTCAATGTTACAAAGAAATCTTAGAATTAGTTATGTACGAAAAATTGTTTTTCTTAATTAACACTGGTATAATTTGGGTGGCTTTAATTTAGAAGAATCGTTACATTTTGGAGGGACAGTTTGTTTAAAAGAAAAATCTGGAGTAGCATTTTATGTTTCGTGTTAGCCGCCATGATTTTGACTGCATGGTCATTAAAAGAAGATAAACAAAAAGAAATTGAACCTAGAGAGAGCGTTTCACTAGAATTACCAAACTCCGCACAATTACATTTGGAAGCCAATGGTTTACTACTACAAAAAACCAAAAGTTCAAATAAATCATATATTCGTTCAACGGATCAAACAACTGTCTATAATTTATTTGAAGATGGGGAAAACATGGGCTCCATCAAGGTCACTGTTCGAGAAATCGATAATGGGGATTTCTTTATTTTCACTCAATTACAAAACAAAAGCAGCAAAGGTTATAGTGCCTCAATATCGTACCCTATGAGCGGAAATATAAAGTATGATTTAACGGATTTCGAACGCCAGGAAATTCAACATGAGCATGATCATGTATTCGGTGTAGATCCAACCACCTATCCTATCGGCCTGTTAAAAGTAAAGGAACACGAAGATTTATTGACTAATATGATGATAAGCCGAAACTACGTATCGAAAGAACTCATAACCAACTATGAGAACGGTGATAAGAGTGTGGTCCGCGAATTGACGAGTGAAAATAAGGACTTGAAATTAATGAATGATGATAATGGCCTTACTGTAACTCTTCCACTTCAATCAGAGGGAAATGATTTATCTGAAAACTGGGTGTTAATATCACAAGAGCCTCTGTTTAAAAAAGAAGAAGCGCTTAATGAATGGATAAATGAAAGTACCAAACAATACAAAGAAATGAACAAATGGTATACAGCAGAAGGACCTTATTCAAAACTCCCATGGTCGATCGAACCTGAAACAAAATTAGGATATGGGCGAAACCTAGTGAGGGTCCAAGATAAAAAAGCATTAAATTACTATGAAACTACACAGGAGCGATACTTCTACGATTTGCTATTAAATTCTGTTGCGAACTTATTTATTTTTCAAGGAGATAAAAAAGGTTTATGGGAAACGGAGTATACGAGTACGTGGTTGAAAAAAGATTACGGAATCCAAGCTCCCTATACCGATACTAGGCATAACGAGAATGTCGCGTTATTCCTAAAAAAAACAGGGAACATGCTTGACATTAAAGAACTCAAAAACTCGACCATCACCTATGCAGACTTTTTGGTCAACCAGACGAAAAACGGAAACATAATCGAAGTTCCCAAAGGTGGTTACCTTGTGACCGATTATTATTCTCCCCAGCAGACAAAGAAGACACATACATCCTTAAATCATGCTCTAGGAGAAATGAATTACTTGCTAGAATCCTATCAACAAACAAAAGAAAAATCCTATTTAGACGTGGCCAGAAATATGAGACAGGGTGTTGAAAACATCGGTGAAAAATGGTTACGAGAGAATGGGGACGTGTGGTATCAAGTGAATAGTGATTTCACCTTTGAAGGAATAGATTATCCTCTCTTAACGTTAGGAGATCTACTGAAATCACAACAATCTTGGGAAGCTGTTGGGGAAAAACGAAGTGAAATGTTTGATCAACTCATTCGTTCAAAAGCACAATACCTCGTGGAAAGTAAACAAGAAATTCTTCAATCGGTAGCTGACCTTCTCATCGACCAAGGTTTTGGGGATATTATTGAAGGTTACAATAATATTCCTAAGTTTTAATAAACTTCTTTCTCATTATGTTTCAATACTATTAAGCAAAAACAAGAACAGCCTCCTTGTTGGAACAAATCTAAAGAGCATGTTTTGAAAATATATTGTTCAAAACATGCTCTTATCTCTTCCAAGAAAGAACCTTGGAAAATTTTTATGAATGATGGGAAAAAATTATTGCAATTATTATTTAACAAGCATAATATAAGTTTATAGTTATATAATAATTTAATCACCTGTAATTTGTTGGGTGTTTTTATTTTATGTAATATATAAGCAAATGATTATACAAGGAGATCAAACATATGGAAAATACACTAATTGAAAAACAATTAAAAGCAGCAGCTGACTTGAACCGCATTAAATTACTTGCATGTATGAAGAACGGGGAGGTTTGTGTATGTGATTTTGTGGATGTTTTAGGCATCTCACAACCAGCAGTTAGTCAGCATCTTCGCAAATTAAAGGAGGCAGGTATTATTACTGAGAGAAAAGTAGGGACTTGGAAACATTATCGTTTAGTGGAGGATCAAACGCCACTGATGAAGGGCATTTTAGAACAAATTCAACCTGTAGCTGGATGTGATTGTGGCACCGACTGTGGTTGCTAAATAGGGGGAAATGTAGATGAGTAATGAATCCTTAACGAAACAGCTTTCATTTTTAGATCGCTACCTTACTCTTTGGATTTTTGTAGCGATGGGTATTGGCGTTTTATTAAGTATCACAATGCCTAATATTGGTGAAGCGTTAGAATCCATGTCGGTTGGTACAACATCGATACCGATTGCTATTGGGCTAGTAGTAATGATGTATCCACCACTGGCAAAAGTAAAATATGAGGAAATGTGGCGTGTGTTTAAAGATTGGAAAGTTCTTTTACTATCACTTTTCCAAAACTGGTTATTGGGTCCGTTTTTAATGTTCTTTTTAGCCATTATCTTCTTACGAGACTATCCGGAGTATATGGCTGGGCTCATTATGATTGGTTTAGCTCGATGTATTGCGATGGTTATCGTGTGGAATGATCTAGCTCGTGGAGATCGAGAATATGTAGCTGGTTTAGTTGCATTTAACTCCATTTTTCAGATCTTAACGTATTCGATTTTTGCTTACTTTTTCTTAAATGTATTACCTGGTTGGTTTGGTTTAGAGAATTTTAATGTGTCCATTTCAATGTGGGAAATTACGAAAAGTGTTCTTATTTACTTAGGAATACCATTTGCTGCCGGAATTCTAACACGATGGATCGGTATCAAAACAAAAGGAAAGCAATGGTACGAGGAAAGGTTCTTACCAAAGATTTCACCACTTACTTTAATTGCACTGCTGTTCACAATTGTGATGATGTTTGCATTGAAGGGTGAAAAATTAGTCGAACTACCACTTGATGTTGTACGAATCGCTATCCCATTATTCATTTACTTTGTTGTGATGTTTGCTGTTTCATTCTTTTCTTCTCGTAAAGCAGGTGCATCTTATCCCGTTACAGCAGCCCTGTCATTTACAGCCGCTAGTAACAACTTTGAATTAGCCATTGCTGTAGCTGTAGGTGTTTTCGGACTTCATAGTGGAGTAGCTTTTGCCGCTGTTATTGGTCCACTTGTTGAAGTACCGGTACTCATTGGACTTGTATGGGTTGCATTACGTTGGCAGAAAAAATATTTTAAAACCATTAAATTATAGGAGTACTTTTTATGACAAACACACTTTATTTCTTATGTACAGGAAATTCTTGCCGTAGTCAAATGGCTGAGGGGTGGGCAAGAAAATTATTGCCTACAGATTGGACAGTCAAAAGTGCTGGCATTGAAGCACATGGAGTAAATCCGAATGCGATCAAAGCTATGGCAGAGATAGGGGTTGATATTTCGAATCATACATCTGATCTAATTGATTTTGAGACATTAAACAATGCAACACTAGTCGTTACTCTTTGCGGAGATGCCGCAGATAAATGTCCGATGACGCCACCTCACGTTCGTCGTGAGCATTGGGGATTTGAAGATCCAGCAAAGGCATCCGGTACAGAAGAAGAGAAATGGACGATTTTCCAAAACGTACGTGATGCTATTGGCAAACGTATTGAACAATTTGTAGCAGAGGAGTCGAAATAAAATGAAAAAAATTCATATTTATGAACCAGCAATGTGCTGTTCTACGGGCTTATGTGGACCATCTATTGACCCAGAGTTATTACGTATGTCATTTGTAATGAATAATTTAAAGAAAACAGATATAGAAGCTGAACGATTTAATTTAACAAATGAACCAAATGCCTTTGTAGAAAATGAAGCCATCAATCAGCTTCTAATGTCAGAAGGAATGGATGCACTGCCTGCAACGTTTGTAGATGGAGAATTACTTTGTAAAGGGAAATACCCGACAAATGAACAATTTTCACATTGGTCAGGACTTTCCGAAGAAGAACTATTACAAAAACCAAAAGTACGCTTATCTCTAAAAGGAGATGCGTAATATGGAACGCTTTTCAAGAAGTCATTTCCCTGACACTCCTTTCCTATTTTTTACTGGGAAAGGCGGCGTTGGAAAAACATCAGTTGCTAGTAGCCTGTCAATAGCCATTGCTAATGAAGGGAAAAAGGTGCTGCTAATTAGTACGGACCCAGCATCCAACTTACAAGATATTTTCGGTCAAAAGCTTTCTAATAACCCGACAAAAATAGATGGTATCGATAATTTATTTGCATTAAATTTAGACCCTGAACAGGCAGCACAACATTACAAAGAGCAAATGGTTGGCCCTTACAGAGGTAAATTGCCTGATGTAGTCCTTCAGAACATGGAGGAACAACTTTCGGGTGCTTGTACAGTTGAAATTGCTGCCTTTAATGAATTTGCAACACTGTTGACTGATACTACAGTAATTGAAAATTTTGATACCGTTGTGTTTGATACGGCACCTACAGGACATACGTTACGTTTGTTACAGCTGCCTTCTGCATGGTCTACGTTTTTAGATGACAACACTACTGGTACTTCGTGTTTAGGTCCATTAAAAGGACTAGAGCCGCAACGAGAAATCTATAAAGCGGCTGTTAAACGTTTAAAAAATGCGAATCAAACGACACTAATGCTTGTGACACGTCCTGACGGAAATCCTTTAAAAGAGGCAGCACGTGCTTCTCATGAACTGTTTGAAATCGGTATTCAAAATCAGATTTTACTAGTGAATGGTTATATGAAAAATCTAAATTCTAATGATGCAGTGGAAAAAGCATTCATTGCACGCCAAACAGAAGCATTAGCGTTGATTCCTAAAGAGTTAAAGGAATTTGAAAAATACTACTTACCGTTTGTCCCATACTCATTATCAAGTATTGAGCGTATGCAAGCATGGATGACAGATCAAGATATCTTACATGAAAATGAAGCAGACAAAGGTATGACGGTCCCTGAAGTAGAAGACATGATTGCCGATTATTTAGAACGTAAGCCGAAGCTTATATTTACAATGGGTAAAGGTGGTGTCGGCAAAACAACAGTTGCTTCGTATATCGCCCTACGCTTAGCAGAAGAAGGCATGCACGTACATTTAACTACGACTGATCCAGCCGCGCATTTAAATTGGACGTTCGGTGATGACAAAGTTAAAAATGTAACGGTAAGTCGTATTGATCCGAAAGTAGAAGTTGCAAATTATGAAGCAGAAGTGCTTGCAAAGGCCAGTGAAATGATGAATGAAGAAGGCTTAGCATTTGTCAAAGAAGACTTAGCTTCTCCTTGTACAGAGGAAATTGCCGTATTCCGAGCGTTTGCTAATGTTGTAGAAAATCATCAAGATGAAGTCATTATTATTGATACAGCACCAACTGGCCATACGTTGTTGTTATTAGATGCGACAGAGGCTTATCATCGTGAAATTAGCCGTTCGCAAGGTGACATCCCTCCATCTGTTTCAAACTTGTTACCACGGTTACGTGATGCAAGTTATACAAGTGTAGCAATCGTAACACTTCCTGAAGCAACACCTGTTTTTGAAGCAACACGTTTACAGGAAGATTTACAGCGTGCTGGATTATCCGTTGATTGGTGGGTTATCAATCAGACATTTTCATCTATTGAAACAACTAGTCCAACATTAATACAAAAGCAACAAGCTGAAACAAAATGGTTAGAAGAAATCAAATCCATCAGCAACAATCAATTTGTGGCAATACCATGGGTAAAAACGCCACCAGTAGGAACAAAAAGTTTACATGAACTTAAAGGAGAGTATATCAAATGAAAATGAGTCCAGAAGGTAAAAATTATTTAGAGCAAGTATTAGCTGATTCAGAGGTGAAAACACTGCGCTTCTTCGGCATTCCAGGTTGCTGTGGCGTTAATTTAGGTGTGGGCTTAGAAGCACCAACAAATGAAGATGCTGTAGAGACGATTGAAGGGATCGAAGTTGCCATTCATCCTGATATTGCACCTCAATTAACAGAAGTTACAATTCATGCAGAAGAAGAGAATGGTGAACTAGGTTTAGTGTTGGTAGGATATTCACCAAAATCTTGCTAAGGTGGGTTTTTAAATGACAAGAGAAGATGATATTCGTACAAATGTACGTGAAAATTATGCGAAAGTAGCCTTGAAATTAAACAGTACACAAGGATGCTGTACACCAGCCTCTAGCTGCTGTAATCCAGATGAAAATCAAAATATTTCCATCGATGAAATTTCGCAAAAAATGGGCTATACAAAGGAAGAGTTAGTTTCTATTCCTGATGGAGCCAATATGGGACTTAGCTGTGGCAATCCGCAAGCTATCGCGGATTTGAAGCATGGAGAAACTGTTGTTGATTTAGGTTCTGGCGGAGGTTTCGATTGCTTCTTAGCTGCACCAAAGGTAGGGAAAGAAGGTCAAGTAATTGGCATCGATATGACACCTGAAATGATTTCAAAGGCACGCCGTAACGCAGAAAAACCAGGTTTTGAAAATGTAGAATTTCGTTTAGGTGAAATTGAACATATGCCTGTTGCGGATCATACAGCTGATATAATCATTTCAAATTGTGTGATCAATCTATCACCAAACAAACAACAGGTATTTAAAGAAGCCTACCGTATTTTAAAAACAGGTGGTCGTTTAGCAATTTCAGATGTAGTTCTTACGGCAGCTTTACCAGAGAGTTATTTAACAGATATGAGTTTGTATTCTGGATGTATATCTGGTGCTATTTCGATTGATGAATATGAAGAACTTTTAAAAGATGCTGGCTTTACAAATATCTCAATTGAACCAAAAGATGATTCAAAAGAATTTATCCGTGAATGGGAACCTAATTATGATTTAGAAAATTATATTGTCTCAGCAATTATTCAAGCGGTTAAATAGAAGGATTAATTTACGTCTAGCTTAATGCTAGACGTAAAAAATACACTATATATAAGAAAATATAATGTATGAATGAATCCGGGATGCTTTTGATATGAGTGCATGGCCACCGGGATACCGAAGAACGGCTAATTGAACGGCGAACCCTAAACGGTTTTCTTCTCTCCTTCGTTTATTTATAATTTCTAAATCTCGTTTGGAAAAAGTGTAGTAGGTTCCTAGCACCCACTCATCTTCAGGAATTCGCATAAGGGTCTGCCGCTGTTCTGGTGTAAGCAATTCTCTACCTCTCGCAATTTACATACAGTATAATCTCACTCCAGAATCCTTCAAGGCAATTTCAACAACAGAACGAAATCGGAATGGATATTATTTTTGAAGAAAAAGTTTCCGGAGCAACAAAAGATCGTGAGCAACTTCAAAAAATGTTAGAGGATATGCAAGAAGGTGACATCATTTATGTTACGGACTTAACTCGGATTACTCGTAGTACACAAGATTTATTTGAATTAATCGATAACATACGGAGTAAAAAGGCAAATTTAAAATCCTTAAAAGATACATGGCTAGATTTATCAGAAGATAATCCCTACAGCCAATTCTTAATTACGGTTATGGCAGGTGTAAACCAATTAGAACGTGATCTTATCCGTATGCGGCAGCGTGAAGGGATTGAACTGGCTAAGAAAGAAGGAAAGTTTAAAGGTCGGTTAAAGATGTACCATAAAAATCATGCAGGAATGAATTATGCAGTAAAGCTTTATAAAGAGGGAGATATGACTGTAAATCAAATTTGTGAAATTACAAATGTGTCTAGGGCCTCACTATATAAAAGCTATCGGAAAGGAACAGTTGATGAGTTATACCAAAAATCGGAAAATATATAATAGAAAATAAATTTCATATAGAGGTGGAATTATATGCCTAAAATTGACAATATGTTAGCAATTCTATGGATGCTTCGTTCAGGTGAAAAAATTACTGCAAAACAAATTTCAGAAAAGTTAGAGATGAATATAAGGACTGTGTATCGTTATATTGATACAATTTCAACAAGTGGCGTACCTATAATTTCAGAACCAGGACATAACGGTGGATACACTTTATTGAACAATTTTATTGAGGCTCCTCTTTTTTTTGATTTTGAGGAGCAAACTTCACTATTTCACGCTGCTGTTTTTGCAGAAGAAGCCGGATATTATGGAGGTGAAGCACTAAATAGGGCCATTTCAAAACTAAGTAAATACTCAAATCAAGAGCAGGAAACAAAGATAAACCAACATGTAACTAGTCTTGAAGTAATAAGTCGATTAAGTTCACTCTCTATGGAACCTTTTTTGAAGGAGTTGGAGCAGGCCGTAGCTGACGGGTACTCAGTAAAAATTCTTTACCATAAAAGTGGCGAAAAGCAATTAAATTATAGATTGGTCGATCCGTACAGAATTATCTATTGGAATAATAAGTGGTATGTGATTGGATTTTGTCATCTTAGGAATGATATCCGTAGTTTTAGAGTAGATCGAATTGAAAGTCTAATGCTAACTGAAAATAAGTTTAACCGGCCAGAAAATTTTTCAGCACGTGACTTTTTTATAAAAAATCTTCTTCCAACTATAGAAGATAAGGAAGGGATTATTTCTTTGGTTATTAATGGGGATAAAAGTGTATTGGCTGATATTTGCCAACATTGGTTTTTAGGACATTATTTACAAGAACGGACTTCAAATCAAGCAGTTTTTCTTCTTGAAAAAGATATGATACATACATATGTACCTTATTTACTTTTACCGTACAATAAATCTATTAAAGTTATTGAGCCAATAAGTCTTAAGAAAAGACTTATTGAAGTTCTGTCGGAATTAATAAAATTTCATCAAGTATGATAACTTCCCTGACGTTAACTGTCAGGGAAGTTATATTATAATTGCTATATCAATTGTGATTGGAGTGTTATTGGATGCAAACAAAAAAAGTTTTTCTATATGTATTTAATACAATGTCGGACTGGGAATATGGATATTTAATTGCTGAACTAAACTCAGGAAGATATTTCAAAAAAGATTTAGCACCTTTAAAAGTAATTACAGTAGGAGCTAATAAAGAAATGATTACTACTATGGGAGGACTGAGCATAAAACCAGATATTTCCCTTGATGAATGTACTCTTGAGAGTAAAGATCTTTTAATTTTGCCAGGAGGGACTACTTGGAGTGAAGAAATTCATCAACCTATCTTGGAAAGAATTGGCCAAGCTTTAAAGATTGGCACTATTGTTGCTGCAATTTGTGGTGCAACTGATGCCCTAGCGAATATGGGATACTTAGATACTAGAAAGCATACAAGTAATAACTTAGAATATACTAAAATGGTATGTCCTAACTATAAAGGAGAAAAGTTCTATGAGTTGGGATCTGCGGTATCTGATGCGAATTTAGTTACTGCATCAGGAATAGCTCCTCTGGAATTTGCAATGGAGGTACTAAAAAAAATAGATGTATTTACACCAGATGCATTACATTCATGGTATAACCTAAATAAGACTCATAAACCTGAATACTTCTTCCAGTTAATGAATTCAATAAATAAATGAATGAAGTAACTGAAAAGCTCAATTTCTCTATTTTGATTTGTAGAGAAGTTGGGCTTTTTAATTTGGAATTTCCTTATCGTTGTAAATCCGCATTTTCCTGACGCTACCCCAGTAAGCAAAAGAGCTACTTATACAACTTAATAATCTTTAACTACAGCACTCCTTAGCTTAACAAGTGTAAAACCTTATTTCACCATAAATATATTCAGTATTCCGATTTGTACTTCGCAAAAAAAGGAAATAACAAAAACAAAAACAAAAAAACACCACATAAAATCATTATCGAAAAAGTATAAGAAATGGAAGACGATAATTGAGTTAATATGATAAAGCCAAGTAACCACAATGGTAGAACTGATAACAAAGACAATATAATTCTTGAAAAGAATATTATCCTATGCTCCGTACCACATTGATTGCATTGAATAGGACTGTATGCTAAAAAAAGAGATTTTATGATTTTGCTCCATTTAAATTGAGTATTGCATTTATCGCATTTCTGTAAACTCATATATTCATCTCCTCCTATGCAAGAATCATTGCAACTATGAAAGATACTCAAAAATCTTCAAGTAAAGTACCCAGTTAGTCTAGTAATTTCTATCCGAAATTCCTATCCAAAAACAGAAGAAAAAAACTGCCTGCGCAAAGATAAAGTGCAACTTGAGTTATGACGTAGATCGAAAATTCAAGCAAAGTTAATTTTCTTTCTCTCCTAATTTTCTTAAAGTGTCTATAGTAATAGACTGAACATAGGAGTAATATTATTCCTGATACTTGGTTTATATTTTCCAATACACTAACCAAAAAATCATCTCCTCGCATTAAATCTCCTGAGAATAGTTGCATCCTTCTTATCTGTCCTGCTGTTATTGGAGAAGAAAAAGATTGGATCTACTCTGTAAACCCCCAATAGTTTAGCAACTCACTTTATGCATCCTAATTTTTTAATTGTTTGGTGTTTATAAAAAATGCTGTTCCTATTATAAATATGCCTAAACAAACGAACAAAGCAATCCCTGAATATTCATCATCAAATATTGTTGTGATAACCAAAATAATAAACATAATTAGTACAAGGGTTACATATAAGCCTTAATGTATTTCATAAGTTATACCTTCGCCTTAATAGCAGTTTTTATTAAAACACAAAAACGCCCGCACTTATTCAACTAAACTGCCTGGAAATTTTGCAATTACACTTTAATAAAGAATCCATTTGAAGGATATTCCGCAAGAGAAAAGAACAGTAAATACGAGTTGTTAATTTGGTCTAAGGCAACTTATTTTTATGCTCTAAATTTATTTAGTATTGGTAAAAAAGGTTGTTGTAGACCCACTCGATATTCGTCTGATATCATAGTTGAGTATTAATTGAATGAAGTAGGTTAAGGGTATTTGAGGAGAATTTCTTCCCTCAGTTTTTTAGTTTTAAAACTCTTAATCGGAGGAGAAATAAATGGTTAGTGAAAGAGAACAAATTAGCAAAAAAGTTGCATGGATTGCACTTGTATCCAACCTAATTCTAATGATAGGTAAAATCTTCTTTGGCCTTTTTGGAAGTAGTGAGGCTGTATTTGCAGACGGAATTCACTCTGGGGCAGATGTTGTAGCTTCGATTGCTGTGCTAGCGGTTGTAGGTATCTCTAATAAACCACCTGATAAGGATCATCCCTTTGGGCATGGTAAGGCAGAGGTGATTAGTGAAGCGATCGTTGGAATTATTTTAATATTAGTTTCACTATATATATTCGTAGAAGCAATTTTAGCATTTTTTGATAAACCCGGTGTACCACAGTACAGTGCATTGATTGTAGCTATAATTTCTTACATAGCAAAAGAAATATTATATAGATACTCCATAAAACAGGGGAAAAAGTGGAATAGTAAGGCTATAATAGCGATTGCTTATGATCATAAAGGTGATATTATTGCATCCCTTGCAGCATTTATAGGAGTCCTTTTAGCGATTATAGGAAATGCAATTGGATGGACATATTTGTTATACGCGGACGCAATCGCAAGTGCTTTAGTAGCTTATTTTATTTTTAGAATCGCAATGGAATTAGTTAAACCTTCTGTTGATATTTTAATGGAAAAAAGCGTGGATCAGTATCTTTTAGACGGTTATGAAGCCACTATTCATGAATTTTATCAAGTAAAACGAATAGACAAAATCCGTGCAAGAGAACACGGTCACTATAAGATTCTAGACGTTCGTCTTTCACTTAATCATGATTTAACAATTAAACAAGGCCATGATATAGCTCGTGATATAAAAAATGAAATCTTAAATAAATACCCCGATGTAGGGGAAGTCCTTATTCATGTAAATCCTTACTATATAGAATAGAACTTAATCAAAAGAAACTTACATAAAACCTCACTTTCTTCAATGAAGTGAGGCTTTTTTGTGAATAAAGATAAATTCTAAATTATTTAAAGTTGTATTGACTAGGATAAAAGGTAGAAAAGGGCTTGTGTGTATTGATTTATGATACCGTTACTACCGTCTTGCCTGAATTAAGGTAAACCAATCATTTCCATTATACTTTCCGGAAACTCTATATATTGGCTGATAGAAGTCTTTCGTATCGTACATATATGAAAGCTCGATTAATTCTATTTCAAGTTGATCTCCTTGTTTTATAACAAGATCTTCCTCATTCACCAGTGCATTATATTTTATTTGGGGAAATTCCCCATTTTTTATTCGCTCATACACTTCCGCAGGAGACAGTATGTTCACTTCTCGTTTAAATTGATTCTTATGTAAATTATATGCTAATGAAGAAACACTGCCATCTTGTTTAAGATCAAGCATTATATCTCCTGTCCAATAATCAGTATTTAAATAAGTACTATCCTGAAGATTCCATTCAAATTCTCCAGTATCCAATACCGTCATTTCAGCATCTTGAGGTAGTATGGCAAATTCGTCCATCATTGCCTTTGCCTTGTCAACCATTGACTCTTTCCCTGAAAAAGAAGTTTGCCCTGGCGTATTATTATTCTCTTTTAATGACCAGTCTCCCTCTGAACCTATAAACAACGTGTATTGGGACCCTGCTTTGTTTTCCAATAGAATCTCACGATCACCTCTATAGACATGTTCATTCAACTTTGATAATCCTAATTTCTGTTGCAATAGGGCTTCAACTCCATCATTTTTAATGGTTTTCCTATATACTGGGGCAACTGTAGGTAATGAGCTTAATTCCAGTGAAGTTGATACATGCACATCTGACATATTCGATTTTGTATAGGCGTTTATCGCTAGATGACCAAACTCCTGTTGGGCGTAGACAATATTCATCCCAACAAAAATCAAACTCATCAATAGAGGTATGGCAAGGTTTCCGATTAGACTTTTTATTTTTACTTTTTTGTGATGCGCAACGGAAGCCCCTAGTCTGTATAACTGGTATCCAATAATACCACCAAGTGAGTTGTTCATTAAATCATCAAGCTCAAAAATCCCGGCTCCTGAAAGTGTCTGATACGTTTCTATAGATAATGTAGCACTTATAACTACAAGAAGAAGCCACTTAAATTTTTTGAATTTAGAGTTCAATAAAGGTAAAAAAACACCTAGCGGAACAAACATTAAGATATTAAAAATACAATTTTGAAGATCACGTAAAGAGTATTTCTTCCACGCATCAATATAACCACTAAACGGCTGAAGGTTCATCTGCAGGTAATGGGAAGTGCCACGATCAAAAATAGTTAACTCAAACACAAAAATAATATACCCGATAAAGATTGCACCAAGAACAAGCTTCTTTATATGAATCTGTTTTTTTCGATTTGACGGCTGTTTTCTATAATAAAAGAAATAATATAGTGCGATAAGTATAAACTCTATTCCAATAATCATTAATACCGGCAACATAAAATACCGAACATTACTAAAAATTTCTGTCATTCCCAAGATGAGACTCTCCTAACTTATTTATTTTGATATTTTGCGTTCTACAAGAAAAAGAGACCATTTTATATTTCATTACTATTAATTCCTTTGGCTTAATTTTAGGTAATATTGTCGACCTTTGTTATTGTAAATGGAAATTATTAATAATTAGGTAGGTTATTTATGAAGAATTTCTTAAGAACTTGCTATGCTTTGGACATTTGGGGAAGTGGTAGAAAAAGAATAACCACTATAAATTCACGGAGGGAGCGACTATCACTGCAAGCAGTATCAGTTGCAGAGGGCTATAAATTATCTGTTTGCGGAAGGTATGAAATATATCCTGAACAAATTCATATTCGAACGGTTGAACAATTTATTGATTATATCTGGTTGTTTACATATTGACAAAAAAAGTTAAAGCATGGTTTAATTTAATTATTAAATAATTATTTAAATGTTTAAATTGAATTAGAAAGGGAGGTGATAATATGACGTTAAATCTTACATTCAAAGCACTCTCCGACCCAACCCGACGCAAAATTCTTGATCTACTCATGGATAAGGATTTAACGGCTGGGGAAATTGCCGATCATTTTCAGATGACAAAGCCTGCAATCTCTCATCATCTTAGCTTGCTCAAGCAAGGTGGATTGGTATGGGACGAAAGGCAAGGGCAGCATGTTGTTTACTCCATCAATACGTCTGTATTACAGGAAGTAATGAAGTGGTTTATGCAATTCAATAAAAGCAAGGGAAAGGGAGAGGAAAATTTATGAAAAAGTATTTGTTTTCGTTGTTAATTTTCATTATAGCTGTGATAGCAAGTATATGGAGCTACCCACAGCTTCCTGAAAATATTATTTCCGCTTCAAAGTATCAAAGTGATTCTAACGCTACTCCCAGAGAGTTTATTGTAAGCATGATTCCCGTAATGATGATTCTTGTGTTTGTCTGCATGGCATTGATACAGAGGCTTGGATTGAATAAAAAAAGCCCGCGCTCTGTTGAACCGGTTAATGCGATTCTGAACGGCGTTATTCTTATCCTTCTGCCAGTTCACGGTCTGGTATTGGCCTATGGCATGGGTAATCCTTTTAACGTGGATATTATTGCTCCTCTAGTTACAGGTGCTGTGTTCATTGTGATTGGTAATTTTATTCCGAGAATGAGAGGGAATATAGGCTCCAGCCTGGCTACTTCCGTATACGATACCAATACTGGGATCGAAATTCGTAAGTCTCAACTTTTCATGGGTCGGGTATATGTAGCAGGCGGCTTCATCATGCTGGTTAGCACACTCGTGCCTGGCGGCGCCTCTTTACCGGTCTTTATTACTCTGTTGCTGCTTACTGTAATGATCTCTCTCATTGGGTATTACAAGTTGCTACGGGGATAAAGAAACCTGCTCTGTGATTATGTAAAAAGATCATGCCTTGAGTTATTTTAAAGTGTACCCTGCAGAGTAGACACCAAAAAAAGTCTACCTGCTGGGTATATTTTTGTATGAATTAGAAACACAACTAGAGGAATACAATTGGGATTGGAAAGCTATGAGGAGAAAGATTAATGCCTCATTAGGTCGGTCAACAAGATTGGTTTTAAAGTTCATTCTCCTTTTATTGAGTACATTCCGCTTTAAGTTGTAACTATTCAGTAAAGGACACGCCATAAATAAAAGGTAGCGTATGATTCCCAGTTTTTCCATGGCAACGATATTTCTAAGATTTCTTCTTTTGTAGGCTTTCGGTTCATATTACGTAATATTTTTATCGAATTAATAAGACCCACATCATCGATAGGAAAAGCTGTCTGGAACCTGAGGCAGCGCATTAGAACATAATTGGCTGTCCAAGGACCGATTCCTCGTATTTTAATCAAGTTTTTTTCAGCATCTTTAAAGTTCATTGTCATTAATTTTTCCTTTGATAATTCTCCACTTGCCATTAATTTGGCGATTCCAATGATATATTCACTTTTCTTTACAGTCATTTTAATATGTGCTAGGTCGGGAGGTGTTAACTGTGCAATTCGTTCGTACGATGGGAACACCCAATACTTTTTGCCATTCCATTCGATAGAATCGCCAAATCCTTCTACAAATTGCTTCTTTAAGGAGTACGCGAAGGCTAAGTTAATTTGTTGCCCTAAAACTCCCCAACATAAAGCTTCAAATAAATCAGGAATGCCGACAACTCGCAATCCATAAAATTTTCGGGCAGGCATTTTAAGTAAGGGGTCTGCTTTGGCCATTTCATAAAACGGCGTTAAATCGTTATCAAGATCAAACCACTCATGAATATATTTTACAATCGCTTCCCGTTGCCACTTTTCAATAGGTCTAGAATCATTTAGGAATTGAACAACCATTTGTTTATTATTGATTACGCTTACCTGTACTAAAGAACGAATTTCCCCAATTGCTATAACTTTTGTAATGATATCGTTCTCTATTTCATACATGCATTCATTTTTTTCCCTTGTTAGATAGCCAAGGTTTGCATTCATGTCGAAAGTATCAGGTAATGTAATGACAATATCATCATTGATTTCATGCCATGTCATTTTTTCGTTCTCCTAACCTTATTATGATTTTCTAATGTAATTTTACTTTATCACATAATAATCTCTACTAATTTTGTTATCTTGCTATTACATTCTAAACACCTTATTTTTTTCTATTTATGAGGTTATAGTGTTAGTTATCAAGAATGCTAAATAGGAGTGGATAAAGATGGTCCAAGATATAAAAACACGTGTCGAAAACTTAAATTGGGATTCCATTCAATATGAATTAGATGAGCAAGGATTTGCAAAGCTTCCAGCGATTTTAACAAAAGAGGAATGTGAATTCTTCATAGAATCGTATTGTGAGGAAGAGTCATACAGAACGACCATCAATATGACGAGATATCGCTTTGGGAATGGAGAGTACAAATATTTTTCCTATCCATTACCTGAAATCATCCAACGTTTAAGAGAGTCCTTCTATTTAGAATTGGCCAAAACAGCAAATCGATGGTTAGGTTATTTAAAGAAAACCGAACAGTTTCCAGATCATCTTCAAGATTTTCTGAACACCTGTGAAGAATATGAACAAACTAGACCGACACCTTTAATATTAAAGTATGAAACAGGCGGGTTTAATTGTTTGCATCAAGATTTATATGGCGATATATTTTTCCCGTTTCAAGTAGTATTTGTATTAAATCAACGGGATAAAGATTTTTGTGGTGGAGAATCTCTATTAGTGGAACAAATTCCTCGTGCTCAGAGTAGGGGACATGTCATTACTTTGGAACAAGGCAGTGCGCTGGTCTTTCCTACGAACCATAGACCTGTTCTAGGGAAAAAAGGATATTATAAAAATACGGTTCGTCACGGAGTAAGCACGATTACTTCTGGAGAACGATACGGTCTTGGAATCATTTTTCACGATTCTAAATAAAGTGAAACTTTGATCAGTGGGGGGTCTCTTCATCCCCCACTGATCATTAGTTAAACCAATCGGGCTTTTACGGGCTGTTCATCTCCCACCTAAACTTCTCCGATTTCTCTATGTTTTGAGGTGGGAGTCTTACAGCCCGTTAATGCGGGATAAAAATTAAACTTCAATATCTTGCTATTTCATACCCAGAATTGTACATTCTGAATTCATAGGAAGTATATTGTAAGGAGAGGTGAGATAAATGCCGGATAGTATCAATAACGGACATAAAGAGAGACATGATTATCGAATTTCAAATGATGTAGAATTGTTAACAGATGAAAAGTGGCAAGCAATACTAAATAATGATGCAGCGTACAATAATCAATTTTTCTACGCTGTAAAGTCGACAGGGATATTTTGTAAACCATCCTGTAAATCCCGCGTTCCGAAAAAAGAAAATGTATGTATTTTTTCAAACGCAGAACAAGCCCTCCGCGCAAATTTTCGCCCTTGTAAACGTTGCAAGCCCACTAATGAAAATCTGCCTGATAGCGAGTGGGTTAATTTAATTACTGAATACATTGATAAAAATTTCACAGAAAAATTAACGCTAGAATCGTTAGCAACTATTTGTCATGGGAGTCCGTATCATATGCATCGAACATTTAAAAAGATTAAAGGTATTACGCCGGTTGAATATATACAACAAGTTAGAGTACACGCGGCTAAAAAGTATTTGATTCAGACAAATAAAGCGATTGGAGATATCGCCATATGTGTAGGTATAGCTAACGCGCCATATTTTATTACTTTATTTAAAAAGAAAACTGGACAGACACCAGCACAATTTCGTCAAATGAGTAAAATGGAGGAAAAGTACAATGGAAACAAAGAATAAACCAACCCTTTATTGGTCTTTACTAAAGTTTAAGGATTGGAATTTTTATATTGCTTCAACTTCAAAGGGGCTTGTGTTTGTAGGTTCACAGAACAAACCATTCGAGGAATTGTTCGAATGGGCTAAGAAACGCTTTCCAGGAAGTCCTCTTGTTGAAGATGATAAAAAGCTTGAACCCTATGTCGTTGAAATCACTCAGTATCTAGAAGGAGAACGGAAAGCTTTTACTGTCCCATTTGAGTACGTAGGTACGCAATTTCAGCTAGCAGTCTGGAATGCACTTTGTGAAATTCCTTATGGACAGATGAAATCCTATTCCGACATTGCAAATGATATAAATAAACCAGCAGCTGTTCGTGCTGTAGGAGCGGCTATTGGGGCTAATCCGGTATTAATTACTATACCGTGCCATCGTGTAATAGGAAAGAATGGCTCATTAACTGGCTATCGGGGAAGTTTAGAAATGAAGACACGGCTACTGGATCTAGAAAAGCGAGCTTCATCTAGCAATGGGTAATTATTGACGCACAATGAATGGAGGTTCCGTCATGAAAAGTGAAATATTCTATAAAAATCCGAAAACCATTTTGAATAAAGGGACTGGCTTTCTTTCCGGATATACTCATTCACTAAATCCTTATACAGGCTGTTCATTTGGGTGTTCCTATTGTTATGTACGTGAAATGCCTGTATCTCTTTTTCGAGAAGGAGAATGGGGAAATTGGGTCGATGTTAAAAACGGAGCTGCAAATTTATTAAAAAAGGAGCTCCATCGCGCCAAAACCAAAGGGAATGTAACTATTTTTATGTCATCAAGTACTGACCCGTATCAACCAATAGAGCATAAGGAAAAAGTGACGCGATCTTTACTAGAAGTTATGGTAGAAAATCCCCCTGACTTCCTATTTGTACAGACGAGAAGCCCACTCGTAAGTCGAGATATCGATTTGCTACAACATTTTAAAGATAAAGTTCGGGTAAGTATGACAGTAGAGACCGATAGAGAAGATATTCGCAAGCTTTTTACGCCCTATGCTCCGCCTATTCCAGCAAGGCTTAAAACACTCCAACTGCTTGCTGAATTCGGTATTCCTACACAGGTTGCCATCGCACCCGTTTTACCAAGTAGCGAGAGATTTGCAGAAATATTGCGTCCCTTAGTTAACCGAGTATGTATCGACGATTATTTTATGGGGGACGGCAGTGGTGGTAAACGCACACACAAGATGGGCTTACAAGCGTTATATAGAAATCTGGAAATGGAAGAATGGTATCATCCATCCGTCTATCAAATGGTTTATAAACGAATGCGGCAGTATTTTTCGGAAGATGAACTTTTTATTAGCAAGAAGGGTTTCGAACCCTAGCGTTATAAATAGTAATTTTGGTATGAGGGGGAATTGAAGTGATATATATAATTAGAGACAATCGATGACAAAAATCCAGACACAAGGTAATTAACGAACTATCGCGTGTGAAACTAATATAATCGAAAGACGGGCTACACCCTGCATAGGCTTTCTCGTTCGGAAAATCTGTAATAATATAGCCATTATTTAAGTAAAGATGCCGTGGGGGATCCTCATGAAACGATTAAAGTATTAATGACGCACTTTTTAAGAAACTTCAACTAGGAACCTTCAACAAGCTTAAATTATCCTTAGCTACCACAGTTAACAACTATTCATTATCAACCTAAATTATCCCACGCATTTTAACGGTTACGATAATTTTCATAAGAGCTAACTACCCGTAATTGGGTAATTAGCTCTTATTTAAAGGGAATTAATCAATATAATCGAAAAGAATCAATTGCTTTCTTTTTCTGTTCGTACTCAACATGTGAATAGACTTGCGTTGATGTAATACTTTCATGGCCGAGTAATTCTTGTAGTATTCGTAAATCAACGTATTCTTTATTTTGGTGTAATATCAATGTTGCACAAGTATGCCTTAAGTGATGTAGCGTGAAGCGAGTAGGTGGGAGGTCTACCTTTTTCGACGCATCTTTAAAGATAACATGTAAACCCCGCGGATCTAATGCTTGACGATATTTATTTAGGAAAACAGGTTCTGATATGCTCTTAAAGAAGCTTTGTAGAATACCAGAAGCGGGATGAAGGGGCAATATACATTCTTTTTCCCTTTTCCATCAATTCGAATCGTTTCATTAACCCAATCAACTTGTTCCCAGGTTAATGAAACTAGTTCAGATCGCCTCAGACCTGTTGCTGCTAACAATTTAAACATTAAGAAAAACGTGATTAGTTGCGTTCTAAATAGTTAAATAGCTGTTGTAGATCCATCAAGGTCATATAGATTGCAAGTCGAAAAGTATAGATAGTATGGGTAGTTGACGAAGCATTCTTTCACACAATAATTTCAGTTTACATAATATAAATATCTTGGTCATAACCTTCTAATTTTCGGATGGTTTCGTTCAAAAGGGGGATTATTCGAATAAAATGTGCTAATACATTAGCAAACATTGTGTTAACTTTCTGTTTTGAGATTTTAAATGAGGTATGCATGACATATAAATAAAGAAATGTAGTTATTCAGTACATTTAAAGCTATTTGAAATATAAATTTTTACAGTAAGTAGAACGAAAGAGAACATTCAGTTGACCTTATTGCAAAGCTGCTTTTCATACAGCATAGAGCCAGTAATAGTACTTATTTCTCCCATCTGGAAGGGTGATGGCCAATTATGAATAGACATTCTTTTGGAGTAGACATTAAGAAAATTATATTGCTCGTTGGATGTCTTGTAATAATGATGATACTTGGTGCTTGTACAAATGAAAAAACAAGTCAGTCAGAATTTAAAAAACAATATTTTGAAGGAAAAAGTGATAATTGGTATGTAAAAATGGTAAGCGAAATGGATAGCAACAGGCGTTATATTATTTCTTATATTGGGGAAGAGAATAAACCATTAAATTTTAAATATGAAATATATGAATCTTCACACAACCCAACATTTGGCGATGGCGAATTTAAAAACCAAGAGGAATTTGAAATTCATGTAAACTGCGGTGGACCGTGTGATGCCCTTCCTAATAGCGTACCTATTCAAATTAAATGGGAAGGAGAAGAAGAAAAAGTAGTAATTCGTAATAAAAAATAGAATGTTATCGGTAACATCGTTCGATCCTGAATTTTTTGAATTATTTAGTAAACATTACATCAAATCTCGGCAAAAACACAAGTTGGACTAATCTACCAATCTGATGGAGGAAATATCTACAAGTGTATGTACAACTGCATTATCAGTATTTAATTGACCCTAAGTTAATTCAACAAGCTCCGAACGCCGCTTACCTGTAGTTGCTAGCAACTAATCATAGCCATATTCCTAGGTGCTAAATGGCCTTCAGCTCGCTCTAAATTAGCTCATAATGATTCCTACTATCGCTAAACAAGTAGATAGCCATTCGAATGATGTTACATTTGTTAGGTCTATGATTAAAATAGCAATCATGTGAACATTTAAGATAGTAAAGCCAATGATATTTTTTTTCTTAAACTTATACTAAATTCCCTCCAAATATGTACTCCAATGCAATTGAGGTGGTTTTACTTATTCGTAAAAACCTTGACGGAAAAAGAGTATCCCAAGGAAAAGCTGTGGTCGTCTTTTCCTTGGGATTTTGTATATGTTAATGGCGCAAGAAGTGAATATTAATGAAACTAATATGGGGTGGGGAAGCCATTATCAATTACGCCAAGGCGAAATTGATAAACTTAAATCATCTTTTTCAGAACTGAATATAAAAACTCAGCATCTTTTCCTACTCCACAAATAAGTGCTGATCCTCTTTGATGTTGCCACGGTAATCCTATATAATATAACCCTTGTATTGGACTTACACCTCTTTTATGAAGAGGAAAACCTTTTGCATCTGAAACTCCCTCTATGTCTATCCATTTGTAGTCAGGAACAAATCCTGTTGACCAAATAATATTTTGCACGTTTTTTTTGCTATGATCGCTAAAAGTTATCTCTCTTCCTTGTGTTTGTATGACTCTTGGTTTAATATTAATTTTTTCTTTACGAATCAGATGCTTTAATTCAAGGCCAAAAATAGGATCACTTTGTTTTCGGAACCATGATCCGCGCCTTGTATCAGTTCCTGCATATAAGAGACCAATCTTTTCTAACCAGTAAAAAATACTTTTGCCTATAATACTAAGTGGTAAAAATTTAAATGAATGGCTAATAGCAATGGTTACTTCACGATTTTCTGCGAGTTCAGTCGCAATTTGCGTACCAGAATTTCCTCCTCCAATCACTAGAACAGGACCATCTGGAATCATCTCCGGTGATTGATACTGGGAAGAATGAATTTGAAACACCTCTTGTGAAAGACTTTGGGAAATTGACGGAATGAACGGTTTCTGAAAAGCACCAGATGCGATAATAACATGTTTGGAATGAAATATCTCCTTATCAGTAGTGACTTCAAATGTATTCTTTATTTTTTGTACTTTATGTACAGTTGTCTCCATTTTCACCGGTAACAAAAAACGGTTAGCATATGCTTCAAGATAATCCGCGATTTCATCTTTTGTAGGCAATGCGTTTTTATCTCCTTCTAATCTCATCCCTGGCAGTGAACTATACGATTTAGGTGTAAACAGGACCAAGGAATCATACCTTTTTCTCCATGAATCTCCAAGTCTTTTTTCTCCATCAAGTATTACAAAATTAGAGCCTCCTTGTTGCAAATAATACCCCATACTTAATCCAGCTTGCCCAGCACCAATCACAATAACATCTAACATTTCTTTATCCCACTTCCTATTTTAAATTAATATATGTTCATTTGTTCATATATTCATATAATAACGTCATTATAACAACTCCTTCTCACACGTCAAGTAGTTTTCATCAATTATGATCAGAGTTTTTTAAATGTTTTAACACATATTAGGGACAAGTTAATGTATAAGAATGTTGCTGTATTTAATAGGTGACAGCATAAACTGCCTACTTTTTTGAAATAATTTTGATACATATATTAGTTCTATCTAATATGAATTGGAGGAGAATTTATGACACATAATTCTATCGATTTAAAAATTAAACTAATACATGATTTTCAAATAAGGTACGACTTCAAATTTTAGAATGTATTAAAGATAGGGAAAAAACCGCTTCGCAGATAAAGGCAATCATTCAAATATTTCGCAACACATAGCTTGGGGTCGAACCGAAGGAAAATACTGTTATTATCTTGAGAAATGAGCGCATTCGAGAGTTACTTGAAATGTTTAATATCGTATTAGAAGATGTTTAATCTGATGTTGCATGTTGTGCTAAACATATAGATTAGAGGGATAGGAATGGCAGAATATTGTAATTCAAATAATCATGCTGATAAAAATAATCAAGAAATAAAGAGGTGTTGTGATAGTTCAAAATCAAGATTCCTGCAATACCCCTGTAGAAGCACCGACTACTTCACCAACCGTCGCTAAACAAATGTTTATTCCACTCGAAGATAATTTAGCAAACCGTATCAACCCAAAACATATAGAGACTGATAAATATCAAATGTATTATTGGATTTTTGGAATGGGCTGTACGGTATGCAGCAGAAGTTGTACTGCCATGACTTGAGAGAACAACCTTTACTTAGTGGTATAAGCATCTATGAAATTAAACAAACGACTTCTGTTCGTTAAGGAAAGGAATCGACTTTTTTAGAGGGACAGCCGAGATACATGTAATTAGGATCATAGTCTAGATTTTATTCCTATCAGTACAGTTTTAAAAAAACAGATCAAAATCTTTATATATATGCGTCAGTTTGTAGCATAGATAAATAATGTAGTATCTGCTGCTTACTGTAGGCAACATGTATATTATTTCTTTCTAGTTTGCTAGCCATAATACTTCCCTCAAAAATTGCAACAATAAAGGAGGCAACCGCCTTTGTATCGATATTAGGCTTTAACTCTCCGTTTTGAATACCTTCTTCGATAATCTCTTCAATCATTTCGAGATATGTATGGAAAACACGAAGTGCCTTTTCTCTTAATTGTGGATTGGTATCATCACTGTCTACGGCAGTATTCAGCAACGGACATCCCCCTTTTATTGGTGGATTATTTATTACATCTTCATATACATTAAAAAAAGCACCGATTTTTTCTGATACTGTATTAGTTTCGTGTAATGCTTCAGAAAAATGTTGTGAGACAGTATCAATAGCGTAATCAAACGCCTCAAAAGCAATCTCATCTTTACTTTTGAAATTGCGGTAAATTCCCCCTTTTTGCAGTCCTGTAGCCTCCATAATGTCATTCATTGAACAGCCAGCATACCCTTTCTGATTAAATAATTCTGCCGATTTTAGGATGATGTGCTTTCGTGTTTGTTCACCTTTTCGCATGATATCCTCCATTACTAATTAGTGAGACAAAGAATAATAGTCACCATTTTATTGAGATCCAATTTTGAACGGCAAACATTTTGCGATTTTTCATTCAATGAAGGATGGGGATTATTCTCGATATGATATAGAAGTATGTCAACCAATAATAGTAGAAGAGGAAGTAAAAGATACTAGAATAAAATTTTTTGAGGAAACAAATTATATCTATACAATACATATAGGTAATTATGACAATATTAATTATGCCTATAATGCCTTAAATGACTGGGCTCATTCAAATGGATATCTTTTAGAGGGTCCTTTTAAAGAAAAATATTATACAGATGAGTTTATTACATTAGATAGCGATAAATATGTCACTGAAGTAGGTATAGCTATAAAAATTGCTAATTTGAAGGATAGTTGTTGCTTATGATAGACGTGGTGAAGAAGTTTGTTGGCGTAACATCACGACCGTCTTGTATTGGCTGTCCATATTTTTTATCCAGAAAAGACTTGAGCTTCACATTGTGTGAAGCTTTATATTAATACTGATTCGTTCTAGGTGTCTTTTTAGAGTGAATTCCAGAAAAAATGCTTAGTTGATAAAATTCAAAGAATTGGAGTGCATGATTAAATAATTACAATTTTGATGCAAATGTTTACTAGAATTAGGTGAAGGACCTATGAAAAGAAGTTAGAAAAAAGGATTAGAAAGCAATAGAGAAAATATGGTATTTTGAATAAAATTTTAACTATAGGGGGCAATATGCATGTCTTTATTTTCACAAACGATAACTGACTATTGGAAGTCGCAATTTTTAAACGGAGACGTTATCTACAATGATGAAATCTTTACGGTCACCATTAACCCTGACCTGAGCGAAGACAGTCGGATCATGGTGCTGGAAACTACTGACGGCCGGATTTTGGCAGTCTTGTCGCCTGAGATGGCCGAAAAGTTAGACCTTACTAAAGGACAAGAACTGTCTGAGCTGATCTTCCGCCAGAAATTAAATGAAGCAGGAGTCACATTGCATGGCGCAGATTATCTTTTTTATTTTTCAGAAGGAGAAAAGAATGTCTTGCTGCAAGAAAGCCTGGGAGGTACATTGCGTCAATTAACAGAGCAAGATGGTGCGATTTTCTCAGAGTTCGAGTCTTCCGCTACTGAACAAGACTTAGATGATGCTTATGTCGAGTTGGATCACTGGGCGGTATTCGGCTCTTTTGAGCAAAATCGCCTAGTATGCGCTGCCAGCATGTATCCTTGGGAAGAAGATGTGCAAATTGCTGATCTCGGCGTACTGACTCTGACACATTTTAGAGGAAAAGGTTATGCTCGCAAAGTGGTACGTTCAATCTGCAAGTACGCCTTTGAGCAGGGGTACGAACCACAGTATAGATGCCAGCTCGATAACGAAGCCTCTACATTCCTAGCTAAAGCAGCTGGTTTGACGCTGCTTGGAAAGTGGGATGTGATTTCCCCTGACTGCACTGTCGGAGAGTCCGAGTAGGATTGAAATATAAATTATTAAAAATTGGGATGAAGATGATTCAAAAGAATTTATCCGTGAATGGGAACCTAATTATGATTAAAAATTATATTTCTCAGCTATTATTCAAGCCTTACCAAAAAGAAATAGTTGTTGATGGATAAGATCAATCTCAGTTGGATAAAATATTTGTGAACTTAAAAAGTTCAAATTTCAAGGATTGGGAGGACTATATATGTCATCTGAAATGGGAGAAATACATCGTACTGGTCAAGACATTAACGACGAAATAGTACATTTTGGTGGGCAAGCTGAGAGTATTTTTAGTTCATTGGCTGAACAAGGTCGACTTTCAATACAAAAGAAAGCAGACGAATTAGCTGCACAGTATCTTGAAAGTAATCCTAATCCAGACTATTATGATTGTGTTGAAATTGTAGCAGAGGGAGTTTTGACAGCAGGGAAAGAAATAAAGGCTAGCAGTGGTTCTTGGGGAGAATCAGTAGATACAGCACTTGGTGCTGGTGTTGAAATTCCAGCAGCAAAAATAGCTTGTAAAAGAATAACGATGTTGTCTTAACATTAATTTTTGAAAAAGCGTAGGCGTAAAAAGCTTATGCTTTTTGATATTTATTGATTTCTTTTATCCTCTCCTCAATAGTAATTTTAGTTGTCTGGACATTCTTGGCCATATACAAAAGTACAGATATTATGGGGAATTGACGTATTTAAGCCCTCCTTCACGCCAAATAATTTTAGTTTACATAATATAGATACCTAATTATCGAAAGCTTCCTATAATTTATCGTTCAAAAGGGAATTATTCGTTTAAATAATACCAATTATCGTTTAATCTAGATTCTCCTTAAGACGAATAAAATATTCACCGTAACAATTAATTGCACTTCCAATTGTTAGACAAAAATGTAACCTAAGCCAGCAGATGCAGCAAGAACGCTAGAAGAGTTAGGTATAAAGGTAAGGATCAAGGATTGTATCGCAGAAGTAAAATTTAATGGCAATCAATATTTTTTCTTATCGGAAATAATTGGAGGTGATTTTGGAACTGGGCAAGATGAAGAGTACACTGACAAAAACAAAGATAGAGGAACTTATTTACCAATATAGGTAGAGGTCGAAAAAATGTTGACGATCGATGTTAAGCCGAAAGAAGTTGCTTTAAAGATTCATTCTTTATTCAAGTAGAAAACTACTTGATGCAGTGTAATGTTACTAAACAATACGAGAAAAGAAATTATAAATCACTGAGTTAAGTTGACCCTGAATAAGGGAGGATGTGACGGTCAACCAACGCCACAACCGAATCAGTACGTGCGATACACTTTGTCCAAGTAGAGATTACTTATACATAAAAACGTAGCGTCGTCACACGCTACAGCAAACTATTGAACATTATTAGGATTTAATTAACATCCATTGTAAAACAAACTCTTTGGAGAATTTTATTTTTTTTGAACTACTTGATTTATTACTTTTTTCGGGAATACTTCGTTATTACTTAATATGTGAGCTAATAAGAATAAGTGTAATTCCTGTAAATAGGCAAATGATTCTCGCCACTGGAATTTTATCAGCTAGTCCAAATAATGCAATTGCTGTCGTTACGATTAAAACTGTTGGACCAACCAAAGCAAGCATTGTATTAATATAGAATGCTTTTTCTAAATTATTCAACTTTAGCATCAACAATCCAGCACTTACTTCAATACTTCCAGACAATACACGTAAAATAACCATAGCAAGAACCGATTTTTCAATAATTGTCATCATCCTATCTTTATAGAAAATTTCCGCTTATAATATAATCCCATCATTAGGATAATAATAGACTTCTGTTTTAATGAAATACTAAAATCAATATATGTATGATTCATATCAAATATTCTTGTTATATTATGCTATATAGTGTTTATTTAATAGGTGACTTTCTAGTTAAAAGTTCAAATAATTTATTAATTGAATCAGTTTCATAAGTCCAATTTTTGTTTTTGAAAGGAAATAGTATAGGTGCATTGTTTATGATCTTGCAAAATCTAATAGAAGACTAAAGTGAAACCGAAAAATACGCTTAGTATTAAATATTGAAGAAATTAGGAAAAGCTTTAGTCTATAGTTGTAGAAAATCAAGGAGGCATTCACCCTAAATTATGTCAAATCGAGAAACATGGAAGGCTTTTATAGTGCGCTGTGAGAGTGATCGAGATGGGTAACTGTACGTGATACTGAATCTCGATTCGTCTCATAGCGTTATTTTTAATGTACATGTCTAAAATTTCTTGGCTCAATAATTTAAAAAAACTAGAAGTTCTTGTCCATACACAAACAATAGGAAAGCCTCCACTTCTTTTGTTTTAGTTTACATAAAATAAATAGTTTATTCATAATTTTTTAACGGTTGAACTACAAATTGCAGCAATTGCTGAAGATGATCAAGAGATTATGGCCATTCAGCATACGAAATATCCCGGTATTTGGCTTGCAATTTCATCCCGAATCAATCGGTACAAAAGAGGGAGACTTAATGATTCAAATATTTTAGATTCTTATTGTAAAGAAGGAGTTTAATAATAGATGTAAAACACCCTTATCTATATTTAGATAAGAGTGTTTTACGTTTGTAAGATACCAAGGTTTAAACTATTTATTTAAATTCAAAGCATTAGTTATTTGTTCTTCAATTTGAGTAACAGTTGTTAAACCTTCCAACGTTGCTTCTTCAATCGTTCTTGGTGCGAGACAATCACCAATTTGAGCTACATAAGGAGCCATGTTCTTTATTGTCTCAAACAGTTCTGTGTTTGGTATTCTTCCAACAGCTAAAATAACATGATCAGCATTTATTAATCTTTTCTCATGTGTAAATAGATTACGCATGTAAATTCCATCTTTCGAGATTCCACCAAAATCGTGATGTGTAATCATTTCGATATTTGCCTCGTATAAGTACTTCATATATTCATTTCGTAAGTACTGATGTACATCTTCTGCAATATATAAACGCGCAGTAACAAGTGTTACTTGACAACCCTTTTCTGCTAAATAAAGGCTTGCCTCTAGCGCAGCCCAATCTCCTTTAAAATCAAATACTACTGCCTTTTCGTTCTTTTTAAAAATGTTTTTCTTAAATACATCATCAATTAATATCACTCTTTCATCCATTACTCCTTCGACATTAGGAATATAAGGTCGTGAACCAACTGCACAAATAATTGCATCCGCCTTAAAATCTTCAATTTCCTTTGGAGACAACTTTGTATTAAGCTTTAGTTGGATATTAGTGAATGCCAGCTGGCGTGAAAAATTATCGAGCATCGCTGAAGCCATTTCATTTCGTTGTGGGGCAAGTAGCATCAAATTAAGCGACCCACCAATACGATCCGATTGATCCACCACTGTTACATCATAACCCATAGTATCCGCAGTTATGGCTGCCTCAAGTCCACCAGGTCCAGCACCAATAATTAGTACTTTTCTAGAAGGGTTATTTTGCTGAAGAACGCGCTCAAAGAATACTTCGTTACCTACTTGTGGATTTTGAACACAACCAATTGGTAAATCTTTATGGTAATGCCCAATGCATGCTTGTAGACAACCAATGCAAGCATTTATCATTTGATGTTCACCATTTTTTGCCTTATTTGGCATATCAGGATCGACAATAGTAGCACGTGTCATTCCAACCATATCCGCTCGACCACTACTAATAATTTTTTCACCTTGAATCGGGTCGACAATTCGTGAACCAACGAACACAGGGACTGCTGCTTCTAGACGTATTTTAAAGCTATCAGGGGCCAAATATGCCTGTTTCATCGGAGCCGGCGGAACAATGTGAGTAGAACCTGCATAAGTACTGGAATCGCCAGCAGTAATATTAATAAAATCAACACGAACTTTATCCGTCAAATACTCTGCAATTTTGATGGAGTCTTTAATAGTTAATCCATCCATTGTCATCTCATCAGAACTCATTCGAATTCCTACAGTAAAATCTTCGCCAACTTCTTTCCATATTGCTTGTATTGTTTCTACTATAAAACGCATACGATTTTCAAAGCTTCCACCATATTCATCGTTGCGTTTATTGGTTTGTTCACTCCAAAATTGTGCAGGCAAATACCCATGGGAACAACAAACCTCAACACCGTGTAGTCCGCCATCCTTTGCATTGCGCGCTGACTTAGCAAAACCTGTGATCACCTCTTGAATTTCTGAGACTGACATTGGCCGTGGCATTGTGCCAAAACGCAGACTTGGGATAGAAGAGGGCGCTAGTGCAGCAGATCGATAATTACTGGACACAATTTCACGTCCACCGTGAAAAAGTTGTGCAAACACTTTCGTATCATATGGAGAAACTTTCTCTATCAACTTACGATAGATTTCTTTAATACTAGGATCAAAAGCAGCAATTGTATGTGTCGTTAAAAGACCAGATGAATGCACTGCACCAGCTTCTAAAATAATCAAACCAAGACCACCTCTTGCACGAGTAACATGATAAGCAATTAAATCATCTGTAGGAATACCGTCCAATACGTGATTTGTTTGATGTGCTGTTGATAAAATACGATTTTTGATTGTCGTATTTCCAATTTCAACAGGTGTAAATAAATATTTAAATACTGACATAGCAAATCCTCCTTCTTTTAAGCATGTGAGATAGGCCAATAATAGAAAACAAATGTGATAATTACGACAGCGATTCCACTTATGATTAAATAAGTAGGGTATCGTTTTGTAATTGCCATTTCTCGTTTCTCATTTTCTTCCATCGGTTGTTGATGAAGCATTCGTTGATATGAAACTTCTTCCTCGGTAATAACACCAAATTTAGAAACTACATACAGAGTAATAGAGCTAAGGATAAATCCTATAATTACTGGATGGAGGTAAATAGGTAACTTAATTAATGTACCGATCGCTTCTCCAGCAATTACTCCTAAAAAACCTGCAATAATGCTCCAGAAAGCACCAAGACTTGTTACAGTTTTTGAAAATACACTTGAAAAAGCAACAGGTCCCCATGATGCTGCAAAAAGAGTTGCTGCAAAATAGCCAATCCACATGACAGCAGGAGGTTGCCATATACCAATTATTAGAATGATAAGCGTCACCATAATCATTGAAATTCGACTAAAACTCAGTAGTTTCTGATCACTATATTTCTTCTTACTAAATGGTTGAATGATATCATTAGCGATACTACTACCGATAAGTTGTAAAAATGTTGCACATGATGAAAGAGCTGCTGCCATAATGCCGCTTACAATGATTACTCCAAGCCAAGAAGGGACAAGATGCATTGCTGCCCAAATAAATACTTTTTCCGTAGGGTGAATAGAGGAATTCACATTGTTGATCATCGCCATACTAGAATGTAAGAATATATAAATCGTAAAAATCGAAATAGTTGCCCAAACACCTGAACGGATGGCTACATGCTCATTTTTGGCCATTAAGTATCGACTGCTTTGCCATGGACTAATCGCTACTACAGAACCCCATACGAGTCCCATTATAACTGCCCATATTAATACATCAGTTGGCGACCCCATATAGGCGCCTGATCCGGTAACACCGTGCCAGCTAAAGATATTGGGTTTTTCTACATTATTAGCAGCTTTCATAATTGCAGCAGGGAAACCGCCAGTAGCTTTGATGATGAATGGAAAAGACACATAAGCTGCTAACGAGAAAATAAAGAACATGATCGTGTCATTAACCATTACACCTTTTGCACCTGACATTACCGTAAAGGAGGCGAAGACAATACACATAATCACAATAGCTATGGCATAAGGGATATTGAATATTTCGGACAATAGAAGAGATGAGCCTTGAGTAACTGCTACTAAGTATGCAGCAATACCAATAACTGTTGTAATCGCAGCAATTAAGCGAACTTTTCTTGAATTAAAGCGATTCCCGAAGTACTCAGGAACAGTAAGAGATTTACTTCTTCTTAAATAACGTCCAAAAAGAAAAACTCCAAATATATAACCACTTCCATTAAAAATTACTAGAATTAATAATGGAATCGGATAACCTTCATAAGAAAACCCGGCTTCCCCCATAAAAGATACAGTACTTAAAAAGGATGCCACTAACGTCCCTGTAACCATTAACGTTGATCCACTTCGACCAGATATATAAAAGTCTTCCGTATTTTTGACGTTTTTTGATAGTATTGCACCAATAGCAATATATAAAATAAACGATACAATGATCCCTATGATAAATACCATCGACTACACCTCCTTATCAACTTTTTTAGGTATAGTTGGTTGAGAAGCTAGCTGTTCCATTTTTGTTAAATAACTCCTTGTAATAAAGCCCAAAACAATAAGTGAACCTCCATAAGCTATTGTAAAAATAAATTCTCCCATTATAACCCCTCCTTTAGATAATAAATAAACCCCTTAGATAAAAAAAAGTGAAATAACGATTGTTTCCAATTCATGGTATAATTTAAGCAACACTTACAAAAATATTAATATTTAAGTGTCACTTAAAATGTACAATATTCGGAATATTCAGTCAAGGAGGTTTTTTTATGAATAACCAATCATTAGGAGAGAATATTAGAAGAATTCGTAAGGAAAAACACTATACCATTGAAAAAATCGCAAAGAAAACTGGATTAACAGCAAGCTTTATCAGCCAATTTGAGCGTGGTTTGACGGATGGCTCAGTTGCAACTATAAAAAAAATAGCAGATGCTTTAGATCTACCTGTTTCTGCACTATTTAGTGACAATGAAGTGGATCCACATATAATTGAGGATGTCTCGATCGTTCGTAAAGATAGACGAAAAAAAATGCCATATCCAAATGGAAAGTTAACGGACTACATGCTGACAACAGGAGAAGGAAAACTACAGGTTCTTTTATGTGAAGTAGAGCCGGGAGGATGCAGTGGTTCTCAGTATAATCATGCAGGTGATGAGGAATGTATTATAATTTTAGAAGGGCAGATGGAAATTACCGTAGATACAAATACTTATATCTTAAATATTGGAGATACAATTAATTTTCCAAGTCATAAACACCATGCTTGGCGCAATATTGGAAAAGAAACTTTGAAGGTAATATGGATAATCACGCCTACTGGTTTCTAGGAGGGCAGACGATATAAAGACCACTACCAATATTTTTCACTCAATCTACAAATAATTAAATATGATGTTGCACATTTAAAGTTCAACATCTTTGCGCAGTATAACTTCATGGATTAATGCAGAGCAAGTTACTTTAAGAAATGTGTTTTCGGTAGCTGTAGAACATACCTTCTTAACGGGAGGGATAATATGCTAAAAAACTTCCTGAGGTTGAACTAATTGAAACTAATTTGGAGCTAAATGTATCAGATAGAGGAGAAGAAGAGTTTGGTTCTACAGGTCTAAAATGATTAGTTGGTAGGGATTGTTGCTAAAGAAGTTGTGGACAACCTTAGATTTTTATAACAGTAAGATAAATTTAATTGTAGAAATATTTCATACACTTCTTTCAATGCTAAAAGGGGGGAGTCCCATTCTATACCCCATTTAAACTAAATAATATTATTTGAACCCTTGTCCCCATAGAAAAAACACCTCCAGATTGAGTATTTCAGGTTTAAATACCCGCTATTCAATGAAAGGTGTTTTTATTTGTCTCCTATAATTAGGTCAGTGCGGTACGCTTTTGTAAGTGATCGAGTTTTTTATTGAATAGATATGACGAGTATCGAAAAGCTAAATATATTGTTTCTGATTTGACTTGCTATCAATTTTTATCACAATATTTCCTTATTAGTTTCGATGCTTGTGTTTGACTAATTTGTAAATCACTTGCCACTCTTCTAGAACTGCCATACTTTTCATATGACTTTTTCACCATTTTTTCTTTCACAAAATCGATTGCTTCTCTCAACGTAGTAGGTGAATCTTGATGCACTTGTTCGATTTGACGGTACATTAACTCTGGTAAGTCCTCCACATCAATGACGTCATCGCTTATAATGACTAATCTTTCCATGACATTTTCGAGTTGTCGAATATTTCCTGGCCAAGAGTACTCCGTAAACAACTTTAAGCATTTTTCTGAAATAACTTTATTCGTTTCGTACATGACATTAAATTTATACAAAAATTTATACGTTAACGGAATGATATCCTCTTTTCTCTCTCTAAGTAACGGCAATTGAATATCGATCACATTTAAACGATAAAACAAATCTTCGCGGAACTGTTTTTTTTCTACCATTTCAATAAGCTTTTGATTCGTTGCTGCGATAATACGGACATTCACTTTTTTCTCTTTAGCACTACCAATCGGAATGAATATCTTATCTTGAATTACTCGAAGCAATTTTGCTTGAAGGGGTAAAGACAACTCTCCTATCTCATCTAAAAATAATGTGCCTTCTTCTGCTGATTCAATTAATCCGATTTTACCGCCCTTATTTGCACCCGTGAAAGATCCAGCACTATACCCAAATAATTCGGCTTCTAACAAATCTGCCGGAATCGCCGCACAATTAATGGTTAAGAATGGATGAGATTTACGATTGCTAGCATTATGAATATGCTGCGCAAGCACTCCCTTCCCAGTTCCTGATTCCCCTTGTATTAAGATCGTCGATTCGGTTTTTGCAACTCTCTGTGCTAATAGAAGCAATTTCTTTACCTTTTTATTATTTGTCATCATCTCCGATTCGATTATATTGGGTTCTCGATTAGGATCCATCTTATTTTGCTGCGTCAATTTTAGCATTTTATAGTTTTGCAATTCTCGGGCTGTCGTCACAATTAATTTAATTTCATTATCCTTATTTATTATAGGTATAGCAGATGTTAGCAATTCAGCACCTAAGATAGTAGTTTGTTTTATGAAGATGGGTCTTTTCTTTTCGTATACTTCAGGAAGTACAGACGGTGTCCAATACCCCTCGTTAAATAATTCATCGCTAAATCTTCCGATTACATCAGACTTCTTCAATCCGTAATGCCGCTCACATGCATTATTCACAAAAATAATTCGTCTATTTTCATCAAGAACAAAGATCTCATCCGACGAATAATCTAAAATTTGGAGCAATGCCTCCATTTCAAGATCAGTAGATAAACTAGCGAACATTTAAAAACCTCCCCCTCATTAAAATTGAGTCTAATAAAATTCAAATTGAGTCAATTTAAGTTCGTTCAATCATCAAGAGTTCACGCATTTTGATAACGAAACTAGCTAAACATCAAGCTTACTTAAAAGTGGCATGAAAATTGCTTTATAAGTTTATGAATCGTTCATCAAGGACTTTTAAGTGAAGAGAGGATGTTGATGTGAATGAATAAATGATGTGCCTAAGTTTACTCTATAGGATATAGGAAGTAATGTAAATGTCTGATATTTATAATTACTCTAATTGCAAAAAACGGAGGTTTTTTTAATGAATGGATATTCCAAAATATATGATATTACAATAATTGGTGGAGGTCCCGTTGGTTTATTCACCGCATTTTATGCTGGAATGCGCCAAGCCTCCATCAATATTATTGAAAGTTTACCGCAACTTGGCGGACAGTTATCGGCACTTTATCCGGAAAAGTTTATTTATGATGTAGCAGGATTTCCTAAAGTAAGTGCGCAAAACCTTGTGAATAACCTCATCGAACAGATGAATCAGTTTAAAGTGGATCATTGTCTTGGCCAAACAGTCCAAACGATTTATAGACGCGACGATGGTGTTTTTGAACTTACGACAAATGAACAAACGCATTACTCAAAAACGATTATTATTACTGCTGGAAATGGTGCGTTCCAACCAAAAACAATGAAGTTGGAAAATGAAGAAACTTTCGTTGGAAAGAACTTGCATTATTTCGTTGACACGATTGAGAAGTTTGCTAATAAAGAAGTTGTAATATTCGGCGGCGGTGACTCTGCTGTTGATTGGGCGCTTATGTTAGAACCAATTGCAAAAAAAGTAACATTAGTTCATAGAAGAGATTCGTTTAAGGCACATGAGTATAGTGTTGATCTGTTAAAAAAATCACGTGTGGAAATCCTAACACCATATGTCCCAACAAAATTAATCGGAGACGTACAAATAGAGAAAGTCATCATTCAAAACAACAAAAGTGAAGAAACAATCGAATTAACGGTAGATGATGTTCTTGTAAACTACGGTTTCGTTTCTTCGCTAGGTCCGATAAAAAACTGGGGATTGGAGATCGAAAAAAATTCAATCGTTGTAAACTCGAAGATGGAAACAAATATTGAAGGGATCTATGCAGTAGGGGATATTTGTACGTACAAAGGAAAAGTAAAGCTAATTGTAACAGGATTTGGAGAGGCGCCGATTGCAGTCAATGAGGCGAAAATGTACATTGATCCACAAGCAAAAAAACAAACACTTCATAGCACAAGCCTGATGGAGACAACATTTAAAGAGAAAGTAACAAACTAAAAATCATATGAGGAGGAAAAGATATGACAGTATATACGATGGTGGACCGCGAAACATGTATAGCATGCGGTGCATGTTCTGAAAACGCTCCTCATTTATTTGACCATGATGAAGAAGGTCTTTCCTTTTCAGTACTTGATCTAAATGCTGGTAATACCGAGATCCACGAAGATTTTATAGAGGAATTAGAAATTGCAGTAGAGGAATGTCCAACAAATTCGATTAAAATCGCGACTGAACCGTTTACTATAAAAAAATAAGACGTAATTTGAGTTAGGAAAAACTCACTTTCCCCATTTCTAAGCGTAAAAAAACTTCTCTGCCTTGATGCTATCGTCTTTTCGAAGTTGGTACAATAATTGCGATATAGAGCTATAGATATCAAAATGCTTTTTTTATAGGGAGGATGAAAGAACAATGACAATCAATACGTTTAGCAACAAAGCAAATGCGACTTTGTCTTACAAAAACTATGTGGAACAACAATACTTTGATGAAGAAAAAGAAAATATCTTTTCTAAAAAGTGGGTCTTCGTTGGCCATATGAGTCAATTAGAAAAAGTAGGCGATTTTTTCACTTTCGAAATTGCTGGAGAATCCATTATTGTTAGCAAAAACAACGATGGAAAAGTAAATGCCTTTTATAACATTTGCCCACACCGCGGTACACGTGTTGAAAAAAGCGCTTTCGGAAACAAAAAAGTATTTCTCTGTTCATACCATGGTTGGTCTTTCAAACTAGACGGAAAAGTAAATCGTGCACCAAATTTTGATAAAGATAGTTTAGGTGACCACAATTGCATGACACCTGTTAAGCTAGAAATTTACCAATCTCTCATTTTTGTAAACTTAGATCCAAACGCTAAATCGTTTCAATCCGAATATAGCGATCTAGTTGAAAGTCTTGATCAATATAAGTTTTTAAATGCTTTGAAGAGAATCCGAACGACTCAAAGGGTAATCGAAGCAAATTGGAAAGCAGTCGTTGACAATTATTTAGAGTGTGATCATTGTAAATTAGCGCACCCTGCATTTGCTAAAACATTTGATTTGGAAAATTACAATATCGACACGTTTAACACATACACTTGTCAATATTCTGAGATGAAACAAGGAGAAGAAGCAGATCCAGCATTTTTCTATTGGGTATGGCCTAACTTAATGATTAGCATTTATCCTGGTGATGAAGGAAACATAACGACAAGCCAAATACTACCTATCTCGCCAAACCAATCTTTGGCAATTTACAGCTACTATTTTAGTTCCGAGAAAATTACGGATAAACAAGAAGAACTTATTAAATTTGTCGATCAAGTTCGTAAAGAAGACTTTGATCTCGTTGAATTATTGCAATCTGGGCTTCATACAAAGGCCTTTGATAATGGGATTTATTCACCAACTGAGCATGGTATAAAGCATTTCCACAAGCAGTACAAGGAAGCAATGGGCATTCCTGAATAATAATTTAAACTTGCTAATAAAAAGGAAAGTACATTTAAAAAAATGTTATAAATAACAGACTCTTTTAATCATTCCTAAATAATTGTAAAGAGAAAATGTAATGTAACAGGAGAAAACACATAGATGTGAGTATAAAAAACTCACTTGAGTTCTTATCAAGTTATAAACAAAACGTTGAAGTTATGCAGTTTTAAGAATTATGCAATACCTGCATGCTTTAGTACTAATAAACATAAATAATTTTATAAACAGTTAGGGAGGAAAGCAGATGACAGAACAATTAAAGCTTTATATAAATGGAGAATGGATTGATTCAAGTAATCCTCAACTATTTGATGTAATTAATCCTGCAAATCAAGAAGTGATTGCTAAAGCCCCGAAAGCAACTAAAGAAGAGGTTGAACAAGCGATTAAAATTGCGAAAGCAACTTTTGAAAGTGGCGTTTGGTCTTCAAAAAATCCACAAGAAAGAGCTGCGATATTACTACAAATTGCTGACAAAATGGAAGAACATGCAGCTGAAATTGCTCAGTTAGAAACACAAAACAACGGAAAAGTGTTAAGGGAAGCAGAGGGTGATGTTGCCGACTCAATTAGCGCTTTTCGTTATTATGCAGGCCTTATTCAAAATCAAGCAGGTGTAATATATGAAGCAATGGAAGGTTTACAAACGATGATTGTGAAAGAACCAATGGGAGTAGCGGGGTTAATTGTTCCATGGAACTATCCATTGTTAATGGCGGTTTGGAAAGTAGCTCCAGCACTTGCGGCAGGAAACTCAATTATATTAAAGCCGGCTGAAATTACACCGATAACAGCTGTCAAACTGTTTCAGTTAATCGATGAAACAGATTTACCGAAAGGTGTTGCGCAATTAATCCTGGGTGGTGGAACCGTCGTTGGCCAGACGATTGCTGAAAGTGACGATGTGGATGTTGTCTCCTTTACAGGAAGCACAGGAGTTGGGCGTAGTATCATGCATGCGGCGACTGGAAACTTGAAGAAAGTATCATTAGAACTTGGCGGGAAATCCCCTAATATTATTTTTGATGATGCTGATTTCGAAACAGCTGTTGACTATGCTTTATTTGGAATCTTTTATGGTAGTGGACAAGTGTGTTCATCTGGAAGTCGAGTGTTAGTGCAAGAGGGAATTTACGATAAGTTTGTTGAAAAATACGTAAAACGCGCACAACAAATTAAAGTTGGCCCCGGACATGATGAAAGCTCAAAAGCGGGTGCAATAGTTAGCGAGAATCATATGAACAGCATTCTTGAATATATCCGTATCGGTCAAGAAGAAGGGGCTACATTGGCCTGCGGTGGTAATCGTATTGAGCGAGATGGGATGGAGAAAGGTTTCTTCATTGAACCAACGGTGTTTACCAATGTAACGAGCGATATGCGAATTGTTAAGGAAGAAATTTTTGGACCAGTTGTTGTGATTCAAAAGTTCAAAGATGAAGAAGAGGCTATTCGTCTCGCAAACGACTCTGATTATGGATTAGCTGGTGCGGTCTTTTCTACCGACAGTAATAAAGCATTACGTGTCATTCAGAAAGTTCGCTCTGGAATTACATGGGTGAATGCTTATCACCTCACAAACATTCAGGCACCATGGGGCGGCTACAAACATAGTGGAATAGGTCGTAGCATTGGCACTTATGGACTGGATGAGTATCAAGAAACAAAACAAATTAATATGAATTTAAACCCACAACCACTCCATTGGTTTGAGTGATACAAAGACAATATTAGCTAATTGGAGAGATAGCAATAATCAAACCAATGAGAACTAAAGGTTTTTGTAAGCGTTCACACTGGTAATGAGCCAAAATCTTTCGTCGAAAATTGGAATAAGGGGGAAAGGAGAATGAAAAGGAGAATTTGGTTATACTTTTTCAGTTTAATTCCTGCTATAGGGAGTTTAAGTGTAATAAATAAGATAGAACCGTACGTTCTTGGCTTGCCTTTCGTTTTGTTCTGGCTTTTATTGTGGGTCATCTTAACATCACTTTTCTTATACATCGTAAACATTCTAGATCCTGCTAACCATGAAGGAGAAGAGGACATATGAATATATCACTTTTTATTACATTTGCAATTTTGATATTCGCTTGTTATTTAGGTGTTAGCGCAAGGAAAGGTAAAGAAATGAATATGGAGCAATGGGCTGTTGGGGGACGAAGCTTTGGCTCGTTAACTATATTCTTTATCTTAGCGGGAGAAATGTTTACCACATTCACTTTCCTAGGCGCAAGTGGGATGGCTTATGGTGTTGGGATGCCTGCAGTATATGCATTTAACTGTTTCTATTTTATTGTTGCATATTGGATGTTACCACCGATTTGGAAGTATGCAAAGAAAAATAATGTTATGTCGCAAGCAGATTTTTATGAGAAAAAATATAAGAGTGTAGGTCTTGGAGTTGTTGTTGCGATTATTGGTGTGATTGCATCTGTATCCTATTTAGTCATGCAATTTGTTGGTTTAGGAATTATTGTTTCGGCATCATCGTATGGGTCGATTTCATCAGGACTTGCTGTTGTGCTTAGTGGTTTATTAGTCACCGTATATGTAACAATTTCAGGGATGCACGGATCTGCCTGGACAGCGATATTCAAAGATATTTTAATTCTTGGAGTTATCATATTTATGGGCGTTTATTTTCCATTCCACTACTATGGTGGATTCAAACCGATGTTCCAAGCGATTGAGAGCGTACATCCAGAAATGCTCTTGTTTCCTGCTGAAGGATTGAGTATTACATGGTTTGTTACAACGTCGATTATGATAGCGTTAGCATTTTATCTTTTTCCACATATGCAAACGGGTGTTTTCTCTTCCAAAAGCGCGAAGGCCCTTCGTTGGAATGCTGCAAGTATGCCTATATATCAACTTATTATCGTATTTTCTGTTTTTATTGGGTTTGCTGCGGTTTTACAAGTGCCGGGTTTAAACGACGCAGACATGTCTATATTTAAGCTTGCACAGGGTGCATTTCCACCTTGGTTTGTCGGATTAGTTGGAGGGGCAGGAGCACTGGCGGCACTTGTTCCAAGCTCAATTGTATTACTGTCATCCGCTACACTTTTATCGAAAAACATTTTTAAAGTGTGGAGACCTAAAACAACCGACCAGCAACTTGGAAGATTAAGTCGTCTATTGGTACCAATCTTAGTCGTCATTGCTATATTTTTCGCTTTGAATGAATCGAAGTTGATTGGTTTAATTTACATTATGGTCTACAGCATTATTGTCCAGCTGTTCCCAGCACTTTTCTTTAGTCTTCTGAAAAAGAATCCGATTACCAAAATAGGTGCTTTCGCAGGGATGATTGTTGGAGTCATTCTAGTTATTTATTCGACAGTAACCGATACTACATTGGCGACGTTATATCCAAATCTTCCAAGTATGATCAAAGACTTTGATATGGGACTATTAATTATGATGATAAACTTTGTTGTCACATATGTAGTTGGCGTTAGTACAGAGAAGAATTTTAATAAAGAAACCGATGGTAATTTAGAAAAATATCAACAAGTTAAAGGCTAATTAAAATTGACAGTCGCAATTAACTTGCAACTTGCCATATCAATAATAAAAAATTATGTATTATTGGGAGGAACACAATGAAGAAACTATTAGAGAAAGTAGCTGTAGAGAAAAGCAAAAACTACCAAGAATACACTGTAGCCGATGCAATTGTAGAAGAATTAGTTGACGCTGGTGTTGAAGTACTATTTGGGATTGTGAGTATTCATAATATGCCGATTTATGATGCGATACTCAGAGATGGGAAAATCCGTATGGCGACATCGCGTGGTGAAAGCGGAGCTGTCAATATGGCAGATGCTTATTCGCGCGCAACTGGAAAACTAGGAGTTGTATTAACAAGCACGGGTGCTGGAGCTGGAAATGGTGCTGGTTCACTAACAGAAACTTGGAACTCTGGTACACCTCTTCTTCACATTACAGGCGAAGCGGATTCAAACTATATTGGAACGGATCAACGTTATATCCATGAATGTAAAGATCAATTGAAAATGATGGAAGGTGTGAATAAATCTGCTTTTTTATTGAAACGTCCAAAACTAATTAAATCATTCATGAGAAAAGCAATTAAAGATGCAGTAACTGTTCCGACTGGACCAGTCACTGTCCAAATTCCCACGAATTTTCAGGCAATGATTATTCCAGAAAATAATCTAGTTAATGTAGAAAATGTTAAAGATCCAGAAGTACAAGTTACATTACCGGAAGGAATCATTGAAAAAATCGCTGCAGCAAAACGCCCAGTGATTTGGGTAGGAGATGGAATTATTCACGCTGGCGCATCAGAAGAGTTAGTAACGCTAGTGAACAAAATTAAAGCAGGTGTCATTACAAGTGAATCAGGTAAAGGTGCTATTCCTGAAGATCACCCACTATGTATTGGAAACTTTGCATGGTTCCCACGTGTTGAGGAGCATGTAAGCAAAGCAGACTTACTTATTAGTGTTGGCGTTCGTTTCCGTGGCACTGAAACAAATGGTTGGTCTACACCTGTTCCGGAAAATCATATTAATATTGACTTGAATCCAGAAGCATTTAACCGTAACTTTGATACACAAGACTTTTTAATTGGTGATGCAAAAGCTGTATTAGCAGCAATTAATAAAGGTATAGCGGATGTAGAAATCACTCGAGATCTAACTTATACAGAAGAGATAAAAGAAGTTCGTGAGGGAGTTCGTGAAGATCTTCGAAGTACAATCGAGCCTTACGGTGAAATTGCTGAAATTATGAACGAGCAACTTCCACATGACACAATTTTAGTAACGGATGTTACAATTCCTGGTTATACTTGGGCGAACAAATTAGTTGATGTACATGAATCAAGAAATTACCTCTACATGACAGGCGGAGGAATTGGTCAAGGTTTACCAATGGCGATTGGTGCTAAGGTGGGTCAACCAGACAAACCAGTAGTACTTGTAGCTGGCGATGGCGGGTTTATGGTAAATGCTGGTGAGATGATTACAGCTGTACATGAAGATGCGCCAATAATTGTTCTGTTATTTGATGATGGAGGTTACGGTATCTTGAAGTATTATCAAGAGGCTGCTTATGGCAGAAAAACTGCTGTTGATTTGAAAAACCCAGACTTTGTTATGATGGCAAAATCTATGGGGTATGAAGCGGAAAAAGCAACTTCTGTGGAAGAGTTTGAAAAGGGATTAGCGAATGCTTTAGCTAGCAAAAAATCTTACATGGTTGTTGTTGATGTTGAGGCAGTTGGAATTCTTAATTATAACGATTCCAATGAATATATCCGCTCTTTCCGTCCGCACAAATAAGCAAACAAAATGATGGGCATAAAGAGATCGTTTTCTATATATGGCTGTCTCCTTTTACAAAGAATTGAACACTATGTGACCAAAAGTAATGAGATAATCAAGGGGGATCCCAAATCACGCAGCGATATAAACTCTATTCGTCTTGCAAACGACAATGATTATGGTTTAGCTGGTGCGGTCTTCTCTAGCAACAGTAATAAAGTATTACGTGTCAATTAGAAAGTTCGTTCAGGAATTACATGGATGAATGCTTATCACCTCACAAACATTCAGGCACCATGGGGCGGCTATAAACAAAGTGGAATAGGTCGTAGTATTTACACATATGGACTGGATGAGTACCAAGAAACAAAACAAATTAATATGAATATAATCCCACAACCACTCCATTGGTTTGAGTGATACAAAGACAATATTAGCAAATTGGAGGGGAGAAATAATCAAACCAATGAGATTTTCTATTTATGATTCCCTTTGATTCATCGATAGAAAGTAGTTAAATATACGCCCTGAAATAACTCTATGGAATTGTAAAAAATAAAAACTAGTGAGTTTATTTGTATTGTGGATACAAACGCTAGACACTAGGACATCTTGGACGTTGGAAATCGTCCGCCAAAGCGTGATTTTGAAAGTTCCGAAGCTCTATTTGTTGTGGAAATTAACTTTGTTAAAATGCAGAATCTATTCTATATTTCGACTTAGGAGGAGTATACATGTCTACAAAACCATATTTAATTGTTGAATGGAACGACACGGAAACAGATGCAAAAGGATGGATGGTTGTACACAACTTTGTAAAGGGTTACACAGGTGGCGGTACAAGAATGCACCCATCCGTTACAAGAGAGGAAGTTGAGCGTCTTGCAGAAGCGATGGCGTATAAATATGTAGCAAGTGAATCAGAAACTACTGGAGGTTGTAAAGGTGGTATTGCCTATGATTATAAAGCTCCAGATGCTTTTGAAGTATTGAGGAGATATATAATTGCTATGCTACCGTATATTGACAACGGAGTTTCTTTAGGAAGTGACCTTGGTACGAAATATAATGATGTACTGAAAATCTTCCGTGAATTTGGGATTGAAATTCCTCTTACCCAATCTATGAAAAGTGATCCAGCTGTTTTAAAAGGGATAAAAGATTACGATGATTTATTACTTCAAAAAATCGATGGATTGTATATGAATGATGTAGTAACAGGTTATGGCGTTGCCTTCTCTGCTGACGAAGCTTGGAAATATAAAGATGGTGGAGAAGGTGCAAGAGTTGTTATTCAAGGATTCGGCTGCGTTGGTGCAAGTTGTGCGTTAAAACTTTCTCAACTAGGGTATAAAGTTGTAGGAATTTCTGATGCGAATCTATTTGTCGCTAGCGAAGATGGATTAGATGTTCAAAAGTTAATTGATCATAAGAATGAGTTCGGTGAAATGGATCAAAATTATTTTGAAAATGACTATGTAGTACGTCCAAACTCAGAATGGCTTGATGTAGATTGTGATATTTTAATTCCATGTGCACTAGAAGATGTTATTAATAAATCTAATGCTAATCAAGTAAAAGCAAGCCTAGTTGTTGAAGCAGCAAACATCCCGATTTCTGCAGAAGGAGACGAAATCATCAAAGAGAAAGCTATTGATATTGTAATTGATTTCGTAGCAAACCTTGGTGCAATTAGATCTTACGATGCTGTTATTTTTGGATTAGTAGAACCAAATCCACAAGCAGTAATTGATGATATTGAAAAGCTTTGCCGTAAAAATGTTCGCACTCTCTTTACGGAAGCTAAAAAGCAAAGCAGATATCAAAGAGATGTTGCATATGAAATTTTTAAACCGGCGAAAAGTGATTCAATGGAATATGTTTCACCAAATCTAACAGTAGTATATTAAATTTGATAGACAGGAGATGCAAAACGCATCTTCCGTCCGTTTTCAATGTAGTGCTATGAGTTAAATTGACTGAAAAGGGTGAATATTATGAAAAACGAGTTTGATAGCCGGCCGAAAGAATTACAACGCTCGATGAAAAGTAGACACTTATTTATGATCTCCGTCGGTGGAGTTATGGGTACTGGTTTCTTTCTAGGTTCAGGTTATGCTATTGGAGAAGCCGGTCCATTCGGAGCTATTGCAGCTTACTTATTTGGTGGACTTATTATGTATCTTGTTATGGTTTGCCTTGGTGAATTGTCAGTAATTATGCCAGTGTCTGGTTCGTTCCAAGCCCATGCGGAAAAATTTATTGGACCGGCCACTGGATTTATGATTGGTTGGATATATTGGCTCAGCTGGGCGATATATTTAGGTTTGGAGTTCGTAGCAGCTGGACTATTGATGGCTAGATGGTTCCCAGATGTTCCAATATGGATTTGGTGTCTTGTCTTCTCGACATTATTGTTTGGAATTAACGCATTAACAACTAGGGCATTTGCTGAAATGGAGTATTGGTTTACAGCGATTAAAGTACTTGCAGTAATCGCATTTATTATAATCGGTGGAGCTGCTATTTTTGGTATTGTACCAATTCAAGGTCAAGAAGCTCCATTCTTCTCAAACTTTACAAGTTCTGGTTTAATGCCTACTGGATTTATCGGGATATTTGTTTCAATGATGACAGTTGTATACGCTTTCATGGGGTCGGAAATTGTTGGAGTAGCAGCTGGAGAAACCGAAAATCCGGAGAGAAATATCCCAGTAGCGATTCGCACAATCATTATACGTATTTTAGTTTTCTATGTACTTGCAAACTTTGTATTATCTGCAATTGTTCCTTGGAAAGAAGCGGGAATTCTTGAGAGTCCGTTCGTCACAGTGTTTGATATGGTAGGTATTCCATATGCAGCTGATATTATGAACTTTGTTATTTTAACAGCAATTCTTTCTGTAGGTAACACGGGTATGTTTGCTTGTGCAAGAATTTTGTTCTCTTTATCACAGAGTGGTCAAGCTCCACCGATGTTTGGAAAAGTGAACAAGCGTGGAGTACCAATAAATGCTCTTACTTTTACATTAATCTTTGCTTACGTATCTCTATTGTCAAGTGTTATGGCTAAAGAAACATTATTCGTATTATTATTAGCGATTAGTGGTGTTGGTGGAATTGTCACTTGGATGGTGATTGCTTATTCGCAAATAAGATTCCGTAGGCAATATGTCGCTAGTGGCGGTAAAGTTGAAGACTTAAAATATCGCGTCCCACTTTTTCCGTTAATTCCAATTGTATGTATAACTTTGTGTTTGGTTTTAGTAGTCATGACAGCATTTGATCCAACGCAACGTATTTCGTTATTTATTGGATTTGGTTTTATAGCACTTTGCTATATCTTCTATTACTTTAAATTTACACGAAAAAAAGAAGTGCCAGTTTCATTAGCTGAAGATGGTGGTGATTTGGCAAGATAATTCATTTTTTCTTCATTCAGCGAAGCAAGAGGTGATTGCTAAAGTTCCAAAAGCTACTGCAATCGTACTGTCAATAAGTCAATTTCATAATTGAACAATCAACATTAAAATCAGAACAAGGTTGATTTCCGCTCCAGGCGGACGCTTTTCGTGGGCACGGCTTCAATCTCCTCGTCACTGGGTTCCTGCGGGGCTTTCAGCTCGCGCTGTTCCCGCAGGAGTCGCCGCCTTACGCTCCAATCAACGAGAGTATTACACTATAGTGACGAACAATGAATTAATTCAATATACGAATCGCTCGTTTTTATAACTAGAATAAGTAATTATGAAATTGATTCAAATGAAAAAAGTTATAAATAACGAATTAAAAGGATGAGAATAGAACGATGAAGATTAAACAAGTAGATTTATTTGCAATTGAATTACAGCTTAATAATCCGTTTGTAGTTAGTTATGGCGGATATAATAGTATTCAATCTATCATTGTTAAAATTACAACTGATAATGGATTTGTTGGTTATGGTGAAGCAGTACCTGATAGTTATGTAACTGGGGAAACATTAGAAAGTACGTATAATATTCTAGCTCATACGTTAGCGCCCATTATTATTGATGAGAATCCGCTTAATATTGAGCGGATTCACGACCTTATGGACGAGACAATTTTTGGTGTTTCAACCGCAAAAGCTGCAATTGATATTGCTTGTTATGATGTGGCAGGAAAAAGTGCAGGTTTACCAGTGTATATGTTAATTGGTGGTCGTTATCGTGAAAGTATGCCAATTACCCATGTTTTAAGTATTGATACACCAGAAAATATGGCGGATGAGGCAGCACAATGTGTAGAAGATGGATATCGTTCTTTAAAGTTAAAAGTTGGTACAGAGCCATTAGAAGATGTTAAAAAAATCAAAGCAGTTCGTGAGCGAGTTGCGGAAGACATTGCCATTCGAGTTGATGTGAATCAAGGTTGGAAAAATAGTGCGATAGCCCTACAAATCCTTGATAAATTAGCAGGTCTCTCCATCGATTGGATTGAGCAACCTGTAACAGCAATTGATATCGATGGAATGGTTGAAATTAAAAGCAAATCGACTATACCAATGATGATAGATGAAGGTCTGCATAGTAGTGTAGAGATGCGCCAAATCATTTCGAAGCGAGCAGCTGATAAAGTGAATATCAAATTAATGAAATGTGGTGGCATATATCCTGCAGTAAAATTAGCTCATATGGCAGAAATGGCAGGAATCGAATGTCAAATTGGATCAATGGTAGAGTCATCAATTGGATCTGCAGCAGGATTTCATGTTGCATTTTCAAAGAAGATCATAACAAGTGCCGAACTAACAGGACCATTAAAATTTGAAAAAGATGTTGGTAATTTACAATACGACATTCCGATTATTAAGCTTAATGAACGACCTGGATTAGGCATTGATGTAAATGAAGATATTTTACAAGAGCTAACAGTATATTCTAAAAGCATTAGAAGAAAAAGTTAATTTAGACATACATCTACTTAAATAAATGTATATTTTTGATTAATTAAGGAGCTAATAATGAGCAATTTAAACCCAATCGATTTTATTAGTGATAATCAAGGAAATATTATCCAGACATATCGTGACTTACACGCTCTTGCAGAACCTAGTTGGGAAGAAAAGGAAACTTCAGCTTATTTGATTGCAAAGCTTCAAGCGGCTGGATTTACTGTACAAACTTTTTCAGGACATTACGGATTCATTGCAGAAATTGAAGGTAAAACAAGTAATGTTATTGGACTAAGGGCAGATATGGACGCTCTTGTTCAAGAAGTTGATCATGTTGTTCGTGCAAACCATTCTTGCGGACATGATGCTCACAGCACAATGGTGTTACATACAGCCTTAGCATTAAAACAAGCTGGGATTCGTCCAGAAAAAACGATTCGATTCATTTTTCAACCAGCGGAGGAAACTGGAGAAGGTGCTAAGCGGTTTATGGAAGCTGGGATTTTGAATGATATTGAGATGTTATTTGGCATCCATTTACGTCCAACTTTCGAAGTTCCTTATGGAAAAGCTGCACCAGCTATTGTCCATGGTGCCTCTGTAACTACGGTTGGTGTTATTTATGGCTTGCAGGCGCATGCAGCGCGTTCAGAGAATGGAAGTAATGTGATTGAGGCTGCGTCTTTATTAATCCAAGTGTTGCAAGGGATTAGACTTCAAGTAGGTTGTTCTTTTTCTGTTAAAATGACACAGCTTCATTCAGGGGAAAGTGCAAATACTATTCCAGGAAAAGCTTCATTTACGTTAGATTTACGTGCTCAATCAAATGAAGGTATGACTGAGTTGCAAGAGAAAACAGCGAAAGTTCTTGAATCAGTAGGGAATTTAACGAATACTCAAATTAATTATGAATTTCAAGGGTCTGTACCCGCAGCTGCACTCAATGAGAAGATGATTGAAATAGCAAAAAAATCCATTGCGGATATATGTGGACCTGAACATCTCGTAGAACCTTGTATTACACGTGGGGGAGAGGATTTCCACTTCTATACAATGAAGCATCCGCATATTGCTGCAACGATGATTGGATTAGGGTGTGGTTTAGAGCCAGGCTTACATCATCCACAAATGTCTTTTCAAATTGATGCACTCAATTACGGTACAAAAATTTTAACAGTATGTTTATTAAATGCTGCAAAAATATAAATTGAAAAGAGAAAGGAAAACTAGTATATGGGTCAGCTCGAAAACCTTTCACTTACAATCCGTCCTATCCATGATGTGAAGGAGTTTGTTGAGGTAAGTGAATTAGAAAAAATCATTTGGCAGTCAGATGATCCGGTTCCCGTTGCCCATGCAGTTACATCGGTAGATAATGGTGGAATGGTAATTGGAGCATTTTTAGACGATAAAATTATTGGATTTCAATATAGCTTTGCTGGCTTTAATGGAATCAATACTTATTTATGTTCCTATTTACTTGGGGTGCATCCAGAATACCGCATCAGTGGAATTGGTGAACAATTAAAACTTGCTCAGTGTAAAGAAGCTTTAAAAATTGGTTATGATTTAGTTACTTGGACGTATGATCCATTAGAAACAGTGAATGCCAATTTAAATATTAAAAAGCTTGGTGGAGTTTGCTCTACTTATAAAGAGAACTATTATGGGGAAATGGAAGATAGTCTTAATTCTGGTATTCCGTCTGATCGCTTTTATGTTGACTGGTGGATTCAAAGTGATCACGTAAAAGATAAAGTTGATAGAGTTTATGGGAAGCTCCCTAAATATCAAGAAGATATGGCAGTTATCAGAGTGAAAGAAAGGGAGAATGAATATCCAGTTCCTGAAGAAGTGAATACAAATTTAACTGTTGATTATGAAATATTATTTGTTCCAGTACCTGGTGAATTCCAGAAAATTAAAGAGGAAGACTTTGCTCTTGCTTTAGAGTGGCGTTTGCAAACACGGAAAGTGTTTACTCATTACTTTAAAGTTGGCTGGCAAGTAAGTGATTTTATTAGAAGTGAACGCGAAGAAAATTTTAGTCCTGTTTACTATTATGTTTTAACAAAAAAGAGGCTAGGACAAAACTAGCCAAATTGGACATGGATGGAACCAAGAATATCTTTATTGCCCATCGATGGCTTGGCTTTACGGTATAACTCTAGCAGTGTTAACCGTTGTCCTTGATATTGATAACGTTGTTTCAACTGTTTCACCATAACAATGACAAATAGACCTTTGTCATGAATACTTTTAATCAAAGGTGCTTGTGTAAACCAAGAATCCATTAAGACATAATCGGCAATGATTCCTTTGTTTAAGGAGTGATCTAACAATAGAGCAGCGATTTCCTGAAGGATTTAGGGAAGTAGAAAATAATCAGTTATTCAAGGATTTCCATAAAGCAATGTTAAGAATCTACGGTAAATCTAATCAAACTCAACATGGGTATAGACTTGAGTCGATGTAATACTTTCATGGCCAAGGAGTTCTTGATCATAAGTCAACGTTTTCTTTATTTTGTTGCAACATCAGTGTTGCAAATGTATGACGCAAGTGATGCAACGTGAAGCGGGTAGGTGGAAGGCCTGCCTTTTTCAACACATCTACAGAGATGACATGCAAACCGCACGGATCTAATGCTTTATGATTTTTATTCAGGAAAACAGATTCTGTTGGATACACTTGATCCTCACTTAAAGAAGCTTTATAGGATGCTAGAAGCGGCTTTAAGTGAGGATGAAGGGGTAATATCCGTTCTTTTTTTCCTTTTCCATCAATTCGAATCGTTTCATTTACCAAATCAATTTGTTCCCATGTTAATGAAACAAGTTCAGAGCGCCTCAGACATGTTGTGGCTAACAATTTAAACATTAACACGCAGCGGTAGATACGCTCATGCTCAGATCAGAGAAGTTTTGACTAACTTTAAGGTGTCGAAAAAATAATGATTTAAATTATGATAACAGTAGCGCCCCCCTAAACAACAGGTAGGCGCTATTTGACGCTTACATTTATTCTTTCTTTGCTTTAATATTGTGCTGCTTTCCTCGGATGAATCCTCATCATTTGATATAATAAAGTATAGATTTTTTAGAACGGAGCAATTGATATGAATGGAGCACAAAAAGCGTTTTTTGAGGAAAAGGAGCGTTCACTTGGCGTTCGTCTAAATGATGTGCAGACGCAGGCGGTGTTGCAAACGAATGGCCCGCTGTTACTATTGGCATCTCCCGGGTCAGGAAAAACGACGACGATTATTATGCGTATTGGCTATATGATTGAGGCGCTTGGTGTGAATCCTTCTCGCATAAAGGCTGTCACGTTTAGTAAGGCATCGGCAAATGATATGGAGGCACGTTTTGCAAAGTTTTTTCCGCATTTGCCACAAGTTGATTTTTCGACGATTCATAGTTTAGCATTTCAAGTTGTGCGGCAGACACTTGAACGTCAGGGCATTTCGTACGGCATCATTGAAGAATCGGACAAGCCTGGTGTTGTTTCAAAAAAACGAGTGCTTCGCGAGATTTTTGAACAATTAAATGGCTCAAAAATTACCGAAGATCAGTTAGACGAGCTACTGACATACATAACGTTTATCAAAAATAAAATGCTGCCAGAGCAGGAATGGGCAATTGCAGAAGTAAAGGTGCCAAGAAAAGTCGAGATTTTACAGCGTTATGAGGAATATAAACGCATTGGTAGTGACCGTTTGTTAATTGATTTTGACGATATGCTATTAATGGCGAATGATATTTTTACAAAAAATCGAGAGGTGTTGGCGCAATACCAACGCCGCTACGATTATTATTTAACGGATGAAAGTCAGGATACATCGCCTGTTCAACATGCGATCATCGCGAAGCTCGTCGCAGTCCATCAAAACTTATGCGTCGGTGCAGATGAGGATCAGGCCATTTATAGCTGGCGCGGTGCAGAGCCAGATTATTTGTTGAATTTCCAAAAGATATATCCGGAAGCGCATGTTTTACTTATGACGCAAAACTATCGTTCATCTGCAACGATTGTAGAGCCAGCCAATATATTCATTCAGCGAAATAAAAAGCGTTATAACAAACAAATGTTTACGGAAAATCCTGCAGCAGAGCCAATCTCGTTTAAAATCCTAGAGAATTACAATTTACAGGCCAAATATTTAGTGGACCAGTTGAAAAATCTGTCTAAGCGCGGCTCAACGGCTATTTTATATCGAAATAATATGTCAGCCATTCCGCTTATGGACGCGTTTGACAGAGCAGGTTTGCCTTTCTATATGAAAGATTCCACGATTCGCTTTTTCACACATTGGGTCGTGGACGATATTATGAACTTCATGCGTTTAGCGTACAATACAAAAAATATTACGGTATTTGAAAAAGTTTACAGAAAAATGAATGCATATATTACACCAACGCAATTGAAGGCGCTACAGAAAGTGCAGAAGGATGGCTGTGTATTCACACAGTTGTTAGAGCATGTTGAGTTAAAGGATTATCAGCCTGAATATATTAAGCGGCTTCGCAAAACGTATGATAGCATTCAATTTGATAAAACAACGCCATCAGCCATGCTAGAGCATATCCGTTATGACTTTGGTTATGAGCGTACCTTAAAGAAAATGAGTGAGGAACTCGGTTTTAATTATGAAAATTTACTAGATATTGTGGATGTACTTGGTATAATTGCTCGTCATACGCCAACGATGACCGATTTTGCGGGTCGTTTGAAGCAGCTTGAAAATTTAGCACGATCGTCTCATATAAAAAATGAATTGAATGCAATTACACTGACAACATTACACAGTTCAAAAGGCTTGGAATTTGACCGTGTGTATTTAATTGACTTGATTGAGGGGATTTTACCTAGTGAGGCAGAAGAAGAAATCGAGGAAGAAACGCGACTCTTTTATGTCGGTATCACGCGTGCTATTCGCTATTTGGAATTAATTTCGTATAATAAGCGCTTTAAAACAAGTGTGGTACCATCGATTTTCATGAAGGCGTTAAAACAAATCGTCACACCGCAGGAATTACCAATTAAAGCGCCAAAAAGTCCAAGTAAAGCACTGAAGCAATACCGTAATGAACGGACGATTACAACCGAGTCAGCGTTAATCGTTGGCTCAAAAGTAAATCATGTGATCTTAGGAGAAGGGGAAATATTAGCCGTTACGAGTAGCACGATTGAATTGTCATTTGCTACGGGGCTTAAGAAGTTTTTGACGGATACATGTTTACAACAAGGCTATTTAGAAACGATGGAAGATTAAATGAAGCGTATTCGAGAAATTTTCGAATACGCTTTTATAGTAGTGCTATTTTATAGGGGTTCCTTGATGGAAAATAAACGCCATTGCCCATAATGTTCTTTCCGCCAAATGAAAATATTAGTTTATACCACATTAATTGATTGGCATTCCGCAGCGATTAATCATCCGGAAAATTTTGAACCTGATGGCGTTCATTTAGTACCTGGAAGAGTTAAAACCGTAACGAACTTAATTCAACAAGCAATAAATATCGGGACTAATCAGTTGGCATAGCTTTAAATAGAAGATACTATATACAATGCTCAATTGTTTAAGATTTGAAGCATTTTGTTTTAATAGGGAGCCTCAGTAATATTTTTCTTTAGTTATGTTATATAGCAGGACTTTTTGAATTATTCTAAAATAGCGAACTATTTGTAAATTAAAGATTACAAAAACACCTGTTGCTGAAAATTACTATCTTTATTCAGTGTCTTCCGTAGCTTTTATTGTGCGCTGTGAGAGCGATCGAGATGGGCAATAGTACGTGTAACGGAATCTCGATACGCCTCATAGCGTTATTTTTAAAAGTAAATGTCTAATTATTTATACAATTCTATTGGTTTAGTTTACATAATATAAATACCTTATTTACAATTTTTTTATCGGATGGTTCCTATAATTTATCGTTCAAAAGGGGATTATTCATACAAATTGTGCTAATAATCGTTTACAGTATATTTGCCAAATATTAAAAAATATTCATATAAGTAATACTTACGTAAGTAGCAAACATTATGTTAACTTTCTGAAAATATGAAGCAGTTTTTCCTTCTTTGAGAAATGCTCTTTTCGCACGGATTGTTGCTACACTTGAAAAATTCCGCTTATTGGAAATGTAACTATTTTGCTGCAGCTTTTCTATTACAATTAGCAATATGAATACTGAAACATTAAACGTCTTAAACCTAAGATAGATCACTAAAACAAAAAGATAAACAGCCTTTACTAGATAGTTGATTTTACATATAATATTCGTGTTTTACTCAATTTATGAAGTATCCAGCTGATGGATGAAAAGCACTTTCGTTATCAAAACACGAACATTTAAAGTATTTTCAATTATAATCGTTCGTCAATAGTCCTCTATCAGTATTTTTGCAAACAATCGTCTCTAACTATATATATCACTTTAATCCTCTTACTTTCCAAACGATGCTTCTGAAGGATATTTCTCTGAAAGAAATTGTTCAGCAAGGAAGGATGACTCTTGCTGAACAAAACTTTAAATATGATGAATAATAATTATACTAATCCAAGCAGCAAATATAATCCAAATAATTATAAAAAGAATGCCAACAGTTGGGAGGTAAATTTTTTGTTTGCTCGATCACTTCAATGCTTGGATTACCAAAAGCGTAATACCCATCTTCTTTATAGTCATTTCCCCAAAACGGTTGCATAAGTATAACCTCTTTTCATAATTAACTGTAAACTCTCTTAGCAAAGAAATTATAACATGGTAAAATATAGATCGATATATATGGTAAATGACGTAATGAACTATATTCAAAAATCTAATGTAAGGAGCGAAAATACATATGGCGAGGAAGAGAAAAACGTTACCGAAAAATTTTAATGAACTAATTGAAGCAGGTGATATTGCGGCATTACAAGAGGTATTTACAAAGTGCGAGCTAGATGCATATGGTGGTTATAGTAAAACAACAGCCTTAAGTTTTTTCAATGTACCGGATGAATTGGTTCGCTGGCTCGTGGAACAGGGGGCAAATATAAATGCGAGAGACAATTACAAAAGTTCGGCTTTACATAATCAGGCAATAAGTTGGCGGGGGAATATTGAATTGCTTCTTGAGTTAGGTGCAGATATAGAAGCCTTGGATTATCAAAACGAAACACCATTATTTGCTGCGGCTGCTTTTTTCAAACCAAATGCGGTGCGCACATTGGTTTCTAAAGGCGCAAATATTAGCGCGGTAAATATGATGAATGAGACGCCTTTGGACAAAGCTTTAGCAGTATGTAGAAATATAAATATTGTTGATCTAGTGGAAGTTTCTGAGATTTTTCTGAGCGCGGGTATAGCTGTAACGCCGGAAATGAAAAATTCTATTAAGCGAATTGGAAAAGACTTTGAATTTCACAGAGAAGGTTTTAATAAAGAATATTTGAACGAAACGGATGAGGCACTTTCCCGTCTTTATGAGCTATTTGATGTTCCACCAGTAGAGAAGCGAAAAACGCATGATGGTACGTCTCCAATAACAGTATGTACAAAGGGCTGGCAGGCGCAACATAATGAACTTTGGAATTTACTAATTCCTTCGCAAGGACATGCGCAAACTGTACAAGGAGAGGTTATTCGTATTACTGGTAAAGTCTCATACGAAATTTTAGATAACGGCAGCATCAACTGGGATAATGATTTTCGTAAAATGCTCAAAAGTTTGAACCATTACTTTAGCTTAGGTACGCCATTACATCCCGCTGTACTTCAGGAGTCTATCACTTTAGCGAAAGAACTTCACAATGGCGATGGAGATGAGGAACCTGCGAGACTATGCGAGTTGGCAGTGCAATGGGTACTTAGCAATCCGAATCCGATTATTTTAGAGCAGCCCGAATATAAGCGCTAACATATTTAACGAATCCAATAAGCATTTTTATAAACAATACTATCCCCTTTTCTAAGCACTTAAAGGCTAAGAAAAGGGAGGAGTATGCCGTAGCCGTAAGTGATGCAACGTGAAGCGGGTAGTTGGGAGACCTGCCTTATGTGTTGCTCACTGTTGGTAAGGATAGACTAATAGTTGAGATGTATTAGTAAAGAGGGGCTGGGACATAACTAATTTGTCCATTATGAAAGCCGGATAATTTTTAAATTTACAAAGCAATATAAACAAAAAACCCGAACTAATACGAAACACTTAATGAGCGTTTTGTAATATAGTTCGGGTTTTTTATTGGCTAAAATCCTTTTGTCCCAGCCTCTTCTTTGCCTCTTCTTTTTTATTTTACCTGATGAACTATCGTGCCTGTTAGCGTAAGACTACATGCCATTATTACATAATAGGCAACCATGACAAGATAGAAGAACTTTATGGTTCGAACATTTTGGGAAACCAATAGGTATTGTAGGCTCCTCATCTGACTCGTCTGTAACCCAGTAAGTGTAATAACTCTCATCAACAAATTCTTCATAAAAATTAGTTATTAATAAACATAAATGATTTAAATTCCTTACTACCATGTACTCATTTGGGGTGTAATTTAAATCTTCCCATCTGCATTTATTAATTGCACCATCAATAACAGACAACAAAAATCTCTTTAGCTCGATAAAATCCCTTTTCGTCCAAGGCATCTCACTAATGCTAAAACCCACAGTTCCAATACCTACAACTGATTGATCTCTTTGATTCAACCAAACGATAAACTCTTTCTCTCTGGCTGTTACTGATAAGTCTGACCCACTTAATGCTAGTACTTCGAGAAGCACATTAGTGGCGCCATTGGACATAGAGAGTGACTCAACAATTTTTTCATCGCAATTGTCAAATAAAGTTATTGTGTTTCCCATGTATACGATCACCTCGTCACTATTACGTACAAATTATACCACGTTATACTGCCCGTTAGAGTTATATGAATCATATTCCTAATTGGAGTCACGGATACTGTCATAAGCGTAATTACTCTAAAGCTTTCTTACCTCTAATAAATCACGATTATATAAAGGAAAATGAGAGTTAGCGTATATCTAAACTATCCATGACAACTGAAAAGGAGATTGAAATTGAATAACTTTTTGAATGAGGTACTAAAGGAATTAACAAAGGCTGGAACGCAAGATTATGAAGGCTATTGGACATATGATCATAGTAAGGAAAAACTGGGGTAAACCATTTAAATCAAGGGAAGAGGCTATTGCTGCAGGGCAAGAAGATTTTCCTTGAGGCTTTGGTCAAGTCCCGCTTTAATACTTTTATCCATTTTAATGACTATACGCTTGAAGAGCTTCTTCAAATTTTCCAATATACATGTGAAAAGAATGATTATATTGCTGAAAAACAAGTCCTCGAAAAGGTGAAAGAAGTCTTATCGAGTCAATTAAAAGAAAAAGATGAACAGTTCGCAAATGGGCGTTACGTTCGGAATCTTTTTATGACATTACATTAAACCAATCAAAAAGAATATTACAAAAAAGCGTAGAACAAATTACGAAGGAAACATTGATGTTAATTACAGAATGTACATTTGAATGCTACAATTTCGAATTAAATATTTCAATTCCTTATAATTTATAGTGCATAAGAAGGTATGTCGATTAAACCTTGCAAGAGAAAAAGATTGCTAAAACTTTAGCTTCTAGAAATATAAAAAATGAAAAACACAAACGTTTTCACGAGCATTTGTGTTTTTTGTAACGTGTCCAAACTTACATTATGGAACTTCTTTGTGCTTATCGTTGTAAATGCATACATTTAATGCCAGCCATATACAATAATCGGGCGCAATTGTGAAACATAAAAAAAATGGGATGTTACATATTAGCCATGTATAATATGTAACATCCCTGATTTTTTACGATTTAGGCCTTGATAAAGTATGATAACCACGATTATCTAGGGCGCCCCATTAATAAAGTCTAAGCATTAGAAACAAATTTTGATAAAACTAGTACTCAAGGATTAAAACCGTTGAAATTAGGCTCCGCACTTTTGGTTGTATTAAAAGGACCTACACCACTATATACCCAAAGGAGCAACTATTCTCCAGACCCACCCTGGTGACCTGCATAGTTGCCCTCACCGGGATCAAGATCAATGACTATACGGTGCGGAACAGCCAATGCATATTGATGCTCGCAGCGCCAACGCATCTCCTCTGTAAAACCTATCGTTTCTCCATCTGTAATAATATCACCTTGATTAAATAAATAATAAGCAAAGTTAGTCAAGCAGCCTGCAACCTCATTGGTATCCATATCATAGAAGTGACATTGCACATCAGGAATGCCTAGTGCAGCAAGCCCAATGGAATCCATGAGACCTTCCTGGCGTTCACTGCCAGTACCCTCAACATTGTAGAACCGAATGTTCAATGCTCCATACAACATTTCGCCCTCATCAATAGCAGCCAAAAACACAGATGGCTCGACCAACTTATTGCTTTCTCTAAAATAAATCGCAGCGCAAGGGACTGTTTCCACGATTGCACGAAGAACATTCGTATGTAGCTCCAATCTTTTTTTTGGCTCCAGTCCAGATGCCATCATATCGACAAGTAACAACGCGTGACTACACTCTTGCAACGTTTGGCCTGCTTCATTCCAATGCCAACTTTGCTGCAAAGCGGCTTCGTAATCAGATATCGGACCTACATTCATGCCAGTAAGAGTTGTTTGTGCAGGCATTTCTCCTTCTGCATATTTCACCATATAATTCAAATGAAAGAAGTGAAGCATTTCGCCTTTCTCATGTTGCTCATAGGGCTCCCATACTGCCAGCGACCCACTCTTTTCATTTTGTGGTCGATCTGTTTTCCCCATGTATTGTTCTATCTTGCTGTAGAGTAGTTCGCGGTCCACAACTGGCTTTTCTTTAAACAGCAGTTCAATAGCATATACTCTAGCAAATCCGAAGTCTTTCTCTTGCTCTATGATTTCATTCATAAGGCACTCTCCTTCATTCTGTATTGATTTCTTAATCATATATTGATGTGTTCATCAACTTCATCAAGAATACACGAAAGATTACCAAGCGCCTATCATACTTTTTCCCTATCATTGCCAATTATGAGTTTAACATATGGTTTTGAAATAATTGGTATTATGCAATCGGGCGCGATTGTGGAAAACGCGTCACTGTAAGTAAAGCATTCTCAATTATCTAAAAAGATCATTAAACAAATGGTAGTATCCTTGAAAGAAAGTAATTGAAAAGAAGGGGATTGAAGCAATAAAAAATTGTTAGATATGAATGTTCGTAATTAATCCTTACAAAAGATAATTAACGAACCATTTTGCATTATATAATCCAAAACATTCGTATTAAGATGATAAAAATGCTATTCGTCCATCGGCTAAATACTTTATTGATTAAATAAAACACGAATATTATATATGAAGCTTCTTTCACAAGTGTTTGTACGATAAACATTATTTATTAGTCAAAGGACTGTAAAAACAACAATCAATGGGGAAAACCCCAAGTTATACAATGTTAACGCTACTTCTAAACGTTAATTTGTATTTAACTTGGGGTTTGTCCGTTTAAATGAATAACACGATTACAGAAAAAAGCACTTTAGAAGAAGCATATATGGAGCAAGAGCAATATAGTGTTTGGTCATTAAATTCGAAAAAAGTATATCAGAGAAAAATTAAAAAGATTTCTGAACATATGAAGAGCCTAGAATTAGAACCAACAAACGAGAATGTAACAAGTAAATACTGCAAAAAATGGCTAAAAGATAACTATGAAATCTATAAGCCAAGAACTAAATCAACAGAAAAGTACAATGACTTCTCTATATAGATACTTAAATAATGAGGGGGTAGTAAATAATAATCCATTTTTGAACGTAACCATTGAAAATTATTCAGGTGAAACGCATTTTTCTAAAGAATATTATGGAGCTGTATCAAGTATATAAAGCAGCACATGAATTACAAGCAGATGGAGTAAACATTCTCGCACCGATGCTGTTGGGTATTTATACTGGATTACGTAATACGAATTTAATCAAACTAAAGGTTAAATCGCTAAAAAGGGAAGATATAAAAAATAATCAGGAGGAAATAGAAACACCAATCATTAATTCAAAAAATAGAGAAGGATTACTTCCAATCCCACCAAAAGCAATGGCTGTACTTTGTGCATATGCTCAAGGAAAGCCACCAGACGATCCTTTGCTTTATGGTTTAAAAGGAAAGGCTTTTGCTAACAAACAGATGAATTACATTGTTAAAAAGGATGGATTATAGAAATGCCGGTCTCCAATGGAAGTGACATGAAAAAGAAAACTAAAACAGAAAAGTATTTTACCCCACACGGACTACGATATTCAATAAGCAGGCATATTCCATGATATGGGGGTCCAAGATAATTCTATTCGAATGCTGCTATTACATTCTAAAAAATCGTCTTTAGGTGCTTTAGATAGCTATTTCCTTAGGTCTTCTCGAGAATTAAAACAGCTACGTACTGCACAGATGTTATTGGAAACAGTTCTTAAAACCGCATTAGAAATGGAAGAGAAGTTTGGTGAACTATTGGATTTAGAAACGATCTATGAACAACTACCAGTAGCATTTGAAAATCTATTAAAAAATCCACACTATATTAATGAATTTAAAGATCAACTAATTCGTTTTACTTTTTTTAAAATGGAGCACGCAATGTTATCGAATACAAGTCCTTATTCAAATAATGCTACACTATTTTCTAATCCGTAAATAGAAGGTAAAAATGTAACATCACCGTTTCAGACAACTGATTGAAACCCTTATTCTTATCGTCAACAAGTCGGGTTTCAATCAGAAGGATTTTCAATGCCGTCAACAAATATGAATAATCCTTATCAACCGCAGTTAACAACTAATCATTATCATTCTATATCCAAATCATTTGAACGGTTACGATTTTTCTAATAAAAAATAACTACCCAATTACGGGTAGTTGCTTCCTCTTAAAGAATAAGAAATCGAAATATTAAAAAAGAATCAATTGCTTTCTTTTTCTGTTCAAATTCAACGTGTGTATAGACTTGAGTTGATGTCATACTTTCATGACCCAGTAGTTCTTGAAATGTTCGTAAATCAACGTTTTCTTTATTTTGCTGTAACATCAATGTTGCAAAAGTATGCCGTAAGTGATGTAGCGTGAAGCGGGTAGGTGGGAGGCCTGCTTTTTCAATACATTTTTAAAAATGACATGCAAACCCCGCGGATCTAATGCTTTACGATTTTTATTTAGGAAAACAGGTTCTGATGGATAAATTTGGTATATTCTTAAAGAAGCTTTATAGGATGCTAGAAGCGGCATTAAGTGGGGATGAAGGGGCAATATATGTTTTTTTTTCCTTTTCCATTCATTTACCAAATCAACTTGTTCCCATGTTAATGAAACAAGTTGTATAAAAAGAAAGAACCTTTGAAAAATTTTTTTGGATGATGATAATAAAGTCGTTTAAATCATAATTTAAAAAATAATAAAGTATTTAAAATTAAATTGTCGATTATGCTCTTCAACAAACGGGGAAGGAACTGTTGCGGAACTGAATCTGATGAACTTTGGGAGGTCTGAATTTGTCCATCGAGAAAATCCTATCGATTGTGGCCGTATTGTTCTTTTTGAGTTATTTCATTCTTTTTCTCATACTTCACTTTAAGAAAACAGGCTATCATCCTATTCGACATGCTGTAAGTGACTACGGTGTAGGTGCTACAAAAAATTTATTTTTAATTTACGCTTGGTTCAGCAATTTAGGGGCATTGTCACTTTCTATCGTGTTGTTGAATGTAAAAGATCGCTTCTCCATATCCGCGTCCATTCCGATTTTAATCATTCTAATGGTCATCTCCCGTATCCTCATGTTATTCTTTCCAACTGACCTAGAAGGAGAAAAACTTACGGTTCAAGGAAAACTCCATTACTTATTTGCTATTCTTGCGTTCGCTTTTTCCTATATGGTCATTGATCGTGGAGGAAGTCATTTAAAACTACTGGAAGGCTTTAAAAATCTAAATCAATTTTTTAACATCGTAACCATAGTTTCTTCTATCTCGCTTGGGGCTGTTATTGTAACTATGTTCAAGCCTTTGCGATTTATCTTTGGGATTTGTGAGCGAGTATTCCTGTTGTCAATAAACATTTGGTTTATTGTCGTAAGCATCTGGTTCGTTTACATTCTTTGATAAATGAATGTATTGGTAGGAGGTTTTTAACAATTAAACAAACACGCGTGATTGTTGCTTTTATTTAAAGTCAAATTATAAGCTGAAACTATTATAAATAGTGAGTTCTTATTTAATGTCACACATTATATGTATAAAAATTAAAAGGATAGAAAAGCTTAAACAAATTCGCTCTATCTATCCTCTTTTTACCAAAGATGCCCTTATTTACTACAACAATTAAATCAACTCCAATGTTGCATTAAGGAGCTTGTATCAATTATTAATTGTACATTAAAGCCTATTTCTTAAACTTCTAGGTAATAAAAGATATAGGTTGTTTTCTCAAAGAACGGGGTAGTTTAGTTGAAGAGTGGTGTTTTACATGTGTTCAACAATCGGGCCAGGTTTGTGGAATAAGCGTCTGATTCCTTCTTTAACTATAGAGTATTTCAGTTGAGGAAGCTAAAGTTGAATATGTATAAGAAAAATAGACTCGATTCCACTAAAATAGGAACTAAGCCTATATAACTCACTAGCACCTATTTGTTGCCACATACACTCCGCACATTGTGAAGAGGTTGCTTAATTGGAATTAAACTGAATAATTCGATATAAAATAGGGTCATTTTATCAATAACGATAATTTGATCTTTTTGATTTGACAACTTATTATTCATGAATGATTTTGTAGTCTCACTATACTATTGATGTTCAGATTTAGGAATAAAAATAAAAGCAATATCTCCTGTTGTCGCTAAACACACCGTCAGTTCTTTTCAAATTTAATATTAGTGTGTAAAGAATGGAAATCCATGATGGGGGAAATAATGTAGTTCTCTATTGCAAATAACAATTCAAAATAAAACAAAATCAATACGGAGGTAAAAAAATGAATGTCCTTGATTGTATCATTATAGGTGGAGGTCCTTCTGGGTTAAGTGCTAGCTTAACTTTAGGAAGGGCTAGGAGAAACATTGCATTATTTGACGATGGAATGAATAGGAATAGAGTGACACAAGCGTCACATGGATTTATTACTCGAGATGGGATAAAACCACAAGCGTTTAAAGAAATAGCGTTAAAAGAGTTGGAGAATTACCCGTCCGTATCATATTTTACTGCAACAGTTACTGAAATCATAAAGGATATAGGTAATGAGCGATTTACTGTCAAAACATCTACTAGTGAGGAATTTGTTTCAGAAAAAATAATACTCGCCACCGGTATTCAAGAAATATTTACTATAGCAAGTATAAGAAAGTTTTATGGGAAAAGTCTATTTAGTTGTCCATATTGTGACGGCTGGGAGCAAAAAGATAAGCCATTAGTGGTTATTGCAGAAAAAGAAGAGCATGTACTGCATTTGACTAAGTTAATTTATAATTGGTCGCAGGATTTGGTTGTCTTAACGAATGGAGTTCAATTATCTAAAGAAGGTAAAATAGAGTTACAAAAACACAATATCAAAGTTATATCGGAAAAGATAAAAGACTTAATAGGTAATGACGGTTACTTACAAAAAATAGAGTTTGAAACAGGAGCAACAATTATAAGATCGGGTGGATTTGTTGCCCCATCTTATTATCGCCCAAATCAGTTTGCTGAGAAGCTTGGCTGTGAAATTCATGAAAATGGAAAAGTTATAACAGATGGTGTTGGTAGAACAACCCAAAAAAACATATATATCGCAGGGGAAACAGAAAGATCTAAACCATCCTCTTTAATGATTTCAGCTGCTAAAGGTAATAAAGCTGCGGTTTCAGTAAATACTGATCTAACGATGGAACGCTTTTGATTACTTCATAACACCTTCTGCTTTAACTAAATAGGAGCTTTGCCAATATAATTAAACACATCAGCGCCAATGTGTTGCCACATATACTCCAAACATTGTTTTAGAGTTAGTATAAGAATTTACGAAGAACGGATTTTGATTTTAGAATTCGTTTTTTCTTGTTGTTTAAAAAGGATTAAAATATTTTTGTTGAAGTTATTGAACTAACGGCACAACTTAGTTTATAGACTTATTCAACAATCGGGCGCAATTATTGAATAAGCTCTTTATTCTACTTCAACGAACAGGGTGCTATAGTTCAATAAGAATGGGACTTGTGTTCAATGCAGGAAATCGACCGGATCTTACGATTAATTGCTAACTACGCTTTTCAATTGATTCAGCAGCAGAATGTGTGCATGCTTTAGCGACACTAATTGATCCAAATGTGCATAGTTGTGGCACAGTAAGAGCACATGGAGAAGAAATATTAGGCCAACCAGAAAAGGACTTCTATATAGTCGGAGCTAAAAGCTATGGACGTGCACCAACATTTATAACGGGTTATGAACAAGTGTTCAATAACAGCATATTTATCAGATGATGAAGAAGCTCCGAAACGTGTTGGAATTAGAGTTACCTGATCAACTGGGATAATGATTTTCGTAAAATGCTCAAAAGTTTTAACCATTACATTAGCTTTGGTACGCCATTACATCCCGCTGCACTTCAGGAGTCTATCACTTTAGCGAAAGAACTTCACAAAGGCGATGGAGATGAGGAACCTGCGAGACTATGCGAGTTGGCAGTGCAATGGGTACTTAGCAATCCGAATCCGATTATTCTAGAACAGCCCGAATATAAACGCTAACATATTTAACGAATCCAATAAGCATTTTTATGAACAATACTATCCTCTTTTCTAAGCACTTAACGGCTAAGAAAAGGGGATAGTATGCCGTAATTTGCTTTAGGGGGCCGAACAAATACGCAGGACTATGGATATTTGTGTTAAAGTTCGGGTTCTGCGCATAGGTTATTTGAGTTATGAGACAATTGGTTTTTTAGGAAATTAGATAGATTAATGATTCAAAACTTCAGGAACTAGAGGAGTTGATGATGCTTTCGAATCTCATACAGTGGTTATTCAATACTCATTTTTATAATTATCTGCCATATTTAAATCTCTATATGAAACTTAAAAAATTTGTTCTGCTACCAATTCTGAAAGAGTTTTAATTCCATAGTCAATTTCATTTAAGGATGCATAAGAATAAGAAATTCTTAAATATTGATCAGAGTGAAACTCATACAAATCTCCAGGGTGAACAAGTATTTTCCGACTTAAGGCTTTAGTAAAAAGCTGGTACATGGATATACCTTCATTTAACTTAAGCCAGATGAAATATCCGCCCCTAGGGATATTCCATGTACCGATGCCGGTAAAATATTTCTTTAATGCTTCAAGAGCAACATCTCTTCGGATCTTAACATTTTTCCTCATTATATCGTTATGCTGATAATAAAGACCACTAGAGAATAGTTCTGTGGTTACATTCTGGGAGAGTGAGCTCGTTCCATAATCAGTTTGCATTTTTATATCTGCCAATCTTTCAATGACTTTTTCTGATCCAACAATCCATCCAATCCTGAGACCAGGACTTAAATTTTTCGATATTCCACCAATATATAATACAAGTCCATTGTTATCAAATGCCTTTATTGGCTGTGGAGGTTGTTCATCAAACCAAAGCTCCCTATATACATCATCCTCGATAATAGGCAAACGTTCCCTATCACACGCATCAACAAGCGTTTTTCTTCTTTCAAGTGACATGACACTCCCGGTAGGATTTTGAAAAGTAGGTATTGTAAAAAGCATTGCTCCTTTTCTCCGCCTATGTCGATCAACCAATTCATTTATTTCTATACCTTCTTCATCCAGCTTAATTCCCGAAAGCTGCATTCCGAACGATTGAAAGGTTCTAAGAGAGTATAGGTAGGATGGCTTTTCAACATATACTACTGAGTTCGTGTGCAAAAGGCCAAGGGAAATAAGCTGCAGTGCCTGCAAAACACCAGAGGTAATCAAAACTGAGGATGGATCAGCTTCTATTCCTATTGTTTTAAGGTATGTGCATACCTCTCTTCTTAGATGGATATTTCCTTTTGGTTCTTCATAACCCAGCGATGCCATAGACTTAGACAGTTTTTTTAGTACGCCCTGAATCATTTTGTTAGGTATTAATTCAGGGGAAGGTTCGCAGGACCCCATTCTGATGATATCAGGTTGGAATTCAGCCTGATTGATCTGCTGCATTATATTTTGATTTGTTTGATGTAATCCCGAAGATATATAGGGAAGCCAATTATGTGAATGATTAATGGACAATGTCCATGTATTGTTTATTACTTTTGTACCTCCACCAGCATTACCGCTAATAAGGCCTTCAGCTGCCAGCTCTTCAAGGGCAGATACTATGGTACTTCTGTTTACACAGAAAATTTCAGAAAGTGTCCGCTGACTTGGCAATTTGAAACCAACTGGCCATTCTCCAGTTGCTATTTTATCTTTTATGAAGTTAACAATCTGTATATTCAATCGAATAGGACTATTTCTATCAGGTCTCCAGTTGATATCCAACATAAAATTCCTCCAAAATCATAGTATTTTTACTCTATCATTTGGTTGGTTAAATAACAACCAAGAATGGTTGGATACTTTTTGTTGTTGTTCAAATACAATTACATTAACAGATATTAAAAAGGAGAATGATAACTATGGTACCAATAAGAATTCTAAGTGATAATGATGTTAAGAACATTCTAGATATCAAGAATACAGTAGCATGTGTAGAAAAAGCCTATGCGCTTAAAGCCAACAATCAGGTGAGACTATTCTCCATGGTATCTGAGGTGATTTTTGAGGGTAGGGCAGAAATGGATATTAAATCAGGGATGCTTAATGAAGAAGATGTGTTTGGATTAAAACTCGTTTCATGGTTTGGTGAAAATAAAAATCAAGGGCTTCCAGCTATAACTGGGCTGACTATGTTATTTGATTTGAAGAATGGGTTTCCTAAGGCAATGATCAACGCAAGTTATTTGACAGGAATGCGTACTGGAGCAGCAGGTTCAATAGGCGTGAAACACCTGTCAAAACAAGATTCAAAAACACTAATGATTGTAGGTACAGGAGTTCAGGCGATTTTTCAAATAGCAGCCACTCTATCTCAAGTTCAGACAATCAACAAGGTATATATATATGACCCCGTAAAATATGAAAATGCATCAAAATTCCAGTATTCAATAAAGACGGAACTAGATAAAATCATAAATGATATCAACGATACTTATAATAAGAGCTGGAAACAAAGAATTGAGTCAGTTCAGTTTGTAGCTGTAGAAAATCCAGTGAAAGCTTTGGAAGAAACCGATGCAGTAATTACGATAACGCCTTCGCGAAAACCACTGATTTTTAAGGAGTGGATTAAGCCAGGCATACATTTCAGCTGTGTGGGGGCAGACATGACTGGAAAACAGGAAATAGATGAAAAGATCTTTGAGGTAGCTTCTGTATATGTAGATGATATTACACAAGCATCGACAGTCGGAGAAACACAAAGTGCTATAAGGGCTGGTATATTAGGCAAAAACAATTTGACTGAAATCGGACAATTCATACTTGGAAATGCGAAAGGACGTACAAGTGATGAAGAAACTACGATTTTTGATAGTACTGGCATAGCATTGCAGGATCTTGCAGTTGCAAACTATATTGTATCAAAAGCAGAAGAAATGAATGTTGGGACAATCGTGCAAATATAAAATCGATATACAATTTGGAGGGATCATATTATGAAGTTAAAAGTTTATACATTAAATTCATTTGCAAAATCCATTGAGGGAGGGAACCCTGCCGGAGTGGTACTTAGCGCTGATTATTTATCAGATGAGGACATGAAAAAAATAGCAGGTATCATCGGTTTTAGTGAGACTGCTTTTGTCATGAAGTCAGACCTTGCTGACTTCAAGGTTAGATTCTTTACACCTAATGAAGAGGTTGATCTTTGTGGCCATGCAACGATAGCAGCGTTCTATACACTTTCAAGCCAAGGATATATTAAACCAGGAAAATATTCTCAAGAAACAAAGGCTGGAATTTTAAATGTAGAAGTAATGGAAGACCTATCAATTATGATGGATCAAAATGCTCCAAGCTATTATGAAATAATAGACAAGAAGGAAATTGCAGATTCCTTAAATATTACTATAGATGAAATGTTGGGGGATCTACCAGTGCAAATTGTATCTACTGGCCTTAGGGATATACTTGTACCGATTAGAAACTTAGATATATTAAATTCTATAAAGCCAGATTTTGAAAAAGTAACAAATATCAGCAGTAAATATAATACCATTGGTTATCATATTTTTACCCTTGAATCACTAAAGGGTTCAAATGCTCACTGTAGAAATTTGGCACCTTTATATGGAATTCCAGAAGAATCTGCAACTGGTACATCCAATGGTGCCCTTTCATGTTATCTATATAAATATGGTAAAATCAAACCTGAACATGTTATTAATATATCTGTTGAGCAAGGTTACTCTATGAAAAAACCTTCAGAAATAGTTATAGCGTTAACCACTCAAGGGAAAGAAATTATTGAGGTAAAGGTGGGCGGAAAAGCATTGAATTTGTCTGAAACAGAGGTTGAAATATAATTGTAGAATATAAATTTCTAATAAATTGAAATAATAAGATAGCCGGATTAGGTGTTATGTTACATCTATTATGGCTGTTTTTTATCCTTGGTAATATATTGGCTATTATTATAGCCAATGTTCTTAGTTGCATTATTTATTTTCTTTGTATTTAGGTCTCCGAATATAAATCTATGGATTCCAATTTTCTTATATGTTTTAATAGACATTGGGTTTATTGTGTCGTTAATTTTAGGGGTCAGGTCTAAAAATATAACTGTAAAGGTGTTCAGTATTCTTTCAAACATTACATTTATGATACCGTTATCAATATTTATATTTCTGTTACTGTTGGCAAATGGAATTTTTGGACCATAGAGAATCAAAATCAAGGAAACTCGTTAGGGCTTCCTTAATTTATTATTCGATTATCAACATAATAATTTAACAGAGCCAAAATAAAAAATAATTACTTATTGTTGTTCATTTGGATTTACAACGTTAAGAGCAAAAAGTCCCAAAATCTCGCTTTGGGAATGTTAAACTTTAATTACACGAGGGGGCGAAAAAATGGATTATACTAAAATCTATAATGAGGAACTGATTGCCTTAGTAAAAGAGAAAATAAAGTCAGTCGGTGAAATTAAAGCGGTGAAGTTTTTGAGAGAGCAAACAGGTATGTCCTTAATACAGGCAAAAAAATTTGTAGATTTTTGTAAAGAATAGACATAAAAATTAGAGTCAATAAATTAACCTGTGTTTTATTGCAACAATATTTATAAAGCATACAAAATAAATATAATAAACGTTCCCAAATAAAAGTTTGGAAAGAAACCGAAATCCAAGAAATGCTGTAAAACCAACATTTCTTGGATTTTCCTTTGAATATTGTCTATGCAGCTTTTTATGCAAATATAGAAACATGTCTACTATAGTGCTTTTCAAAATTATTCAGAGTGTGTTAGCTGAATGAAAATCAGTAAATTTGACGCTTTAAACCTGCATTATTTAATCGTTCCTATACTTCAATTACAGGGGCTTTAGTTGAAAACGATCTTGAACAATCGGGCGCTTTTTGTAATGAGGAAAGCATCTTTCTTCATGAAAAGGGCCATATTGTTTAATTGTTAAACCGAATTCTATATATGGTAAAATTATGTTATAGAGAAGGGGTTGCATGAATTTTTCTGGAGATACGGTAGATATGGTTGGATTGTTGTTTCCATTAATACCTATATTGTTAGTAGCGTTACTATTAAGATGGGTTCAGATCATTTGAGTAAATATTAAAATCCAAATTGATCAAAACAAAGAAATCATCTCTTTACTCAAAAAATAGTAGAGAAAAGATAAGAGGAGATAAAAAGCAATGATTGAACAATGTATATGTGATGAAACATATGATTTAAGAGTAGAAGCAGATATCGGAGCTGATGCTATATGGTGTAATAAATGCCTCAGTAACTTTGAAATATCATATGTTCCAATTTCCATCGAACTACAATCGGAATTAACAAAATGGATATTAAAATATGGTGAGTGGATTGATTGGGCTAATGATGGAATAGTTCCTAATGGGATTGAACTTGAAGAAATACATAATCAACAAGGATTAAAGCTAACGGAAAAAGTAAGGAAGGAACTTGAAGGGAAATACAAAGTTTCATTTTCCCCTTCTACATTTGCGAAAAGGCATGCAAACAAAAAGAAGTAAACTGGTATATAAGACATGAATAAAAAAATAGACCAGGCTCAAAATTATTGAGTACCTGGTTTATTTTGTTAAAAAATATCTATGCTGTCGGGTCCTTTTACAACAAGAAAAGACCTGAAGTTCTTATCCCAAAAGACCTGAAGTTCTTGTAAATGTACAACAGATATTATGGGGAATTGACGTATCCAAGCCCTCCTCCACGCCAAATAATTTTAGTTTACATAATATAAATACCTTGGTCACAACTTTCTAATTATCGTTATCGTTCAAAAGGGGATTATTCGTTTAAATAATGCTAATTATCGTTTAATGCAGATTTGTCCAATATTTATGAAAATTATTCATAAGTGTGAACAAACTAAGCTGGTTGATACCTTATCTTAACAAAGGATAAAGACTTTTTTATGCGCTGGGAAAGTAATCGAGATGGGCAACGGTACGCGTTACTGAATCTCGATACGTCTCATAGCGCTATTATTATTTTGAAAATTAGTAAATTACATCAGTTGAAGCATTAAGAAAAGATAAAGAGCACCATTTACCAGATGCTTTTTAAACGGATTCATTGGAGTACTGTTATTCAACTAACGGCAGTTTAGTTGAATAGTGTTATCTAACAAATGTTCAACAATCGGGCCATATTATTGAATAAAATTCTTTAATGAAAGGTTCCCAAAACGACGCTTTGGAAAGGTTTGTGCTTTGTCTAATAAACTAATTTGATAAAATAGATAAATAACACACTTATAGAGGTGAAAATATGGATGATATTTTAAAACAACTAGCTGAAATTAAAACCGAATTAAGAAAGCCATTTCCTACTAGTGATATTAATAAAATATGTGAAGATTTTCGATCAGAATTTTTGAAATTATCCGATGAGGATGAGGTGGATTTCTATGAAGATTTTCGTTATTACTGTGTGAACATATCTGGAACGCTAAGTTATGTTTTAGAAGATATGACAAATCAAATTCCACAAGGACAAATTGACATGCTTTATAAGTCTTTTTTTGAATACTATAATCAATATGAATTTCTTGAAGACCGGATTGCAAACTATAATCATTTCTTTCAGGAATATAAAATCTTTGAACAAGCAAGAAAATTATTATTACAGCTGTTGTCAAATAACCATTATCCATTAAAACGACAGAGTCTTTACACAAAAATAAATCTGACTTTTGAGAAATGAACTTGAAATTTATACAACAAAATTCAATAAAATGAGTTGCATAGACAGCCCTTTTTTCTTTATTGAACTAAACCAGCTAATAGAAGGTTAATCGTTATTCAATTAAAGGGCGCGATTATGGAACAAAGAAAAGCGTCTTTTTTACGAAAAAAAAGATTGAGTCGAACGTCTTCTTTTGAAATAATTGGTACTAATAAATATGTTAATTAATGGAATAAGATTCGTTAGAAAAAGAATTTTTAAAATATAGGAGGGTAGCCCATGGATAAAAATGAATTAATCTCACTATTCCACAAAGAACTTCGACAAGAGGCTCAAGTAAAAGGTTACATAAGAGAGGAAACAGAACATGTCGTGCGTCACATTTCACAGTTTGGTGAAAAAGGGTTCATTGTCTCATCTAATGTAAACGAAGGCGATGTAAGAGAAATTATTAAGAACGAGTTAAACTATTTTAGTAACCTTGAGCAGGATTTTGAGTGGAAGGTGTATAACTACGACAAGCCTGCTAGTTTGAAAGATATTCTTGAACAAGAAGGATTCACAATAGATGACCCTGAAGCACTAATGGTCATGAAGTTAGATGAACAGCACCCCTTACTTAATAATGACCGACACTTCAATTTAAAGGAAATAACAGATGAACAAGGCATTCAAGACATTATTGTTCTAGAAGATGCCATCTGGAATGTACCGCATGCTGAGCTGGGAGAAAGACTTTGGAGAGATAAACAGAATAATCCTGAATCCCTATACCTTTATGGAATTTATGAAGATGGTCAGCTTGTAAGTGCAGCTTGGATGTATTTGGAAGAAAAATCCTCCTTCGCCAGCTTATGGGGAGGTTCAACACTACCGTTGTTCCGAGGAAAAGGTTATTATACAGCACTTTTAGCTACTCGTGCAAAAAAGGCATATGAAAATGGGCATCCTTTCCTTACTGTTGACGCCAGTTCAATGAGTAGGCCTATCCTAGAAAAGAGTGGTTTTCTATGTCTTGCATACTCTTATGGCTGCCAGTCACCTTCTACCAAGTAGTAGAGCCTCTTATTAAAAAACTAGCTAATAGAAGCTCATGTGTTATTCCGTTAAAGGGTGCGATTGTGGCATAAGCGTTTCTTTTCTTATTCAACTCCCATGAAAGAACTTAATCATCTTTCATTTTCTGTGGTGTAGCGCTGGTTTTTGCGCTACATGGATGGCTAACGGGGTGCGTTAGTTGAAGATTCGCTTTCCGAAATAATCAATCTTTTTTACAAAATAATATTCAAATGTACTAAAAAAGCTCTCATTTTGATCAATGTTTTTTCAAAATGATGGTTTTTCTTCTGTCATTAAGTCAATGTTTGTAGCACCTTCTTAATCAATATTTTTTACAAAGCAACAACAAAAGAGTTCGAACATATTTGATATATATAATATGTTTGAACTCTTTATTTACATATGTTTGAATGTCGTTATCCTAAGATAAACAAATAATAAAGTTTTATAAAAATCATCTCTTCAGTTATCCTTTGAGATGGTTTTTTTATTGGACATTTATGTTAAAACTGATGTTTATCTTGTGAAGATTTTCTTCCAATCCTTCCACCTTATGGTCCACTTTATCAAACAAACTTAACAATTGACCAAATGATTGCTATTCAACGCTATCATAAAATTGGCGTCAAGAATTTAAATAAATGGAGATTACCGGTGAAGGGAGAATAATTGGGGATTTGTGGTATTATATAGTGAGCGAAGAAACAGAATAAAATTTTCCAACGAGCTTCGCAAACAATTGAAATTACCAATAGGGGGTCCTGCCGACAAAATTTAGAAGGATAAATCAGTTCCTACTTTTATAGAATAGGCTGAAATGGTATTTACTTAGATTATAGTAACAGCTAGGTTTTAATAGCTGAGAATTAAAAGGAGAGATTTCATTATTTATGTTTAAAAATTTTTTTGGAAAGTGCTTAGTAACTTTTTTTGTTTTACTTTTACTTATTCCTGTTTTTACAAATCAAAAGGCTACAGCTAATTCACTACCTCAAAATGAAATGCGTGCAGCCTGGATTGCAACAGTATCTAATATTGATATGAAGGCAGGTATGAGTAAAACCCAATATACTCAATGGGTTCAAAGTACCTTAGACAAATTAAAAGCTGATAACTTTAATACAGTTATTTTTCAAGTTAAGCCATTAAATGATGCACTGTACCCGTCTAAGCTTGCTCCATGGTCATCGTTTATAACAGGGAATACACAAGGGACCAATCCAGGTTTTGATCCATTGCAAATAATGCTGGACGAAGCACATAAGCGTGGATTAGAACTTCACGCTTGGGTAAACCCATATAGGGTCACTATGCCTTCGCAATCTTTGTCTAATCTTGCTGCCGACAATGTAGCCCGTAAGAATTCTAATTGGGTAGTGAAATACGGTAAACAATACTATTTAGACCCTGGTTTGCCGGAAGTTCAAAATTACTTATTATCAACCATAGAAGAATTAGTAAGCAACTATGATATCGATGCTGTACATATGGATGATTACTTCTATCCTTATAAAATAAAAGGAGAGACTTTTCAAGATCAACAAACTTTTAAAAAGTATGGTGGCTCTTTCAATAATATTGAAGACTGGCGCAGAAATAATGTTAATCAATTAGTGAAAAAGGTTTATGCAAGCATTAAGGCAATTAAACCTCATGTTCAATATGGAATATCTCCGTTTGGAATTTGGCGAAACAAAGGGCAAGATTCTACTGGTAGTAACACGAATGGAATGAGTAACTACGATGATATCTACGCTGATACAAGACAGTGGATTAAAGATGGAAGTATCGATTATATTGCTCCTCAAATCTATTGGTCCAGAAATCTTAAAGCAGCAAATTACTCTGTTTTATTAGATTGGTGGGGAAGAGAAGTTCAAACGTACGCAAAAGCCCATCCTGTTAATTTATATATTGGCATGGCCGATTATAAAGTTGGAAATGATTCTGATACTGCATGGAATAATAAGACGGAACTTATCAGCCAAGTAATCGCCAACAGAGCAAATAAAAATGCTCAAGGGCAAATGCATTTTTCTCTAAGAAGTATTAACAATAACGCTCTTGGATATGCTTCTTATCTAAATCAGCAACTATACAATTATAAAGCTTTAACACCTACAATTTATTGGAAAGGCTCTGCAATACCTTTAAGTCCAACTGATGTTAAATTGAGTAAAGAGTCTTTCGGCATGAAGCTTACAATTACAGATAAAAATAGTACTCAACCGAGGAAATATGTAATATACCGATTTGATGGTACAAAAGAAGGATCATATGAAGACGTTAAAAATATAGTAGACGTGGTTTATAACACACAAGGTAATACTGTTTATGTAGATACTATTGCAAATAATAGTAAAGTATACACATATGGTATAAAGTCTATATCTGCTACAGGTGTGGAAAGTAAAACTGCTTTTGTTCTAAAAGACGGAAATCCTTACCAGTAGCAATAGAGCCAACACCTGAAGGGCCAGAGCAACCAGAAAAACCTATAGATTCAAAGCCTGTTGGTAGAAAATAATCGATCTTTTTTATAAAAACCAATCTTAAATTTGAGGGATAAGAATCCATTTTGATCAATCTTTTGACAAAATGGATTCTTTTTATTTATCGTAAAATGCTGGCTTGTGAAGAATTTTTGAACAAACTTTATTTTAAAGCAACATTTTAATGAATTTTTATTAAAAGACTACACTTAATTTTATATGAGTGTCTGCAAGTTCTTGTCCGAATTGAAAATAAATTAAGATACTATGTCAGTGGGTGTCCGGAAGTTCTTGTCCAAAGTGTCTGCAAGTTCTTGTACATATACAGATGTCCATGTACAGTAGTAGACGAATCCAGTCCCTCCTCCACGCAAAATAATTTTAGTTTACATAATATAAATTATAGGAAGTTATGTATCAGTGAAAAGTATACTAATAATAGTGAGACGAAACGGATATAAATGGACGTAAATAACTAAATATTATTTCAATGACAAAATATTTTAGACTTCGATGATTTCTTGAATAAAAATTGTTAATCTTATCACCCATATAGTTGAATAAAAAAGAATCCATTTTACACGTTAGATTAAAACGGATTCTTTTTAATTAAATTTGGATTTAAATTGTTAAACATCCAATATCAATTACTTAATTTCAACGTGTACATCTTTTATTTATCTGACTTGGCCATGATCATCCAAATATTTGTTATAATCCTTATTTATAAGTTTAAATTGACATGTTTTTTAGAAAAAATCGTTATTTTCATGACATTTCACTTGAATCTGTTGTGATTCTAAAATAGCCACAATATTCTTCATAACAATTGGTCAGAATAATAATTTCGTTCACAACGACTTCATTTGATGACGAATTAACAGGAATTTGACTAGAAAAATTAGTAAATCTCCTACTAAATTTTGAATCAATTGATATTTGCGTTTTTCATAAAGTCTGAATATCGCGAAAATATAAATGATATTATGGAGTGTTTTCTACTGTTTTCTCATTTGTAATTCCATCATTTTTAACAGTTACTTTCCTTGTAAACGCACTAACAATTAAACTTACTAAAATATTAACAGTCAATGCAAGGAAACCAATGTTGATATCTTGTATGTAAGATGGCCAGCTTGGGAACAGCTTACTTAGATGAGCTCCTGTAGCTGCTTGCCAACCTACAATTGAAACTCCGACAATAATCCCAACAGACACACCTTGTACAGTTAATGGATTTTTCTTCATAAAGTTACTTACAACTGCTGGTACGAATTGAGTAACTAGACCATATCCCATTAAAAATAATAACGTAATTGCTCCACCACCGCTAAAAGTAAAGTACAGTGCAATTAGTGCGATCACTGGAACTGAATAACGAGCAATGATAGCAATTTGTTGATCGCTAATTTGAGGACGAATTGGTTTTACAACATTTTTTGCAAATAACGTAGCTGCAGACATTAAAATCATTGAACCTGGAACAATTGCAGTTAATAACCCTGCAGCTCCAATAAAGCCTACAATGACTGGATTAAATGTTTGTGTGGAGATTTTAAATAATGCTAAATCTACAGCGCCTCCTTCTAACTCTGGAATTTGTAAAATTGCAGCTGCTCCAGTAAATAGAATAAATAATAAAAATAACGCATAGATAGGAAGCATAATCGCATTTTTTCTTAAGGCATTACCACTTTTCGCTGAAAAAGTAGCGATAAATGTATGTGGCCACATATAAAACCCTAATGATGTTAACATGATTGTTGAAATATACCATGAGGCACTAAAACCTGAGTCTGGAAGCGTTAAAAAACCTGGTTTAACAGCTTCAATTGCCTCCCACATTGGTTGAATCCCGCCATAATAATGTATAGGTAAGTAGATACCAAGGAATAACACAACACCCAGAATAAGAATATCTTTAATAACAGCTGTCCAAGCCGAGCCATGAATTCCTGAAACCATGACATATGCAATCATAGCAATTGTGCCAATCCAAATTGTTAATTTCGGATCAATCGCTCCATACGAAGCTTCAGAAACGATAATGCCAAGACCTTTTAATTGAATGACTAAATAAGGAATTAAAGCTGCTAACCCTACAATAGCTACAAGTGTGCCGAGAATTTTACTATTATATGCCTTTTCAAAAAAATCAGATTGTGATAGTAGACTATGTTTCTTTCCATAAGCCCATATTTTAGGTGTCAACCAGTAAGCAATTACATAGTTCAACATCGCGATATTAAAAAATGCTGCGGCGCCCTTCCCGTACATCCAACCACTTACCCCTAAAAATGCATTAGTTGTATAAATTTCACCAGCCATTAATAAGAAGATGAAGATAGAACCAAATCCACGGCCTCCAACACTCCATTGTTCAAGGCTCATATCTTTACCTCTACTAGCCATAATGCCCAAAAATAAAGCAATACCTAAGAATATTGCAATGATTCCAACTGAAATTATCATATTATTCCGTCTCCTCTTTTGCATTAGGATTTATACGATGAACGATAATCATTAACCCTGTTCCTAAAAAGATCCATAAAACCATCCAAAATAATAAAAATGGAAGACCTAGGACATATAGTTCGACATTTTTGATAAAAGGAACTCCTAATGGCATTCCGAAATATGCAATGAACGAGAGTAAATAGCAGAGCCTTTTTTTTGTCATTTTTCTATCTCCTTTTTATTTATTAATTAATCGCTGAAACCCGTTATCAATAAATAGACTATTTATATCTCTTTTATCAGGAGTAAAATGAACTTGTTTTTCACTGTCTAGAAAATCAATTGTGTATTGTACAGTAGCCGCCACTCCTATTTTTAAAGCATCTTCATCTAAGTCAAAGTAAACATTATGGTGTTCGGCCCCAATCCCTTCTTCGAGGTTTTGTATTCCTACGAATGCAAACACACCTGGGAAGTATTTTTCATAAAACGCAAATGATTCTGATGCCATCCAAGCAGGGATTGACTGTAATGCATCTGTACCAATTGCATTTTTCACCGCATTGATCGCAATTTGAGCACAATCTTTTTGATTGTAGACAATTAAATCCGATTCTTTAGGCTCAATAATAAATTCATAGGTGCAATTATGGAGGTCACAGACTTTTTCTAGGATTCTCTTAAATTCTTTTGCTGCATGAGTACCTTGGCTATATTCTAAATACCTGGCTGTTCCTGAGAACTGTAAGCTTTCTGGAATTATATTTGCTGCGGAACCTGAATTAATCGTTCCAATTGAATAGGTAATTGTTTTAAAAGGGTCTAAAGTATTTAACCTCATTGCTCTTAAATTGTTATAAAAATCGGTAAAACAGTCTAATGGAGCAACTGACAAATCTGGTCTTGAACCATGTCCACTTTTTCCTTTTATTAAGACATCAAAAACAAAAGAAGCAGCCATTCTTGGACCTGGATCAACACATATTTTCCCAGTCGGAAGATCATTTTTTAAATGGATACCCCAAATTCCATCTCCTCCGATTTCGTGTAATCGTTTACAGAGATTATAAATCCCACCACCCATTTCTTCGCCTTGTTCAAAAGCTAATAACACTCTTCCTTTAATTTTGTCTTGGTGTTGAGCCAAGATTTTCGCGACACCCAAAAGCATCGCTGTATGTCCATCATGCCCACAAGTATGAGCAGCTTGATCATACGCTGAAAATACTACTTTTTTCTTTTTTAAATTATTTTCCTCTTCCTTCATCGGCAGTGCATCTAAATCTGCCCTAAGAATTAAAGTTTTTCCCGGTTGTTTCCCTTGAATATAACCAATAATTCCACCATCTTGGACAATTTCGTAATGAATGCCCCATTTAGTTAACTCATCTGTAACTATTCTCATTGCCCGTACTTCCTGTAATCCAATCTCAGGGTGTCTATGAAGATCTCTTCTTATCTCAATTACATAGTCTTCTATTTCTTTTGCAGCTTTTAACGCATTAAGCTTAAATTCGATCGTTTTCATTTTATATACTCCCTTTCTGATTGATTATTGGATTCGATATCTTGGAATTCTAAAGCGATTCTTTCAAGTGCTTCTTTTATAAGTGGTCTTGGTGAAGGGATACAAATTCTTTGAAAGTCTTTACCTTCATTTCCAAACAAGTGACCATCTTCAAGTATGACATTGGCTTTGTTATAGATACGATCATGAATCTCTTGAGCTGAAAGGCCATATCCACTAAAGTCCATCCATAGCACATATGTTCCTTCAGGGATCCTAACTTTGACTGTAGGCATTTTTTTACCTATGAAATTTTTCACATACTCGATTGTGTCGTCAATATATTCTGTTATTTGCGCTAACCATTCTTCTCCTTCGTTATAGACAGCTATAAGAGCTGCAATTGTAAACGGTGATGGTAACTGCATTCCCATTGTGTCGCTAAAGATTTTCCTAATCTCAGTGTTTGAAATAATAACATTTGTACAGTGCAGACCCGCAACATTAAAGGTTTTATTAATGGCTGTACATGTGATGATATGATCCGAGCTGTTTGCAACTTTTGCGATGGGTATAAATTTTTGTTTTTTTCTAATGAGATCCCCATGAATTTCATCAGCTACAATAATTACATTATTCTTCGCACAGATATCAGAAAGCGTTTTTAATTCCTCATATGTTAAAACTCTACCAGTCGGATTATGTGGACTGCAGAGAATGAACAGTGTAGTATTCTCTTCTTTTGCTTTTGCTTCAAAATCCTCAAAATCAATTGTGTAATACCCTTCAGCATCACATTTCAATGCATTATTTCGAACAACTCTTCCATTTCCTTCTATCGCAGCTGTGAACGGCGGATAAACAGGACGTTGAATAATGATACCTTCACCATGTTTAGTTAATGCTTTTATAGCTATATTCAAGGCGTGTACAGTTCCAGGGCTATATACAATCTCTTCTCTTTTGATGGTCCAGTCATGTCTCTTTTTAAACCAATGCTGAATTGATTCAAAGTACTCATCTGGAAAAACAGAATATCCAAAAATACGATGATCAACTGTTTTATGTAGTGCATCTATCAATGGTTGGGGTACGGGTAAATCCATATCTGCTGTAAATAGCGGAATGGTCTCATAGTCATACCTTTCTGTATAACCAATTGTTTTAATTACATCTTCACCATCCCACTTTAAGGAATAAGTATTTCTGCGATTAACTACTTCATCAAAATTATATTTCAATGTTTCTCCCCACCTCTTGTCGTATTCAACTTTCTACTTTATCGCAATTTTCGACACGTTTAGATTAAATTTTTCTCAGTTTAACACCTTAACTGTAAAATCGTCAATATAAATTTCAGAATATTATAAAAATTAATTAGATTCAAAACGAAAGTAAAATATAGATTTTCAATATGTTAAAATTAAATTAAATTGGCTACCAATTATGGGGAGGAGATGCATTGTGGATAAAGAGAAGATTTTTTATGAGCTAATGGAAACGATTTACGAGACATCTAGACTGATTAGTTCATACGAAAATGTTCCAAGAAAATATGGGACAGAAGATGAATTGTATATGATAGAAGTTCATACACTCAACTTAATTGGAGATCAAATAAAAACTACTACTTCTGAAATTGCAGAAATTAAAAATTGCACAAAAAGTGCTGTTTCTCAAATGGTTGATAAACTAATTAAAAAGGGTTTAGTAATTAAATATAGAAATCTGGACAATTATCGAGAATTCCATATTGAATTAACACCAAAAGGCAAAATAGTTTATGAATATCATAAAAATCTAGATTTAGAGGAATATCGGAGTCATTTGAAGAACCTCGAGCAATTTACAGCTGAAGATTTTCAAAAGTATATTACAGTCCTAAACTTAATCAATCACAGGACTCAAAGCGTGCTTAATGACAAAAAATCAAAGGCGTATTAATTATCTTTACTACCCTACACTATTGGATAATATGGAAAAAAGGCGTGTCACGAACTTTGTGACACGCCTTTATGGTCATAGCAATTTTTTAGAATCTCTTCCTCCTGGTGGCCGCTTCATGTACAGTTAACTCTCCATTTCCTTCAACGAACAAATTATTTCAATAATTTTCTGTTGAGCATCTAGAGCTTCAGGGATTGGCATAACAACAAACACATGATTCATTTTAGGATAAACAAAGGTATTGATTTCAATTTCTTGTCCTGTTAGTTTTTCATCCAGTCTTATTGCATCTGGATATAAACATTCGTGTGTTCCAATAAAATGAGTAATCTTCCCAAGTCCTTTAAAATCACCGTAAATTGGACTAATCAATGCGTCTTTTAAATCTTTATCAGCTGCCCAAATCTTTGTAATGACTTCCATTCCTTCACTAGCTAACATCGGGTCCTTTTCTTCATATTCAGGTATATGAGGATTTTCAAAACTCATATCAACACATGCAGACAATAAAATAATATCTTTCGGTTGAGGTAAATGGTTCATTTTTAAAAGATGAGCCAGACCAAGTGATATATTTCCGCCCGCAGAATCTCCCATAATGGTCAATTGATCGTATCTTTCAACAGTTTCAAGAACTTCTTTATAAAGGTTTAGGATTTTTGGATAGGTATCTTTATAGTTAAAATGAGGTACTTTAGGATAAATGGGAACAATTATTTTCGCATTCAAAGATTGTGCCATTTTATCTAAAAACCACCAGTGAAAATTTAAAGGTTGATTCGTCCAAGCACCACCATGTATATATAAAATAACTTTTTACTTTAGGGAGTCTTGGTCATTTAGTGTGTATACCTGCATTTCCTCGAATGCCCGCTCCTTAACATCACTTAAAAATTGAACATCATCCCCAATAACATAAGGTTTTCTATTTTCAGTTCCCATTTGCTTAACAAACTGTTTGGTGTTTTCAATACTAGAAAAACTATTTTTATTACTTTCGGAAGTTAACAATTTTTCAAATTGAACACTTTCTTCAGAACGTTCTCCGTTATAAATTTCTACACTCATTTTTTATTTTCTCTCCTTTAAACATTTTTATTGTTCATCTTGTTGTTTCATAACACGGTATGATTCGAAATAGCCATGTATCTCTTTATCAATAGTCTTTAACAAGTTGGATAGAATGTCTTAATTGAGAGGCGTTTAATATCTATACTATATCGGTTACAGTAAAACGGTTGAACTATGCTTCGAGTTCAAAATAAATTATTTTTTATCTTAATGCCCCCCTGATAGTTCCAAAAGACCTTGAGATAATTTTACAGGGGTATTCATTAGCTTAACTAAGAAAATGAATCAGGGTAGCGAGCTAAAAATTGAATCATTTCATCTGAAATTTCCCATTTAAATATTGCAGTCAATGTTGGGTCTCTAAAAAATGAATTCACAGCATTATGATTAAATTCTGTACTGTAAGTTTCAAATTGGTCTGTAACATTTTTTGCTCTAAGATCCTGAAGATCGACAGATTGAGAAGGTAATCCATTGGCAAAATCAAAATCAACCATTTTTATAGTTTTTCTCTCGGGATTTCGGTTGGTACAGGCATGAACCTCCATTCGGTTAATATCATACACAAGACTAAAGATCGTATCCTCACGTCTTACAGAGGTCAATACTTCGAAAGCAAAATCTATTATATCGACATGATTTGAAATTTCCTGCATTCTTCTCGAAACCGTTAATAGCCGTTGCATTGAGTTCTCCTGATATTCACCACAATCAGACCAATTTGTTTTTCCATCCTCGATTTCTTTCAACGCTTCTTTATAAGGAGAATTCACTATTACTGGAAGTTGTAGTTTCCCCCTATGGATAGTCATTTTTCCATTTAAAAATTCTATTACTGCACTATCTCCACTTCTGTCTGCAATCAGATAGTGTAATTTAGATGTACTCTGGTCAATCCGAATGGATGGGGCTACTTCCAGAACTTCTTGAACAGTACTACATGTGTCCAACAAATATTGAATCCATTGTAACTCGTTTACCCCAGGACGTACGTTAGAAGCAGGATATTCAGTTTGCCAAAGAGTAGTTTGCTCCACAACAAGACCTTTTTCGTTTATACCGCCATTCGGATTTTCCTTTCCAATCTGTGAAACGGTTAAACTTCCATAAGCAGAAATCCAAGAAGCTGGCTGAGTGGGTGGCATCATTAAAGCGGTCTTTCTAACACCACGTTGGTTTGTAAATAAATAAACCCCATCGTAAATCACATCTTGATTCTTACAGACAAGATATTCACTATTTTGATTGATTTGAAAAGCTGTACTCATGTATTTTCCTCCTTTTGATTTAACAATTGTTCAAGTAAGATATAATTTCCGTTTTCCATTTTCTCTAAGAAAGTTTCACAAATTCTACGGGTTTGTTCCTTGTTTTGACTAATTATGGCATCAAACCTACTAATTAGGTTATATTTCTCTTTTTCGGTTTGAAGAAGAACTAATTTCTCCAATCGCGCCCGTTAATTACCCAATATATAATACCAGGTCCGGTATCTCCTTATTCCAATTACACTGCTAATGTTAATTCTTTTCCTTATCAGTCCATAAAACTCTGTATAAAAATGCGAGCTCAACTTCTGCAATGCCGGTAGGTAATTCGCCATTTTCGCTTCCTACAGAGCGCAGCTCATTTTTTGTAGTGCCTAGCCATGCCGCTAAATAAACAGGTTTGTTTTTCTTTAAAGTAACCTTTTCGCTTACTAAATTACTGAAAGAAGAAGTCGTCATGTTATTTGAATAATTCGTTGTAGCAAGCCCAGAAGGTATGCCAGATATCAATTTTAAGGGACGAACTTCATCGTTAAAGTCACTTATTCCAAACGAAATGAGAATATCTTTATAATTTTTTTCGGGGTTATCCCAGGTTTTTAGCAATTCTTCTTTAAACTTACCTTTTTCAAATACTTCCACTGAGATTTGCACATCATCATCTTCAGCTAAAGTGCCATTTAGTTTAAAAAATTCAATATGCCCTACTCCTGATTTGCTAATAAGCAGACTTTCTTTTTCACTCATGTTATATGGTTCAATGGTTATTTTCGCATTTGAGGACGTTTTATCTTTTTCCACACCCGCACACCCTGTTAACAACAAGATAAGAATTACAAACGAGCAGTAGCGTTTAAAGCCTTGCATTTTTACTCCTCCAATCAATTTGTCATGTATTATTTCATATTACTCCTATGTTTAATGTATTACCTTATTATACTTTATTAAATGGTCCGATTGTTGGACACAAGTTAAACAGCACTCTAACTTACTGACTTCCCTATTTAGCTCGAATTCACCTTGATAGGAACATTTGTTCGAACCCCAAGAAATTAGCATTTTTCTTAAAAAATTTTAAAAAAGACAGCGAGCTTTGCATTCACGCTAAGATCATTTTTCGTGTTGATAGTGGACACTCACCCGTCATCCCGAGCTTCTATGAGATTTGTGTTCCTCAGGCATGTCTTTGCCTTCTGATTCCGCATCACCACAGGCCCATTGCTATCGGCTAACCACTACCACTGTCTTCCCGCTTCTGAACCTTCCACCCTATAATTCCTACGTATGCCGAGTGTACAATGAAAAAGAGACGAATTTCTTCGCCTCTTACCATCTTAATAAAGCTAACTATCCTTTTATATAAAGGTAGCCCTCGATTTGTTGTTTCAATGACACTCTAACGTCTTTTCTTGCGCTATAAACCAAACAGGAAGGTCGTTTTATTTAAAAGTATACGATTGAAACCCTTGTATCATCATACGGCTAACGGATTCGGTTAGTTCTTCTAAAGTGCATTCAAATTTCCCTGCGAACCAGTCCTGGTATAAAGAAGCTAGGTCCTCCTACAAAAAAGTGAACACGGAATAGTAACTCTTCACACGCTGCATTTGACTCAAATGAACCTTTATTGCTTAATATTTTCTCTATTAGTACGACTTTAGTTAAGAAGATAAAACTAAAGAATAATAAATATCAAATAAGCGCAAGAAATCAACGTTTCTAAAATTGATTTCTTGCGCTTTTTAAGGTTTTAACTAGTTATGTTGTGTCACTAATAAGAGCCTTATTGTGTTATACGTGTACCTGCTTTTCCTTCTAATGCAGCTACTGCTTGATCCAATGAACAAATAATTGCCTCTTTCCCTGATTTTGCAAATTCAATAGCTGCTTGCATTTTTGGTAGCATACTACCTGGTGGAAATTGTCCTTCTGCAACATATTGTTCAGCTTCTTCTATTGTAATTTGGCTTAATTTTTGCTCATTTTCTTTCCCGAAATTGATATAGACATTTGGTACATCTGTTAACATCATGAAAACTTCCGCATTTACCTGTTGGGCAAGCTTTAATCCTGAACGGTCTTTATCAATCACCGCTTCAATACCCTGTAATTGACCAGTATCTTCACGATATACAGGGATACCACCACCACCGGATGAAATAACAATCGTATCATCGATTAAACGTTTAATTTCGTCTATACCATGAATCACTTGTGGTTCTGGTGAAGGTACAACTCGTCTGTATCCACGCCCTGCATCTTCTAACATTGTATAGCCTTGTTTTTCTAAACGTTTCGCTTCTTCTTCTGAGAAAAATACACCGATTGGTTTAGTCGGATTTTCAAATGCTTGATCCTCTTTATCGACTTCAACCATTGTTAACAATGTCACCACATTTGAAGTAATGCCTCGTTCATTAATATGGTTTTTTAAAGCTGTTTCCATCATATAACCAATGAACCCCTGTGATTCTGCGTTACAAACATGGATTGGTAGTGGTTCGACTACATTTTTAGCCGCTTCGTTTTGGGCAATAATATTTCCCACTTGCGGACCATTACCGTGTGTAATGACGATTTTATGCCCCGCTTGTTTCATTTCAATCATATGGCGTGTAGCAGACACTACATTTTTGAATTGATTATCATAAGTTGCTTCTTGCTTTGGCTGTAAAATTGCGTTACCGCCCAATGCAATAACTACGCTTTTCCCCATTTCTTTCACTCCTTAGTTACCGACATATAAATGCCATATAACGTATCCATCCCAGATGAAGAGCCAACTTCTATTAGACTTTTCATGCTTTCTAAGGATGGATCATGCTGTAATGCTGTAATCTTCGAACTAAATACACCATCTAAAGCACAAGTTAAAAAGCGCTTACTGACAATGGTCGTTAAAGGTTCCTTGATTAAAGCTTTTAAAGTTTCAAGATGTTTATGTTCGATAAAATTATTTAGAAAATGCCCGTATAATATGCCGACAAGTATATCGTCACCAGTTGGTGTTAAACCTTGTCCACGTCCAATAAAATAACGGAATGTCTTCTCAAGATTTTGGGTTGGATCATGTAATCTATTGATTAAGGCCAACACACGTGCTCGTTCAAAATCTGTTGATTCATATGATGCAAATGAAATGTATTTGAAATTTTCTTTTAATCTATTTATATTTGCATGTTCAAAATCCATATATAACGGTAGTATTTTTACATTAAACACCATTTCAAAACTGTTATGAAATAGACGATTATTATGAAATGTTAAGGTATCGCCTACTCTAATATGAGTTTTTATCGTTTGTTTAGTTTGACGATCAAGCAAGATCCCGAACGGAAATGTCCCATTTTCGTCGGTACCAGCGAATATCAATTCACCATTTCTATCAACCATATTCAAACCTTTTTCAAAAATACTGTGCACGGTAAAGGTGTTTCCTTCATTCAATAATTCAAGTGCGATTGGACCAACCGCACTTGCTTGTAATATCATCCTTTAAAACCTAGCTTTTCAGCATATGCCGTGATTGCCTTCTCAAAACATTCGATTGGCGGATGGACTGTACCAGCACCAATTTGACCATAACCCGCAATTTTATGGGCAATCCCTGTATTGATGACTGGTGTAATTCCCGTTTCAACAACTTTCCGTGCATCGATCCCTAAACATGCGCCTTTGAAGTCCCAAGTTGGAATGACATAGTTCGGGTTTTCGCCGATACAAATTTCAGTCATTTGATTACTTATTTCAAGCGCATCATTAAATCCTCCTGTACCAACGAAGCGGGTAACTGCAGGTGCTGCAATCATCGCCATTCCGCCAACACCGATTGTTTCTGTAATTGCTGAATCGCCAATATCTGTGTTTGCATCTTCTGCAGAATAACCAGTAAAGTATAATCCTTGCGGCGTATTAACAGGAGCCGTAAACCACTCGTCTCCCATCCCCGCAATACGGATACCAAAGTTTTCACCGTTTCGGCACATGGCCGTAACAACCGTACCGTGTTCTATTGTACGTGCTGCATCCATGATCGCTTTACCAGTCGCCATTGCAATATTTAAGAAAAATTGGTCTGTGTCTGCTAAAAATTGGATTACTTCTGTACATTGTTCCTTGTCAACGTCTTCTAATGCTGAAATGACTGGAGATAGTTCTTTTAAAAATGCAAGTGACGCTGCAATATTACGTTGGTGGAATTCATCACCCATTGCAATAGCTTTAGCAATCAATACGTTAACATTCAAGCCTTCGTCAAATGTTTTTAACGCTTTACTTAATACGGGACCTAATACATCTTTCATCCAATGTAAACGGTTGATTACTTGCTCATTGTAGGCGCCAAAGCGTAATACGGCTCCAATCCCTTCGTTCATTTGACAGTACGCTTCGTTCCCACTTTCTTTGTTAACAACGACAAGTACTGGCATGTTAGGTGAAGTGATACCACCCATTGGCCCAACTGCATTCACATGGTGACAGGGAATGAATTTGATTTTATCGTTTTCAAGTAAGTCACGTGCACCCTTTTCGTCTTCTGCCCATCCTTCAAACAAGATTGCTCCAACACATGAACCTTGCATAGGATTTGTCATGTTTTCGTATTTAATTGGAGGTCCAGCGTGTAATAACACGTAATCTACTAATTCAGGAATCACAGACTTAGCAGGTACAACATCCGTTAAGAAAGGTGCTGCTACAATGATTTTCTGGATAACGGCTTCGTTCGCTTCATTTATTGTTTTGTAACCCATTAGATTGTACCTCCTTCATAATAGTTTAAGAATTGAAGTACTTTCATTAACTTCTCATCGCCACCAGCAATCGGACGCCAGTTAAATTGGACACAATCAGAGCCACTGTTTTGAACAGCTTCCGTAAAGCTTTTTAGACCAATATTAATAACACTTGGTTTCATATTGATGAAGGACATAATTTTCTCATCTACCGCTAAGTTTTCTGGTGTATAGTCAAATTTTTGTACATCAACACTTGGTTGTTCCACTTTACCGCCTACAAGTTGGATAGCCGTACGAACCATTTGGTCATTTGTCTTGCAGATAATGGCTCCGCTCTCTTTTAAAGTGTCAATTTGTTTATCGTAACCTTGGATGTCTTGTGCAGTACCAACAACAGTTGCAAGCACTGCAAGTTGACGACCATTTTGATGTGCATTGTCCAATAAACGTTTGATTGTTGGTGCTAGTTCACCTGCCATATCTGCATGACCACCGTTACCGATGACGTTATCAATCATGATTACGGCTGTTTCAGGGTCGTTGACAGATTTTTCAAGCACTGCGATACGATTTTCAGGATCAATCATCGGGTGTGGTTTACCTTTTGTATACTCATCATCACCTAAGTCAATGATTTCATGATTTTTTGTTTTTAAAATATAACGATCGTTCTTTTCTTCCGTTATTGTATCTTTGAAAGCATCTCTCACTAGCATGGCTGCTTCAGTTGCTAATGTACCGCCTGAATAATAACCTTTTATACCAACTTGTGATTCTTTTAATAAAACGTTTACATTTTCAGCTGTTGTCGGTTTGAAATTAGGTTGGTCCCCATTGGATAATTGGACAGCTACAACTGCAGCTTCTTCTAGGGTATAAGCATGATAGATGTTCTCTTCTTGATAGGAAGGTTTGTCACCTAAAAATAATGTAACAACTGGTTTATCAATATTTCTTAATAAGTTTAATACTTTGCGCTTTACTTCCTCTGCAGGTGGTTTGGAGATCACAGTAATCACTTTTACTTTCGGATCTTGGTTTAATGCTTTGATGCTATCTAACATGGTGATGGCACCAACTTCCGTCGATAAATCACGTCCACCTGTACCAAGAGCGTTCGTTACACCTTTACCATAGCGATCAATGATTGTTGTCACTTCTTGAATACCTGTACCTGATGCGCCAACAATACCAATATCGCCCTCGTTTACGTTATTTGTAAAGGCAAGAGGTACGCCGTGAATGAGTGCAGTACCACAGTCTGGACCCATCACTAATAATCCTTTTTCATGCGCTTTTTGTTTTAATTTCGCTTCGTCTTCTTTAGCAACATTGTCACTAAACATGAAAACGTGTAAACCTTCGTTCAGTGCGTTTTCCGCTTCCATTGCTGCATATTGACCAGGAATTGAAATTAATGCTAAGTTCGGATTGTTCGCAAGCTCCAATGCACGTTTCCAATTATGTGCTTCTTGGCCTTTAGACGCGTCTTGAGAATCAGACTCACCTTTTAATGCGATCTCTACCTCTTCTTTCACTTCGTCTACTTTTTCTTCCTGATCAGTATCTACAACGATAACGATATCATTTGGCTTGGCTTTTTCTAATTCATCCGTGCCTAAGCCAGACGATTTAAAAATGTCTTTGTTTGCCGGTGTTCCCATCATGATTGATACTTTGTTCACACCATCAATTGCAGATAACTTGTTTGATAAAAGCATTAACACGATGGAGTCCTTATAAGTGTTTTCTTTTATAATTGTATATAACATGATGTTCCTCCATTTTATTATTCTGCAAATCTATTTTTTCCGTGATAACGATCGAAATGTACATCGTCTGACACAAGATAGTTGTAAATGTCGTCTACGATTTCAATACCTTCCTTATCATATTCCTCACTTCTTAACTTACCGCGTTCACCTGGATAATAAATTTCTCCATATCCCTCTGCCGCTTTCTGCACTTTTAATTCATCAAGCATCGTTGAAATTTGTCGTTTGAAAGCATCTAAATCTGTGAAATACGCAGGATTAATCACGATATGAAGTTGACCTAAATCGCGTCCTTTTGTTAAGTCTTGATACATGGAAGAAACATGTACACCATGTGGGACTCCAAGAAGACTACCAGATAAAATATCCACCATCATCATCAAGCCATACCCTTTTGGACCCGAGATTGGCAGGAGTGCATGAACATCTCTTGCATTCGTAGTTGGTGCACCTGTTGCATCGACCGCCCATGTATCTGGAATAGATTCGTTTTTACTTCTTGCGTCTAGAATTTTGCCCCATGCTTGGACCGTTGTCGCCATATCAAATGTAATGATACGACCATCAGCAGATGGTGCACTAAATGCAATTGGATTTGTACCAAAATAAGGTTCAGTTCCTCCGAATGGCACGGCCATTGGATCTGATTGGCACATACTTAAAGCAACCATATCTTGTTCTGCTGCCATTTCAACAAAGTAACCTAATGCACCACTATGCGAGATATGCTTCATACCAACAACGGCAATACCCGATTTTTTGGCCATGTCAATCGCTTTTTCCATTGCTTGTTTTGCGATTTGGTGACCTGGACCATTATCCCCATCAAAAACAGCAGATGCTGGTCCTGTTTGTTCAAATGTGTAATTTGGATTTGCTGTAATACCACCTTTTGCAATTCGTTCAGAATAGTATTCAACACGGACAGCGCCATGGGAGTGAATGCCTCTATGATCAGCGTATGTTAATACATCTGCAACATCATGTGCCGCTCCTTCATTTAATCCCGCTTTCATAAACTTTTGTTTCATTAAATTAAACAGTTCTTCCTTCGATACACGCATGGTGTCAGCTCCTTCTCTTACATGAATAAAATATTTTGTCAGACTCTAAATAATCTAATATTTATTGATACTCTCTCTTTATAGGTCAATGTCTCTGTTCGCATCTTTCGAATAAATGTATGAGAATGGTTCATCTAAACCAACTGCATAAGTTGCTTGCGGCACATAAGCGCCCATAAAGATATAGTCTCCTTTATCAACTGGCATCCATTCGTTGTCTAAGTTATACATACCGCGTCCACTTAATACGTAAGCACCGTGTTCTTGAACATGTGTTTCAATGTAACCGTGTGAAGCACCTGGTTTGAATGAAAGAATATGAATGTTCATGTCATAGCCGATTTCTTTTGGTAATAAGTCTTGGATTAATACTTCTTTCATCCCTTCATAGGCTTCTTGTTTAATGTTGTTCACATTACCTGAAATAATTTCTGGTGTATGCCCTTTTAATGGGTGCCCTTTAAGTGGCTGATAACGTTTTTTATATAGGAATAAGCGGCTATCTTCACCGTTATTATTATTTTCAAACGTCAACTGTAAGTGTGGAGGTACATATAAGTACCCACCTTCCGTTAGTTCGTATTTTTTACCATCCGCATAAGCGTTGATATTGCCATAGACAACGTATACAAATGATTGAATACCATCACCAGCGAAACCAGTTGTGTTTCCGCCTTGGTTTTTTACTGTTATTAAGTAATCTACAAATCTTGCACCTAAACGTGGGGATCCTAAGATTGTTACGTCACAATCTTTAAAGCCAGGTACAACATTGTTGACTAAGCCGTCTGGTGTAATTAACGCGTAATTATCTTTTTTAATCACGGAACGTGTTTCTAATAAACCTTCTCTATATCCTTGATTTAGATTTATGTAACCCATAATTTCTGACTCCTTCACATTATTTATTCTTTATACGCTAGTTCAAACAATACATCTATCAATACTTCAATCCCCTTAACGAGGTCAGCTATCTTCGTTTCTTCATTTATATTGTGGCTAATTCCATCTATAGAAGGTACAAACAACATGGCTGTTGGAACATATTGTGCAAATATTTGTGAGTCATGTCCTGCACCAGATGGCATCACTTTATATTGATCACCTACATTATCCTTGGCTGCTTGTTCAATTATTTGAACGATTTTTTCATCCATCAATGTTGGTGTCTCATCCATCCACAAATGAATGTCATAAGTCATGTTATTTGCGGTAGCGACTGCTTTAATTTTGTCTTCGATTTCTGTCGCAAAATCATTTAATAGTTGTTGATCAATATGACGACAGTCTACTGAGAACGAAATCTCTCCAGGAACTACATTTACTGTGTTTGGAACAGGTACGACATGGCCGAACGTTAACACAAGTGGTTCTCCAACTTCTCTTGCACGTTTCGTTAAATCTGTGACAATTTCGCTATAGGCAACAACTGTATCGCGACGTAATGACATTGGCGTAGTCCCAGCATGGTTCGCTTCGCCTTTTAAGTTGATTGTGTACCGTTTCTGGCCGACGATTCCATTGACCACACCGATTGTTTTGTTTTCTGTCTCTAACACTTTCCCTTGTTCAATATGCAATTCAACAAATGCTTTGATGTCATTACGAACGTCAGTAGTTTTTCGGTAATCAAAGCCGGATTTGCGCATCGCATCTTCGAACTTAATACCTTCAGCATCTTCAATTGTGTCGACATCCGATTTTTTAGCTAAGTTAAAGAAGTTTTTGCTACCCCAAAATGTGTAAGGGAATCGACTACCTTCTTCTTCCGCAAGCGATAATACTTCTAATGATCGGAGTGGTTGACCATATTTATCTTTTAAATAACTCACAGCCACAAGTGCAGATAAGATGCCGAATTGCCCATCTAAATGACCACCTTCAACTACTGTGTCAATATGTGATCCCGTTAAAATCGTTTCTTCTGGATATTTACTTCCAATAAGTCGCCCAGTTAAGTTGCCGATATCGTCGAAACTTGCTTCGAATCCTGCTTCTATGAATGTTGTTTCCAGCTCACGAACAGCATCATTCCATTCTTGAGAATATAATAGACGTGTAATTCCACCTTGTTGTAAACCACCAAAACTGGTGAATTTCTTATCTAACGATTCAAAAGTTGATTGAATATCCATTACTCTTTCACTCCTTCCTCTAACTTACCTTCATTATAGGACCTTACTCACAACCATTCATTGACATAACGAACAATAATGGATGGTCTTTTTATGCATTATCAACAAATTAATTTAAGTTGTTTGTTAGTTTAAAGGCAAAATGTCTAGAATGAAAAAATAAAGTTGTTGGCTTCGATTACGTCTAGGCTTAGTTAGCGGCGCATTTTGATGTATTAGCGGCGTTCTTCTCCTGGTTAGCGGCGGAACTTGATGTTTTAGCGGCGAACTTCGCTTAGTTAGGCGGTACTTGTCGTTTTAGTGGCGTTCTTCTCTTAGTTAGCGGCGGACTTCTCTTGGTTAGCGGCGATTCTCGACGTTTTTGCGGCGGACTTCTCTTGGTTAGCGGCGGAACTTGATGTTTTAGCGGCGTTCTTCTCTTGGCTAGCGGCAGAACTCGACGTTTTTGCGACGATCTTCTCTTGGTTTACGGCGGAACTTCGTTTTAGCAGCGATCTTCGTTTGGTTAGCGGCGGAATTCGATGTTTTAGTGGCGATTCTCGTTTGGTTAGCGGCGCATTCTGTCGTTTTTGCGACGATCTTCTCAAGCAGGCAGGCGTGAGAAGCAATCGGATTTATTATTTTCGGAGCAAGTTCCAGCTTTTCTAGTGACTCCAATCAGCAACATCAGTTAAAGGGCACTGAATTTATCCAAACATAAAAACAAAACCACATAGTAAATCAATGAGAAAACTCTGATTTACCATGCGGTGTATTCATTTTCAAATCATTATAGGAAAAATGATAAGCAAAGTGTCATGATACAAACGAGAAGAAGCAACCCTAAGCTATATCGTAATGTATATTGAAAGATTTTTGATTCATTCCCGGTCTGATTAACGGCTGCTGCTGCAATAGCAATAGACTGTGGTGAAATCAATTTTGCTACGCTTCCTCCAGCTGTATTGGCTGCCATCAGTAAGGATGGTGAAATCCCAATCTGCGTTCCAGTTACTACCTGCAAGCTACCAAATAGAGCGTTATTATTAACAACAGATCCAGTGAGAAAGACACCAATCCAACCTAATACTGGGCTCACAAATGGAAAGAAGTCACCCGTTTTTGCAAGCGCCAGTCCTAAAGATGTACTAAGTCCAGAAAAATCAGATAGATTTGCGAAAGCCATGACAAGAACGATCGTAAAAATCGGTAACCACAGTTCTTTAATGGTGTCACCTAGTAAATTTACGGTTTGTTTTATGTTTAACGCAGGAAAAAGCACACTGGTTAAAATGATTGCCAATAAAATCGCCGTTCCTGTTGCAGAAACAAAGTTAAGTTGTAAGATGGCTGGCATAGAATTTGCTTCTGTTACGATTGGTGGTGTACGAATGATTTCATCATGTAGTCCAGGAATTTTCAAAGCTATAGTTGTAAAATCCAGTGCACCACCATCTACGAATAAATTTTTAAATGCAGGGAAGCTCCAAACAGCTATGACACCGGTAAGCAAATAAAATGGTGACCACGCTACCAAAATCTCTTTCATAGTATATTTTTTTAAAGTACCTGTTACTTCTACCCCAGGTTCATGATAAATCGTTTTAGGTTGCCATTTTCTTAAAAATGCGGCTAACACCACCATACTAATTAAAGATGGAATAATGTTCGCAAGCTCAGGCCCTATAGTAGCAATCGTTAGTAGTTGAAGCACTGAAAATACACTACTGACAAGAAAAATAGCTGGGAATATTTCTTTTATTCCTTTGAGGCCATTTAAAATAAAGATGAGGAGAAATGGTACAAGAAATGAAATCAATGGTAAAATCAATGCCGTCATTCTTGAAAGATCTAATGTTTCCATACCTCCAACTTCGGCACCTGTAATAACCGGAATTCCAACTGTACCGAATGCACCTGTAGAGGCATTGGCGATGAGGCAAAGTCCAGCTGCTTTTATTGGATGAAAACCAAGAGTCACAAGTAATGCTGCACAAATAGCGATTGGAACACCTAATCCTGCCGCTCCTTCCAAGAAGGCATTAAAACAAAAGCCAATGAGCAATAATTGAAGTCTTTGGTCCTCTGTAATATTCGCTATACTACCACGTACAATTTCAAATTTACCGGTTTGTACAGAAATCTTATACAACCATACAGCCATAATGACGATATAACCGATTGGCCAAAGTGCTTTGCCTGTTCCGAGGAGAATTGCCCCGAAGGCTTTAGCGATCGGCATGTCGAAGACTCCGACTGAAATGATGATAGTAGCACCTAAAGTTAATGCTGCTGCATAAACCCCTTTTAATTTAAAGATTGTTAAGCTTAGTAGAAATAAAAGAATAGGAAGAAAGGCTATAATTCCGCTCACTATTTCGTTTCCAAGTGGATTATATTGTTGATACCACATCGTTGTCACTTCTTTCTAAAGTAGTTAATTTCAAAAATAATTTAGATATTCCTCAGCTGATATGTACATATCTACTAGATTTGTAGCATTATCCATCGACTACCTCATTTCCTTCGTACGAAGTCGTAATTGTAAATAAATGAATTTTGGCATGCTTCCCTCGCTGTCACGCTCTTGTCAAAAATCGAAGAATTCCGTTGATTACCCCGAATTTGTCACATAATTCTCCTTTGATATTTTGAAATAAAGGACTATACGTATAATAACCTTCAAAAATAGTATACAATCAGATTTATAGGTTATCCTTGTAGCATCTTACATATTTAAGTTTTATTTTGGCTTTTTCTAACAAAGATAAAGGAGATGATTCTTTGACAACATTAAAAGAAATCATGTCTGTCCAACAATTTTCTGATTTAACATTGTTAAATGGTGAAGGCGATTTAGAAAGAGAAGTAGAAATGGTCGATATTACAGAAACGCCTGATATCCAAAATTTCACTGCACCACATTCATTTATCGTTACAACGGGTATGAATTATCAGCACGATCAATCCGGATTAATGGATCTCATTCGAGAATTAAATGATATACAAGTTGCTGGCATAGGTATTAAATTATCCCGATTTTTAGAAAAAATTGACGATGAAGTGATAGAGTTTGCGAACAAATTAAAATTCCCAATTATCAGAATCCCCGAAAGTTGGAATCTTGGATCGATCACTCATCATATTTCATCCTATATCTTGGATGAAGAAACTGAAAAATTATATTTTGCTTTAGATATCCAACAAGAATTAAATACAATGCTTATGAGAGGTTTAAGCTTGGAAATGATGATTGAACGGATGAGTAGGCTCCTCCGTGTCCCTGTAATGCTCTTAAATCCTTTTTATCAAATTAAATCGATGAGCCATCACTTCCAAGAACACTCAGAACAGGTTCAAAAAAATCTTAGTTACTTCAAAAGATCTTTAAATTCCAAGCACATTCCGCCTAATAATCGTGCATCTTTCCAAGAAGAACATATTATATTTGAGGTGCCAGCTTTTAAATATTTCCCATATTATCTGATGGTTTCAAATGTCAATACGCTTACTTATCCATTTAGTTTGCTTGCCATAGAACAAGCCGTAAATACACTCAGTCTCGCCATTTATAAAAACAGTAAAATTAAAGAAGCGGAACAACAAGAGGTAAACCGATTTTTCGAAACACTCATGTCTGAACATCCTGATAATCTTATGTCAGTCAAGCAACATCCTGAGTTTTTGAAAAAGCATCATATCCAAACATCAAACTTCTACCAAGTGATAATTTGTGCGATTGATAAAGAGAAAAATGTAGAAAATAATATCTATTTGAATGAGCGCTATCAAATGACTTTTGAATGGCTAACGCATAAGTTGATTGACATTGATCCGTCTATCAGTTTATATATGTCTCCAGGTAATCATCGGTTTACGATACTTTTACAAACTAAACATCAATATTATTTAGATTACTGCAAGTATCTTCAAAAAGAGTATCAAAAATTATTTAATAGCACACTTTCATTTGGCATTGGTAATGAGGTCACTGAATTCTCACAGTTACCGCTATCTTATTTCGAAGCGAATGAAGCTTTTGATCATAAGTTTGAAAGTGATGAAGTTGGATATATAGAACTCTATAAATCTAAAAGTGTGGAAGAATTATTACAACTCATTCCGGCCAATAAATTAAAACCGTTTATCACATACACATTAGGTTCATTAGCCTATCCAAAGACAACGAAAGTGAAAGAACTAAAACATACTTTAGAAATTTATTTGGCGAATCATTGTGATCTTACAAAGACATCTGAAGATTTATATATCCATCGTAATACGGTAAAATATCGTATTAAAAAATGCGAAGAAATTTTAGGTCAGCCAATCGATGCACCTGATACTTCATTGGATATACGATTAGCGTTATTTGCATCAGAGAAAATAACATTTTAAACTTAAAATCCCGCTAAAAAGCTGATAGGAATGCTTTTTAGCGGGATTTTATTTTCATGGTCACAAACTTAATAAATTCAAAAATATTAACAAGAAACATTTTCCAATCTATTTCGTTATCTAATTTGAAAAGGGGTGAAATGTATTATGAACGGTTTACTTAATCTTGGAAGCCTTGTACTTGGAGTAATAGCACTTCTGTTACCAATTGGTAGTCTTTTGAGTACGCATAAACAAGTCCGCAATTATAGATTAATTATTTCTACTTTAAGTCTCAGCGCCTGTGCTATATCGATAAGTTTCCAATTATTTTATAATCATCATCTAGTTGAGATTGAGGATTGGTCTGCTCTTATGGATACAACTAGTAGTTCAGTATTTGCTGTTACCTTCTTATTAATCAGCACGATTCTATTAAATGCTCTAACAATAATTATTAATCGTGATAAAACAGCTAAAAAAAATTAGGCTATTTTCGTAAAGTTTGTTGCCAGTTAATATATTAATGTGTTCATCCATTGTTATTAGCTTCCAACATATTATGAGTTATGTTCTTAATTTACAAATTCGCTTCTTCTACTAGTTTTTCTAGCAAATCCTTCACTGGTAATGCCTGTATCATCTTAAATCCTGTGCCTGCCCACAAAGACATAGCTTGTGGGTTTTCATTTTCTAATGCCTGTTTCCGAATCGGCTGCGTCAAATAATGCAAAGCTGGATACACATTAGGTGCTTGAAGTTCATATTTTTTCATAAATTCATTAGATAAACCTCTTGCTAGTCTACCTGTGAATGACTTGGTCAATACTGTTTCTTGAAAATGTCCTTCTATCAACGCTCGTTTGTATACTTCATTCGCACCACTTTCATCGCAACAAATAAATGCAGTTCCTAATTGAACAGCACTTGCTCCAGCAATTAATAAAACTTTTATTTGTTGTCCTGTCATAATACCTCCAGCTGCAATGATAGGCATATTTACTGCATTCTTAACTTTTATAATTAATTCGTGTAAAGGTTCGTAATTTTGCGAATTTGTATTTTGAAATGTTCCACGATGCCCACCTGCATTTATACCTTGTACACAAATGGCATTTGCCGATCTTTCATATGCGATTCTTGCTTCTTCTATATTTGTAACGGTCACAATAATTTTGCAGCCTATTTTTTGTAATCTTTTTATAATCTGCTCTTCTGGGCAACCAAATGTGAAGCTTATAAACGGTACTTTATATTTTTCTATCAAAGCCAGCTTTTCAAGCCATTCATCGTCCGACCATTCCATTACAGGTAATGACATTGAAAAATCTTTTTCTAATTGTTTTTTATATGTTTTTAATGCAGCCTCATCGAGCATTTCATTTGAAGGTACAAATAGATTAACCCCATATAATACATTTGCCTCTATACAGGCTTTTATCTCATTTTCTAAAACATCGGACGTTTTATATCCTGCTGCTAAAAAACCGAGTCCACCATTTTTAGAAACCTCGATTGCTAATTTAGCAGTGGCTACTCCTCCCGCCATTGGTGCTTGAATAATAGGATAACGTAATTCGCTAAAAATCATATATCATTTTCCCTTCTTTATATAAATAAGATTTTGTATTGTGACAGCTAGTAGTACTTTCACATGTCTACCACTGTTAAATCTTATCAATTTTTAGGTATTAAATATAATTTGAATTTTGTATACTAGGTATTGATAATATCAATATCAGAGGTGAGATCATGGATATTGAAGCATTAAAAGCATTTCGGTTCGTAGTAGAATTAGGGAGTATTTCAGAGGCTGCGGAAAGGCTAAATTATTCGCAATCAAACACTACGATAAAAATCCATAAGTTAGAGGAACAATTACAAACAAAACTCCTCTATCGTCATAATAGAGGCTGTAGTGTCACGCCGAAAGGGGAAGAATTGTACCATTATGCGATGCAAATATTCAAAACGATGGAACTGGCGGAAAATGCAATGCAAGATCAAGAAAATCCCACTGGTTCCTTACTAATAGGATCGATTGAAACGACGGCAGCAGTTCATTTACCTACTATTTTATCTGATTTCTGCACAATGTATCCAAATGTTGCATTAAATTTAAAAACGAATCCAACTGCGATTTTAATTGATAAGGTTTTAAATTATGAACTTGACGGTGCCTTTATTTCAGGACCTATTCAGCATAGTTTGTTACAAAGTAAAACAGTATTTGTTGAAGAGATGGTTTTGATTTATCCAGGCCATACAAAGTACGTTTCTATAGAAAATACGAATATATTAGTTTTTCGAGCTGGATGCTCGTATCGTTTTCAGCTAGAAAAATATTTACGGCATCAAAAGGTTAAATCCTATCGCATAATGGAACTCGGCTCTTTAGAAGCCATTTTAGGTTGTGTGGCAGCAGGTTTAGGCATCACTCTTCTACCCAGATCTGTTTATGAACGCTATGTTCGTTACTATGAGTTACAATTCGTGCCTTTACCAAAAGAATTTTCGTTTATTGAAACGCAATTTATTTCGCATGTAGATAACCCTTCTATATCATTGCTGCATTTCGAAAAAATGATATCAAAAAATAAAAATTAACAGCAACAATCTATACGAAAACAGCCTTATTTTTTAGGGAAAGAAATGTTTAGAGGACAATCACAAAGCTACCCATCAGCGGGATATGGGGAAAATCTCCACTGATAGGTAGCTTTGCTTTATTCATTCGTTAGGGGTGAGGTTGCTTTATTCTCTCGTAACATTACGACAAGGAAAAATAGAATCGCTGCTACTGCAAGAAGTATGGCTGCAATATAGAATGCTAATACCTTCGTTCCAGTGATATCACCAATATAACCAGTAAGCGTTGGCGCAACAACTGATGAACTCATACCAAAGAAGTTAAAGAAACCTAATGCTTTAGCAACTCTATCTGAAGGTACTGAATCAGATACATATGTTATTAAAACTGGATCAATTGCAAGTTTTCCTAGTAATCCATATAAAATAAGCGCAACATAAAGCACTGAAGGATTAGGTGCAAACACGGTTAAACTAATTGTTACAGCTGCACCAATTAACAAGAATAAAATTAATTTCAGACGCATATGTGCATTTTTATCAATATATTTAGAAAATATTAATGCACCAGGAACTGCTGTGATGGCGACTAAAGCAGCTACATAGCCTACTGAACCTTGTTCGAATCCTTTTTCTGCGACAAGGAATGATGGTAACCATGTCACAATCATGTAGTAGCCATAACATGTTGCAAAATAGACGAAATAAATGACTAATTGTTTTGGTGAGAATAAATTCATGCCTTGAGAATCTGCGTCTTGTGCTATTTTCTTATCTTCAGATGTTCCTTCTGTAGGTGATTTTTTGTCTTGTTTAACAAACAAAGCAAACACAAATGTTACAGCTACTATTAAGATAGATGTGATATAAAGCATGTAATTCCATTTGATTTCAAGACCACCAACTAAAACAGATGAGCCTACTAGACCAATGACCATACCTAATGCTGCACCACTATTGATGATCGCATTAGAAAAACTTTTCTTATCTTTAGGCATATATTTAGCTGATAAGGAGAACGCTGCACCATAGTATGAACCAGTCGAAAGACCTGCCAATAAGGCGCCTATATAAACTTGAGTGATTGTCGAGCTTGTCCCAATGACAAATGCCGCTAATGCAAAAACGATAAACGCAGGGATTAATACTCTTTTTTGACCAAATTTATCAACTAGTATACCTGATGGAATTTGCATACCTGTATAGGCAAAAAAGTAAATAGAAGCAACTAGTCCGACCTGAGTATCGCTAATATTCCCTAGCGATTCTTGAATTTGTGGATATATGGGCGTAAGTATTGTACGATAAATCCAAATAACTACCCAACCTAAGCACAGTGCAACAATTATTTTTTTGTAATAATTCGGGTCATTTTTAACTGTTTGTCCCATAATATGACACTCCTATTTTTCGTTTTTTTACTTATGTATTGCTTAAGTTAATTTTAGGTTATGAGTAAGTAAATAACATTGTTCACTTTTAACAAAAACAGAAATGGATTTGCACATTTTAGACAAAAGCATATACTTAAAATATTTATAAAAGTGTGACTTATGATATTCTCGCTAACTGATCTCTACGTAGTACTTTTGCACCCTCGATAACTCTCTGCACAGCAAGGTAGGTGCAACAAACAAAAAATAAGCCCGATTACCCTTAAGGTTATCGGACTGACCTATATTTACAGTGCAACACATTATAATATAAAGTTTTATTGAGGTATGACAATTTATTATGATGGCATGAAAGATTCCCCCTTTGTAGGTATTGCTTCTACAAGGAGGAATCTTTCTTTTTATACTATGAAAACTAGTTAATCAACAGACGTGCTATTTCACTTAATGATGTTTATGCGGAATAAAACCGATTGGTGTCGGACCCGCAATCCCTAACATAACAAAATCTTTATCAGAATTATTAGTCATTCCGTGCTTTTCACCCGCACGTGCAACAACAACATCACCAGCTTTAATTTGAACCATTTCACCACACTCTGGATAAAAATCTGCTGTTCCTTCTACAACAATCCAAATATCATCAGCTTTCTCGTGCGAGTGAATTGGCAAATCTTGTCCTGGATGCATACACCAAACAGCTCCTACAGTATTAAGTGTTTCATAGAAAATATGTTTTGTCGCTTCTTCTTCTCTAAACTCTTGAATATCTGGCCAATGGAAAATACGATTTTTTAAATCTTTTCTTGCTCTTTTTTTTAATGTCATTGTATTTTCTCCTTGTTTCAAATTTTCAAAAAACCCACATTATTTAGCGTTTAATAATATTTTGGGGTTTACCCTCTAAAAATGCAATGGTGTTATCGAATGCAATTTCAGCACGCAATTCCATCGCCTCGTCAGTAAAGAAACCTACATGTGGTGTTAAAATTACATTTTTGGCGTGTAATAGTTTATAGTCTCCTGGTATAGGCGGTTCCATATCAAATACGTCGATACCGGCTCCTGCTATTCGCCCTTCATTTAATGCATCCGCCAATGCGTCATTATCAACAATTGGTCCTCGTGCACAGTTGATTAAAATGGCTGATTTCTTCATTAATTGTAATTTTTCTTTAGAAATTAATCCTTTCGTGCTTGGTAGTAATGGAATATGTAATGACACAATATCAGATTGTGCTAATAACTCATCTAATTCCATATACTCGATACCTAAATCTTTAGCTTCTGGATTTCTGCTGGATTGATCTGAAGCGATTAAGTTTGCACCAAATGCTTTAAACAATCGGGCAGTCATTAATCCAATTTTACCTGTACCAATCAAACCAACTGTTTTACCTTTAATTTCACTACCTTGGAATGCCCCTGGGAAATTATCGGCACGATTTTCACTATCACCCTTAGTAATACGACGATATACATCTAATACTAAGCCAATTGTTAATTCCGCAACCGCTTGATTCGCATATCCAGCTGCATTACATACCATAATATCCTGGTTTCTAGCTTGAGTGATACCTACATGATCAACCCCTGTAAAGGCAACATTGATTAATTTTAACTTGTCATTTTGATCAATTACTTCTGTAGGATAAGGATTATTCGCAATCATAATAACATCTGCACCTTCACTACGACTTGCTAATTCTGCCCAATCAGTAGTTTTTTCGTTGTAATATACAAATTCATGACCGCCCTGTTTGATTGGTTCCGCTAATTTTTCAATGATCGAATCTGGAACATTTAATGGTTCTAATAATTTTACTAACATACAATCCATTCCCTCCTATTATTGTCGAATACGTCTGTTGATTAACTAGTGACCATCGTTAGAAAAGAGAGATCACACTTCTTTTATTATTTTGTATACTTCGCACAAAAAATATAGTATTTACATAGTTTAACACTCCCGTTTTTTTCATATTTTTATTCTATTTGCTTAATCTGATTGTATGATATGAGTTATTAAATAACATTGTTCACTTTTAACAAAAATACAAACGACATTACATATTTTTAACAAAAGCTTTCGTCCAAATTAAAAAATCAGCCCAAAGAGAATCGGACTGATTCGTTACATTATAATCGTGTATTTAACCACACATCGTTCTTTGTCTACATCTTTAGGCAATCGATGCTCCTTGATTAAGGTTACCATTTTACACCTTTACCACAAAAACTCTATTCCACACTTTTAAGCGATTCAATCATATTTATTTTCGTCACTTTCCTTCTAAGAAGTAAGTTAGACACTATAGTAAGTAAGAACGCGACAATTATAGAGATTAATATGATAAACATATTTAATTTATCTGGGATTTGTTGATGGGTGCTTGATAGAGCCTTTACTATAATTTGATAGACATAGCCACTGATTGGTAAAGCTACAATGACCGCAAATGTCGTTAGGATAATGTTTTCCAAAAATATTAATCTGTTTATTTTATTTTTTTGATAGCCTAGTACTTTCAGTGTTGCTAGCTCACGATTCCTTTCATATATGTTGATGGAGGATATCGTATAGATGGCGCCAAAGGACAGTATGATGGCGCTTGTGATAAACATGATAAATACAAAACTGTTTTGTTTCACAATGTATTGAGCTGATTTTTTTAAATCATTCTTATTTGCAATTGTATCTACACGGCGATCTTTTCCAAAAAACTTATGAGCGCTCATAGCATCTGTAGAGTTATTTGTTTGAACTAAAAGTGAGGTTGGATTGTAGTCTATGTTAAAGCTCTTTAAGTACTCTGGTGTACTATAAAATGATGGATTCGAATACTGTGTAGATATATTTAAAACCTTCATTTCTACAGAAGTGTCTTTTAGCTCTGGCGCTGTAAACTTTATGTTGATACGATCCCCTTTAGAAATATGATATTTGTCAGCGTAAGATTTGGGTACAAGCACACCGTTATTTTCTAAAGATATCCTATTGTCATTTTCGTCAAAGAAATGAATGAGATTGTTTTCTTTTTCAGTAACAACTAAATTGGCGCTTTCTTTGTCATTATCTTTTATCATTTCAATAGGAAGAGTGGATAACAAATAACTAGTTTTAATTTCAGAAGGTAGTTTTAGCGTATTAAAATTTGTGCCCATCGTATAATCGACTCTTAAATCATAAGTATAAACATCTTCAATTTGGTCTGCTACTTTTAGTAAGGAAGCTTGAGTACCGAAAGCAGTAATCAATAAAACGGTGCTTACAACAACACCAATTGAACTTGCTAATGCTTTTTGTTTATTTAAAAATATATTTCTCAGAATGAGTTTATAACTATAGGAAATATGACTCCATAGACCTGGAATTCTTTCTATCAAGAGCTTTTTCATCTTCTTTGGCGGTTTAGGACGCATAGCCTGAGCCGCATGTTCTTTTAATATAGTTCTACCGCTTAAGTAACATGACAGAACCCCGAAAGCACTGGAGAAAATAATCGGTGGAATGATCGAAAATAGAGAGAGTGAGAATGTTATGTCAGGCAAAGAGTAGGCCCTTGCACACGACTTAGTTACTAAAGGAATAAATACAAAAACGGCAATTACACAACCAATGATGGAGCCTAGTATACCTGCCAGCACAGGGTATCCCATATAGTGAAGCATAATGTTGCTGTTTTTTACACCTAAAGCCTTCATAATACCAACTTGATTCCGTTGAGAAGCGATCGTCCTCGACATGGCGAGAAATAGGATAATCGCTTCAATCAAAAAAAGTACTAAAGGTATAACTTTACTCATTAAGTTATTATTATTAATCGTTTGATTGATTTTAGAATAGTTGAAAGTCCGTTCCTTACTTATTTGATCTAAATAGCTGAGTTGCTTGGACTGTTCTTCAATTGATTTGCCTAACTTTTCAATATCGTAACCTTCTGTAGCATCCACGATGATTTCGTTAAAGTAAAAGCCATTTAAGATTTCGGGTAATGACTCTTCAGCAATATAAGCGACTCCATATGTTTTATGGTCTTGAATGTCATTCTTTTTTGCATGTTCAACATTTTCACCTAAGCCACTAATCGTAAAGTTAAAACTGCTTTCATTCGCATTTATCGTGATTTGATCGCCGACACGATAATGATGTTCTTTTGCATAATGAGAATCTAATAAAATCTCATCCTTTTTTAATGGGATACTACCTTCAGTTATAGTAGGCGTATTTATTTCATTGTTGTCAGGGATCGAATGAATTTTTAATGACGTTTTGTAATCTTCAAAGCTTTGCGTACCATCAAAGGTATAACGTCCTTCGATTTTATGGATACCTTCAATTTTACTTAACCGGGTGACATCATTTTTAGAAAGTTGACTGTAGTACACATTTAAATCGCTTAAATTATGTTTTTGAAAGTAATCCTTCGTATACGCATTAAGATTATTGCTGTAGGTTACTAGTCCCGCGTAGAAAAAAGCACCTACTGCGATAACAATCACAACGGCTATAAATTGCCCCATAGACTGTTTGATGTCCCTCAATAATTTTAAAAACAATTTCATGATTACCACTCAATCCCTTCAACACTTTGTTTTTCCTCATTGATCGTAACGCTTTCGATCATTCCGCTTTTTACTTTAATAATTTTGTCAGCCATAGGAGCAATGGCAGAATTATGTGTGACTAAAACAACACATTTCTTTGTTTCCCTGTTTAAATCTTGCAGAAGCTTTAATACAGACTTGCCAGTTACATAATCCAAAGCGCCGGTTGGTTCATCACAGAGTAAAAGTAAGGGATTTTTCGCAACTGCTCTAGCTATAGCGACTCTTTGTTGCTCTCCTCCAGAAAGCTGGGAAGGGAAATTTTTAATACGATCCGCTAATCCGACTTTATGTAAAATATCTTTAGCATCCAGATGGTTTTTACATACTTCAGTGGCGAATTCAACATTTTCGAGAGCGTTTAAATTCGAAATTAAATTATAAAATTGAAAGACGAAGCCAACTTTCTCACCACGATATTCAGTTAAGTTTTTTTCGTTCAGCCTTGTTATTTCTTGATTCCCAACAAAGACTTGCCCTGAGGTAACTGTATCCATACCGCCAAGAATATTTAAAATCGTACTTTTACCCGCACCACTTGCCCCTAAAATAACGACGAATTCCCCTTCATTTACGGAAAAATCAACACCATTCAGAGCCTTGATTGGGACTTCTCCTATTTTGTATTCTTTCGTTACATTTTTAAATTCGATCAGCTTTTTCATTTATTTCATCTCCTCAAATAATTTTTTATCAACGTCAAGTAACTCTAAAATAAACAACATTTGTCGTATATTTTAGAGTTACTCTTTAGTTGTTTCTTTTTGCTGATTGGCTTTATTAAGAAGCCGTTAATCACGGTAAAATGTTAGAGATTTATATCGACTTAAAAAGAAATTCAATCTACCATTCTCTGTAGCAGTTTCAACCACAACACGATTCACGGCTTCAAGAAGGTTTCATGATGTTTACGGCAGTTATGAATCGGCATTATTTCGTCCGGGCTCAAGCAAAAGCAGTTAAATCATTCTAATAATATATAAGCTGATAAAATTAAATATATACACGTTTGGTAAAAAATACATTTTATCAAATAGAAGATTTATGAAATGATTTCCCATACGGGTAAAATGCATCAGTTTCTTTTGTTTTGATTTTTAGTAGACATAATATAATTATCGGTAATTTAAAGTTTGAATGATGAGTTACGAAGATGTTAGAGGCTTAGAATAGATTTTACTTTTGATCACTATAGCTAGTATGTTTTGTGGCAAATGTGAGGATATGCGCATATCACAGCAGAAAAAGGCGGAAGGAAGTTCACTTCTTCATTCTAATTATAAATACGTGTAAATGCTTTTAAATACATCGAACTGACACCAATTGTTCTGCTACTATTAACACTAATATTCAGGTTTCTAAAAAAAAAAAAACAAATTTATTGATAGGTACTCGAACACCTCAACGTTTTGATAAGATTGTGGAACCCCTTTCATATTTACGGCCATAAAAAATAACTCAGAAGTCATTCCAACCTCTGAGTTATTTTTTATTATTTAGTTAACGCCTTCATATCTGCTGCAATCGTCTCAACTGGTACATCCGTTACAGCAGGATAATCCTTCACAACAATCCCATCAGCATTAACTAAGTAATACCTTCCCATATGTACAACTTGGTCAGTATTTGGATCATTTTTCACGCGTGATTTAAACGATTTCATTGCAAACTGTTCAATAAACTTTTGATCATAGCCAGTTAATAGTTGCCATTTGCTTTCGTCAGGCACTGAATACGTTTTCAAATAATTCGTTAAAACTTCTGGCTTGTCCACTTGAGGATCAACGCTAAAAGCTACAATTTGATAATCTTCCACGCCCTTATCCTGAATCCCTTTTTGCACCTCTGTCATGTTATACGTCATTGGTGGACAAATGGTATTACAATTAGTAAAGACGAACATCGCTAACCATGGCTTGCCCTTAAAGTCATTAAGGCTAACCTTTTCATTTTTTTGATTTGTAACCGAAAAATCCTGTACTTCTATGTTCATTTCAGGTTCAAATTTATAACTTCCACAAGCAGTTAGAATGCTACTTAATGTTAGTATCAACACGAGCATTGCACTTTTCTTTTTCATATATTTGCTCACTTCCCTTCAATTTACCATCGTTGTTTATTGTATAAATAATAGGTACTTAATACAAGATATGCGCTTATCCTTTCATTTTTTTATGTCATTTCAATGTATATTGTACGATTTTGGTATATTACTATCCTGTATATTCCGGACAATTCACACTTTTTTAAAAAATTAATTAAAGCTGTTTTTTACTATTTTGGTTATTTCCCAAGGCATCATATAATTGTTATATAACAAAGTTTTTTTAGTTTCCAAGCAAATCCTCTATACGAAGACACAATAATAAATTCTTAAAAATTCTCTTTCATGTTCAAATTTTCTTCTACATTCACAATTATCATCATTAAACTATTATCGGAATATTATTCTATAAAAAAAATACCATTCTCTTTCATACGGATTATTTCTATTAAATCCTTATTATTTCTACGTTATTTCCACGATTCAAAAGTTATTAAAAATTTAAAAAACTCAAAATTTAGTATTGCATTATAAGAATCTTCCCCATAAAATAAGTGAGTATAACGACGAGTAATAAAGAAATATGTCGTTTAAGAAAGAAATATATCACTTTAGGGGGAATAATAATGGCAAACATTTCTGAGAACAAAAGTATAGATTCAGTTGACTATAGCGCAATTGAAGCTATGGAATCGTTCAACAAGTTCGTGAAAAAGAAGAATACCTTCCTTTTCTCGATTACAGCAATATTTTTAACACTTTATATTTTGTTACCAATCCTCGCTTTCCAACCTGTACTACAACAAAAAATTATCGGAAATATTACGGGTGTTTGGGTTTATTCAGCAGGATTATTCATTATGACAATCGTACTTTGTACAGTGTATGTGAAAAAAGCTTCTTCATTCGATAAAGCTGCGGCAGCAGTACTAGCTGAGTATCAGGCGAAAGGTGGAAAATAAATGAACTTAGTATCCGTTGGTTTCTTTTTAGCAATCGTTGGTTTAACTCTTGTAGTAACATATATCGCAGCGAAACGTACATCTTCTGCGGCTGATTTTTATACAGCTGGTGGTGGTCTTAAAGGTTGGCAAAATGGCTTTGCGATCGCTGGTGACTACTTATCTGCCGCTGCATTTCTTGGCGTGTCCGGTGCGATTGCATTAACTGGTTTTGATGGCTTCTTCTTCTCTGTAGGCTATGTAGTAGCTAACTTAGTGCTTCTTTATGTAATTGCGGAGCCGATGCGAAATTTAGGTCGTTATACTTTAGCAGATATGCTTACTGCCCGTTTTAATGAAAAACGCATTCGCGGGGTTGCTGCGTCAGGAACAATTATCATCGTAATCCTTTATATGATTGCACAATTAGTAGGTGCAGGTGCCCTTATTAAACTATTATTTGGTATTGAGTATTGGATTGCAGTGTTAATCGTAGGTGTTATGATGACTACTTATGTATTATTCGGTGGCATGACAGCTACTTCTTGGGTGCAAATTATTAAAGCTAGCCTTCTTTTATTTGGGACAGGCGTATTAGCTACTTTAGTATTAATTAAATTCGACTTCTCTCTTATGAAAATGTTTGATACGATCGCTGTGGATCATGGCGAGAAATTCCTTGTACCAGGGATGAAATATACAAGTTCAATTGATTCGGTTTCGATGATGATGGCGCTTGTTTTAGGTACATCTGGGTTACCGCATATTTTAATGCGCTTCTTCACTGTTAAAGATGCCAAAACTGCTCGTTCTTCTATTTCATGGACAACTTGGATTACAGCTATTTTCTTCTCATTAACTATTTTCTTAGGCTTTGGCGCATTAAATTTTGTAGGAATCGATAAAATTCTTGCTGAAAGTAAAGCTGGTAACACCGCAGCCCCACTTCTTGCTAATTATTTGGGCGGTGATGTGTTAATGGCATTTATCGGTGCCGTAGCATTCGCAACCATCTTAGCAGTTGTTTCGGGCTTAGTTTTAACAGGAGCTTCTGCGATTTCCCATGATATTTATGGAGAAATCATTAAAGATGGTAAATTAACAGAAAAGCAACAAGTTGTAGCCGCTCGTACTGGCTCGATTTCTATTGCCATTGTATCCATTATCCTTGCATTATTTGCGCAAAACTTGAATGTATCGTTCTTAGTATCCTTTGCATTTTGTATCGGTGCTTCAGCAAACTTACCAGTTATTCTTTACACAATTTACTGGAAAAAATTCAATTCAACAGGTGCTATAACTGCGATGGTAACTGGTTTAGTATCATGTTTAGTGTTAGGTGCTATGGGGCCGAATGTATGGAGTCCTGTTGAAGGTGCAGCTATTTTTGTTGGTAATCCTATCGTACCGTTAGCAGTTCCAGCGGTCATTACAATTCCACTTGGCTTTATCGCAGGTTATTTAGGCACTGTTCTATCTTCTAGCAAAGTACCACAGGAAGAAGCAGATCGTATTTACAAGGAAATTCGTGTGAAAGCAAACACAGGTGTATCTGTTTCTGATATCTCTCATTGATCACTTTCTGCAATCCAAATAATTGCAAAAGGCTATATCAATCGTCCTATCATTCATAATAAAAATATCAAGTTAAAAAACTCGATTTTTTATCGGGTTTTTTAACTTTTTATTATAAAAAAATTGCCAATTTATTTATCGAACAATACTATTCTCTTTCAAAAAAAAACGATTTTCACTGAGTAAATAGTGTTTATTTTTTATAAAAAATCATTTCCCTTTTGAAATTTCAACCATATTTTCCGCTCGGAAATCTAGAATTGACCTAACTTCATTTATTTATCAGAATTTTCCAAAACCCTTTTATTTCTTACATTTGTCTTGTATATTCTCTTTTAAGACTATTTTTTCAAAAACTATTTTTTTATAATTTTTTCTGAAAAGTATTGCAATTTTGTGAACTGTCTCATAAAATGAAGATGTGAATTCACTAATCTAGCAAAATTGAGTCTTTAAGCAGTAAAAATAAACACAAAATGGGGAATGTTAATGGGGAACAATCAAGGCAATAAGAGCATCATGATTGATTATGATGCGATTGCAAATCAAGAATCGTTTAAAGCGCTTGTGCGAAGAAAGAAATCATTTCTTTGGTCAATGACTGTGTTCTTCTTAGCAGCATACATGTTGCTTCCAATTCTTACTTCGTACACGACAGTACTACACCAAAAGGCATTTGGGGAAATTACTTGGGTGTGGGTATATTCAGCAGGGTTATTCATCATGACTTGGTGCTTATGTCACTTATATGTAGCAAAAGCAAATAGCTTTGATAAAGAGGCAAAGGCGATTATCACTGAATACGAGAACGGAGGTGGCCGCCGATGAATAACGGAATGAGTTTTACAGCCATATTCTTCTTCGTAGCCATTGTTGGTTTAACATTAGTTATTACATGGTGGGCATCAAAACGAACTTCTTCTGCAAGTGATTTCTATACTGCAGGCGGTGGGTTAACAGGCTGGCAAAATGGACTAGCCATCGCTGGTGACTACTTATCAGCAGCATCTTTCTTAGGGATCGCTGGAGCAGTTGCATTATTTGGATTTGATGGATTCTTCTTCTCTATCGGTTATTTAGTAGCTTACTTAGTGGTTCTATACATCGTCGCTGAACCATTACGTAATCTTGGTAAATTTACATTAGCTGACATGATCACAGCGCGTTTTGATAGCTCTAAAGTTCGTGGTACAGCAGCTTTAAGCACTATTACAATCGTCTTATTCTACATGATTGCACAACTAGTTGGTGCAGGAGCACTTATTCAATTACTTTTAGGAATCGACTATTGGGTTGCCGTTCTAATCGTAGGTTTTATGATGACGACTTACGTACTATTCGGTGGTATGACTGCAACATCTTGGGTACAAATTATTAAAGCTTGTCTTTTAATGTTAGGTACAGTTATTATTTCATTCTTAGTATTAAAAGAGTTCGGCTTTAGTATTGCAACGATGTTCAAAGAAATGGAAACTGCAACTGATAGCGGTGCAGCTTATTTGAACCCAGGTCTTAAATATCAAAATGGCGTTGATACTATTTCAATGTTAATCGCTTTAGTATTAGGTACAGCTGGTCTTCCACATATCCTAATGCGCTTCTTTACAGTAAAAGATGCGAAAACTGCTCGTTCCTCTGTTATTTGGGCTACTTGGATTGTAGGTATCTTCTACATTCTTACAATCTTCTTAGGATTCGGTGCAGCTAAATTCGTTGGTAAAGAAGCAATTATTGAAGCAAACGCGGCGGGTAACATGGCTGCTCCACTTCTCGCGGAAGCACTTGGTGGGGACATTCTATTCTCATTCGTATGTGCGGTAGCTTTCGCAACAATCTTAGCGGTAGTAGCTGGTCTTGTACTTTCTGGCGCATCTGCCCTTTCGCATGATATTTATGGTCAAATCATTAAAAAAGGCAAAATCACAGAGAAGGAGCAAGTACTTGCAGCTCGTATCGGTTCTATCACAATCGCTGTTATTTCAATCCTTTTAGCACTTGGTGCACAAACATTAAACGTAGCGTTCTTAGTATCACTTGCATTCTGTATTGCAGGTTCAGCTAACTTACCTGTAATCATCTATACTATCTACTGGAAACGCTTTAATACAGCTGGTGCTATTACAGCAATGTTGACAGGTTTAATCTCTGCTTTAGTTCTTGTTGCAGTTTCACCAAACCTTTGGAATCCAGTTGAAGGAAAAGCAATTTTCGTTGGGAATCCGTTAATTTCGTTAACGAACCCAGCAATAATTTCTGTACCACTTGGCTTCCTTGGGGGTCTCATCGGAACATTACTTTCTAAGGAATCAGATGCTAAGAAATATCGTGAAGTGGATGTTAAAGCAAACACAGGTATTTCTGTACAAGACGTATCTCACTAATAATAGGACAATCGCCTCGTAAGTTAAATACTTACGAGGTTTTACTTTTTCTTCCGTATTCGGTACTATATTTACAAATGATAGTTGGAGGTAAGGTAACATGACAAACTCAAAAGCAAAAAAGAAACGCATGCATATAAAACGCACTAAAGGGAAGGACGTTGAAAAAAATCGTCAATCTTCCCCTTTCAGTACACATGAGCGTGTAACGAAAACGAAAAAAGAAAATATTGAACAAAATTTTACAAAGCACAGAAAACACAACCACGTTGAAGACGATTAGTGGTTGTGTTTTGCTTGTAATGAGACATTTTGATGTTTAGAAGTAATCAGTTTTGGTATAAAGTACAACGGATACAGTAAAAGAAAAAGGTTAGGTATCCACCACATAAGATCAAAATCAAGCTTTATTGTCCAAAAAGCAATCGCCTGCAATCCAGAACAAGATGTTAGTGTCAGAGATAGTAAGGCAAATGCTCTCCACTTTTCATTTTTTATTTTAAATAGATAGAGACTAATAAAACCCGTAACTGAGATTAAAATATCTAGCGGGAAAAACGACCAATTCCATATAACTAATAATTCATTTTGATAATCCTGATATAAATACTCTTCTGGAATCAAATGAAAAAAGGTGACTAGCCAATAGACTATAAAAAAGATATCTGTCACTAAAAATAGGTATCTTAAAGTTTTACTCATTTACAGCCCCCATTTAATTTTCTTCATGAACGTTATCTTTAAGAATCCCAAGCATAAGAATGTCCACCATTTCCTGCATTGTATCCTGAAGCGAACTCATATTTCTATTTTTCGATGCATGTTCCATCAATCGATAAAGCCCTCCAATATAGACTTCTATAAATATCTCTTTATTAAAGGGACGTATTTTTTTTGCAGCAATCCCTTCATCTAACAACGAAAAGATACCTGTCCATTGTTCATGAATAAATTCATCAAGAGTTTCCCATTGCTTTGGATAATATCGTTGAAGTTCCTCTAAATATTTGAGCTGAGCAAACTTAAAATCAGCCGGAATTAGTACAAGACTTTTTTGTAGTTTTTCTACAAGATTTAACGTTGCATCATGCAGAATTTCTTTCTCTTTCATTTTCAGCTCTTCAATTGCTAGATCAATCATTTCATTTAGTAGTTCTTCCTTTGAGGGATAGTATCCATACAATGTTTTAGTACTCATACCTAGTTGCTTTGCTAAATCCCCCATTGTAAACCGGAATCCTTTTCGTTCAGCTTCACTTATGGATACCTTTAAAATTCTATCTTTCAACGTGATAACCTGCCTTTAGGAAAATGAAAAAATATTTTTATTTTCCTTGTTTTCCGTTTAATGATAGTACCTAATGAAAATAATGTCAAATAAACTACCCCACTTCGCTTAATAGCGAGAGATTCCTATGAACACCAGCGTAACCAAAGTTAGTGATTCTGTAATTTTTTATCAGCGATGTTTGATGCTTTATCAGCGATTTTGGCTCTTTTATCAGCGATGTTCGACGCTTTATCAGCGATTCTAACTCTTCTATCAGCGATGTTTGACGTTTTATCAGCGATTCTGGCTCTTTTATCAGCGATGTTCGACGTTTTATCAGCGATTCTGGCTCTTTTATCAGCGATGTTTGACGTTTCATCAGCGATTCTAACTCTTCTATCAGCGATGTTTGACGTTTTATCAGCGATTCTGGCTCTTTTATCAGCGATGCTCGACGCTTTATCAGCGATTCTGGCACTTCTATCAGCGATGTTCGACGTTTTATCAGCGATGTTTGATGCTTTATCAGCGATGCTCGACGCTTTATCAGCGATTCTGGCTCTTTTATCAGCGATGTTTGACGTTTTACCACCGATTCTGGCTCTTCTATCAGCGATGTTCAACGTTTTATCAGCGATTCTGGCTCTTTTTATCAGCAATGTTTGAGCTTGTTTTATCAGCGATTCTGGCACTTCTATCAGCGATGTTCAACGTTTTACCAGCGATTCTGGCTCTTCTATCAGCGATGTTCAACGTTTTATCAGCGATTCTATTACTTTTAACAAAAACACAGCTGCCCTTCAAAAGAGTAGCTGCGTTATTTGCTATAAATTATAAAATTTTGTCGTATTTCTTGTGATGATGCGCGCCGCTTCCTGTATTGTAAGCCCCTTTATCGAAGCGATAACCTCGATGGAATGATCCATCATCCAAGGTGATGTTCTCTTATTGTCAAACTGACCTTCAAACGGCCATGGCCCATCTGTTTCTACCATTATTAGTTCGATTGGATATTTTTTAATAAGTTGTTGAATTTCTGCCTCATACGTACAATCCGGCGTGACAGAAATGAAATACCCTTTAGAAATCATCCGTTCAATCACTTCCTCATCGCCTTTAAACCAATGAAAATGCGCTTTCGTTACATGATGTTTTTCTAGCAAATCACAAACAATCGCCGCATCCTCATAAACAGCATGTAACACTATCGGTTTATTTAACTCCTTTGCCAATACAATAAACCGTTCTAACAATGCTACATACGGACGAACATCAATCGCCTTCTCCTGCCTCAAATAATAAGGCAACCCTACCTCGCCAATTGCCACCATTTCATGAGCGTGTTGGCGTATCCAATCGAATAAAACGTCTTCCTCCACATCACTTGGTAACGGTTGTTCAGGATGAAAACCAAAAGCTGCCTTTACCTTTGCATAGGCTTTCGACAGTTTCAACGTCTTTTCACACGATGGAAGATTCATGCTAACGGCAATGACATGTTCAACTTCCTCTAGTAAAGTTGGTATATCGTTTTCCTTATACTGATCTAAATGAATATGTGCATCAATCAACATTCGCTTCATCCTTTTCTTCTGTTAAATACGTGAATAACTGTTGCTTCAAAGCCGTAAACGAAGCGGAATGACGAATTTCTTCTTGGCGTGGCCTTGCAAAAGGTACGATTATTTCCTTTTTCATTGTCGCTGGTCGTTTCGTGAGTACAATGATACGATCAGCTAAAAACAGAGCTTCCTCGATACTATGTGTAACGAATAATATAGACTTTCGATATTCCTCCCATATCGATAAAAGCCACGCCTGCATTTCAAGCCTTGTAAACTCATCAAGTGCAGAAAACGGCTCATCTAAGCATAAGATGGGCTTATCACTAACAATGGCACGAATAAACGATACACGCTGTTGCATACCCCCTGACAGCTCATTGGGATACGCATTTTCAAACGCTGCAAGCCCTACTTTGTCTAACCATTCCTTGGCCAAGTTCACGTTTGGTTTTCCATGAAGTTCCTCGACCATCGTGACATTTTCTACTATCGTACGCCATGGTAATAAACACGGCTGCTGTGGCATATAGCCAATCGTCCCTCTTTTTTGCTGGATATCTGTATCGTTTAATAAAATAGCACCCTTATCAATAGAAGTAACACCACCAATTAATTGAAAGAGTGTACTTTTTCCACTGCCTGACGGTCCGATAATCGCCACAAATTCCCCGTCCTTCACCTCAAACGATAAATTGCGAATAACCGGAAGAGCATCAAAGGATTTATCAATGTTTTGAATGCTTAGCATGGAGTCCTCTCCCCTTCACAACAAGTTTTTCTAACAATTGTATAGCACTAAATAATAGTAAGCTTAAAAATACGATAGCAAAAATAGCTACAAACACGCGATCCGTTCGAAATGAAGATTGTGCTAATGTCATATAGACACCAATCCCCATTTTCGCACCTAACCATTCCGCAATGACAGCTCCCATGACGCTATAGGTTGCCGCAATCTTTACGCCTGAAAAAATCGCTGGATACGCATAAGGCCATTCAAGCTTCCAAAAGGTTTGTGCTTTCGTTGCACCAATCATCCTAAAATAATGCTTCAGCTCAGGCGAAGTTTGACGAAAGCCATCCATTGCCGAAATAACAATAGGAAAAAAGCACACAAGACAAATAATAATGAGCTTTGGCAATAAACCGAAGCCAAACCATATGATTAAGAGTGGTGCTAGAACGAGCACCGGGACATTCTGTGACATAATCAGAATAGGATAAAATAGCTCCCGCACAAACGTAAAACGATGTAATAGCACGGCAACCGTTAGCCCACATACTATCCCGATAGCTAGACCAAGAAGTGCTAATTGAACAGTCGCTAAAGCATGTGGCACAAACGTCTCATACGATTGAAAACCTTCTTTCAAAATGGCACTCGGTGCAGGCAAAAGCCAATGTGGAGTATCAGCAAAGCGGACAATTAGTTCCCATATGAATAAGAGGAAGGCGATAAAAATTATCGTCCTTCCTTGTTTGAAAGCTTGCCTCATCACTGGTATTTCTCCGTCAATGTACCCATTGTAATACCAGATGGCTGATATAAAATTTTCACTTGCGTGATGACATTGATCGCGCCCAGCTCAATCATCTTGTCATTCATTTTTTCAATGATTTGTAATAAAACCGGTAGCTCACCTTCCATTGTCGTTTCTAACGGGTGAACTTCATATTTAACTCCTGAAGCGTCGATAACCGCAATCGCTGCATCGACATATGGGATCACATCCTCATATTTTTCAGTTTTCGGGATAATTTGTACACTTATTAATGAGTTTGCCATATTACTTTGTCTCCTTTTTCGGTAAAAAGTCGTTTGTAAATGCTTGTTTTGCGTTAAATTCGCCCTCTAAAACTTTGTTGCTGGCCATCCATTTCGCGTAGTTTTCCCAGACAGCTAGCTTTTGCTCGCCCCATTGTTTAGCGTCGTCTTGATACTTATCTGCTAGCCATTCCTGACTTTTATGCACAAGGTTTTTATCTAAATCAGGTACAGCTTCTAGTAAAATATCAGCTGCCTCATTCGGATGTATTATCGCATATTCATAGCCCTTTGCTGCAGCAGCGACAAATGCTTTGACCGTCTCAGGATCATCCTTAATCATTTTTTCATTTGTAGCGAGTACAGGCGTGTAATAATCTAACTGATCACTATAATCTGTTAAATATAGCATGTTCAGTTTTTCGCCACGTAGTTCTGCTTCGATACCTGTCCATGCATAATAGATCCACGCAAAATCAATATCTTTTTTCATCATTGTGAAGAAATCTATATCGCCTGCATTGACAATATCTAACTTATTAATATCCGCATTTTCTGTTTGCATAAGTGATTGTAGTACAGCCTTTTCAAGTGGTGCACCCCAGCCACCGTATGTTTTACCTTCAAAATCCTTTGGTGACGAAATGCCTTTTGATGCAATGGATGCGAAGCCAGAAGTATTATGCTGAATAATCGCTGCAATCGATACTAAAGGTACACCTTGCACACGGGCCTGTGTAATCCCTTCCTGATAACTTACGCCAAACTGAGCCTTGCCAGACGCCACAAGCTGATCAGCACCCGTTTCGCCAGGTAATAAAATATCGACATCTAAGCCTTGTTCCTTAAAGAAGCCAAGTTTTTTCGCTACATATAAACCTGTATGATTTGTGTTCGGTGTCCAATCGAGAACGACTGATACTTTTGTTAATCCCTTAGTATCCTTTTTATCCTCTTTTTCGCTACAGCCCACTAATGTTAACAGTGTAGCCAACAGGATCAATAACCATTTTTTCATGCTGAATCCTCCAAGTAAAGTAGTGTGAAATTGTTCATAAATGAATGTGTTTACCAGAAGAAAGCGTATTCACGGTCTGTTTACACCCAAACCCAAAGTCTGTGCATGAATAAAAGTCTGAAAACATAAAAAACGCCTAGGATTCCTCCCAGACGTTTTGTAATCAATATCAAAAACTTTTACTTTTTGAATAGATGTTCCCTACGCTGGTACGAGCCAAATCAGGTTCAAAGAGTCAGCGTCTATCGGACACAATCTCAGCTGGCAACACCAGCCCCCCTACATTCTTTCCATATGAACTTTTCGTGATTATTATACCCATATCTATCCGTAAATGACAAGGCTCTGTTTTCTGAAAGCCCCGTAAATATAATTTAAAGCCTCATCTTTCTCTTCAACAATTCCATTTCCTGAGAATATTCACCGCTTTTTTTGGTAAAACATTTTTTATTTAAAAGGAATCCCCTCCTGAAATCAAGAAGCGGTATATTGTTCGAAGTTTTAATAGGCACTGTTAAATACTATTGTTGATAATCAAATCAAGAACCTTTTGTGGTTTTTAATTTTTGCTTTTAGTAGTAAGACGTTGAATAAGAATCAGTAATCTTCATAACAACTTACTTGTAAAGCTACACCCGATTCACCAATTTGCCTAAAAACTTTATTGTCACTATACACCTACCCTTTCTTTTGATTAGACTATATAGAAAAAAAGCCCAGCTCTCTAAGGAGCATGGGCTATAAAATCAGTTTTATTTCTCTTCTTTTTTGACCGTAAAGACATGTGAAATAGCACCGTCTGTAGCTATATCCACTTTAAAGGAGCCATTGGAATGGCGATCTGCTCGAGTTAATGCTTGTACATCAAGGATCTCTTGCACGCCTTTTTCCGTTTCGATTGTTAGCCGTTCCTCATCAGTTACCTTGACTACAGCCACGATACGATGTGGGTTCGCTTTTAATTCTGTTAACACTTTTAAGCCACGTTTTGCACGACTCGTCATCTCTACCTCGGCAACATTCATTTTCTTCACCGCACCACGATGTGTCACAATCGCAACATATGCCGTGGCATTTGGCGGTAAAACATTGATGCCGACTAATGCTTCTCCGACTTTCAGCGTAATCCCTTTTACACCGCCTGTTTTCACACCCGTTACTGGCAATTCCTCCATTGGGAAACGAATAGCATAGGCAGTATCTGTTGTTAACATTAGTTCTACTTCGTCTGTCACGATACCTGCAAAAATCATTTCATCGCCTGACTTAACATTCATCGTTTTGATTGGTTTCGAATAACGTGTAACAGCATAATCTGCTACAGGTGAGCGTTTAATTTGTCCATCTTTCGTAGCCGTTAAAATATACGTATTGGCCTGTTCAAATGTCTCAAAACCATATACAGCAATAATAGATTCATCTTCCCCTGTCGGCACAATACTAGAAATATGCTGACCAAGATCCTTCCAACGAATATCAGGTAGTTCATGGACAGGCTGATAAATATAATTGCCTCGATTTGTAAACAGCAGTAGATGATGCTGTGTATTTAAATTTGCTTCATATAATAAATAATCGGAATCCTTCATCGCAAAATCCTGACCATTCGAAGCTGCATGTGAACGTGTAGATGTACGCTTAATATAGCCATCCTTTGTGACAGTCACTACGACCTCTTCACTTGGGACAAGGACATCTAACGTAATTTTGATTTCTTCAATTTCTTGTTCGATTTTTGAACGACGTGGCTCTGCAAAGCGCTTTTTAATGTCAAGTAGTTCCTGTTTAATAACACGTACAAGCTTTGCTTCACTATTAAGAATACCTTCAAGCTTGGCGATCAGTTTATTTAGTTCATCCTGTTCATGGCGAAGCTCTGTGATATCTGTATTCGTTAATCGGTATAATTGCAAGCTAACGATCGCCTCTGATTGCACTTCTGTAAAGTCAAATTTCACCTGTAAATTCGTTTTCGCATCTCGTTTATCATTAGACGAACGAATCGTTGCAATAACTTCATCTAAAATAGAAAGCGCCTTAATCAAGCCATCAACGATATGCGAACGATCTTTAGCTCTTTGTAAATCATAAACGGAGCGGTTCGTCACAACTTCCTTTTGATGGGCAATATAAGAATCCAGTAACAATGGCAATGTCATCATTGTCGGACGACGATTATGGATAGCAATCATATTAAAATTATAGGCTACTTGTAAATCAGTTGTTTTGAACAAGTATTGTAAAATCCCTTGTCCTGGAACATCTTTTTTCAGTTCAATGACAACACGTAGGCCGGTACGATCCGATTCATCGCGAATTTCTGCAATTCCTTCAAGTCGTTTATCCACGCGTTGTTCATCGATTTTCTTCACAAGATTTGCTTTATTGACATCATACGGTAATTCCGTAATAACGATTTGCTCTTTGCCACCTTTAATTGGCTCCACGACTGCTTGAGCGCGCACGATAATTTTACCACGACCAGTCTCATACGCCTTTTTAATACCATCGACACCTTGAATGATCCCACCTGTTGGGAAATCAGGCCCTTTAATTACAGTCATTAATTCATCAACAGTAGTGTTCGGCTTATCTAAGCGCATGAGAACACCATCTAGCACCTCATCAAGTGCGTGAGGAGGAATATCTGTCGCATATCCAGCCGAAATACCAGTTGAGCCGTTGACTAGTAAATTCGGGAAACGAGCTGGTAAAACAGTTGGCTCCATATCCTGATCATCAAAGTTCGGTACAAATTCAACAGTTTTCTTGCCAATATCACGGAGCATTTCCGCTGCAATTGCAGAAAGCCTTGCCTCTGTATAACGCATCGCTGCCGGAGGGTCACCATCAACAGAGCCGTTATTCCCATGCATTTCAATAAGCATATGGCGCGCCTTCCAATCCTGACTCATGCGCACCATTGCTTCATATACGGAGCTGTCACCATGTGGGTGATAATTACCGATAACATTACCGACAGTTTTGGCTGATTTACGGAATGGTTTTTCGTTCGTATTGCCCTCTGTAAACATCGCATATAAAATACGTCGTTGCACAGGCTTAAGACCGTCACGTGCATCAGGCAACGCGCGGTCTTGTATAATATATTTACTATAGCGACCAAAGCGGTCACCCATCACTTCTTCTAAGGGTAAATCTTGGAATTTTTCCGTACTACTCATGCTTGGTCCTCCTCTTGTTGGATGAATTCATTTTCTAAAATATTTGAATCATCCTCCATACCGAAGTCTACATTAGCTTCGATCCATTTACGGCGCGGCTCTACCTTATCGCCCATTAATGTTGTCACACGTCTCTCAGCACGTGCACCATCCTCAATCGTTACACGAATTAATGTACGTGTATCAGGGTTCATCGTCGTATCCCACAGCTGGTCAGCATTCATCTCACCAAGACCTTTATAGCGCTGTAATATGTAACCCTTACCAACTTTTTTAATGGCCTTTTGTAAATCATTTTCGGTCCAAGCATATTCAATCACTTCTTTTTTACCAGTGCCTCTTGATACTTTATAAAGTGGTGGTAATGCGATAAATACCTTTCCAGCTTCAATCAATGGTCGCATATAACGATAGAAGAACGTTAGTAGCAGCACTTGAATATGCGCTCCGTCCGTATCAGCATCGGTCATAATAACGACTTTGTCATACGCTGCATCCTCGACAGAAAAATCTGTTCCGACGCCAGCACCAATGGCATGGATAATCGTTGAAATCTCTTCATTTTTCATAATATCCTGAAGCTTTGCTTTTTCTGTATTAATAACTTTACCTCGCAAAGGTAAAATCGCTTGGAACGTACGATCTCGTCCTTGTTTTGCAGAGCCACCTGCAGAGTCACCTTCGACTAAATACAGCTCGTTTTTCGCCGCATTTCGAGATTGTGCAGGTGTTAATTTTCCAGAAAGAATGGTACTTGCTTTTTTGCTCTTCTTGCCGTTTCGTGCATCTTCACGTGCTTTACGAGCCGCTTCACGTACTTGCTGCGCACGAATAGCTTTACGAACAAGTGATGCAGACAATTCAGCGTTTTCCTCAAGCACATATAAAATTTGCTCCGAAACAACACTATCTACTGCCGAGCGTGCCTCACTTGTCCCAAGTTTCCCCTTCGTTTGACCTTCGAATTGCAATAAATGCTCTGGTATACGAACAGAAACAATCGCTGCTAAGCCCTCTCGAATGTCTGTCCCTTCAAGATTTTTATCTTTATCTTTTAACAGGCCAATTTTTCGTGCATATTCATTAAAAACACGTGTTAAAGCCGCCTTGGCACCAGTTTCATGTGTCCCACCATCTCGTGTACGCACATTGTTAACAAATGAAAGGATTGTTTCTGAGTAGCCATCGTTGTATTGAAAGGCGAATTCAACTTCAATTTCGTCTTGAATCCCTTCCACATACTTAACAGGATGAAGTACGTCTTTCTCCTCATTCAAATACGCAACGAAAGCTTCAATGCCGTTCTCATAAAAGAAAACATCACCTTTGCCTTCCTCGCGTTCATCGATTAACTCAATTTTTAAGCCTTTTAATAAAAACGCTGACTCCCGTAATCGTTCTGCAAGCGTATCATAATTGTATTTTGTTACAGAGAAAATCGTGTCATCTGGCAGAAAATGAACAAGCGTTCCTGTCTGCTTTGTTTGTCCAATTTCTTCTAATGTCGTCACAGGATGGCCACCGTTTTCAAAACGTTGACGATACTTTTTACCATCGCGGTGAATCGTTACTTCTAAAAAAGTAGATAAGGCATTAACAACAGACGAACCTACGCCATGTAAGCCACCACTTGTTTTATAGCCACCTTGCCCGAATTTACCACCAGCATGTAAGACAGTAAAGATAATTTCGGGAGTGGGTTTCCCCATCTTATGCATACCTGTTGGCATTCCACGGCCGAAGTCTCGAACGCTGATACTTTGATCTTTATGAATATGGACAATGATATGAGAACCAAAGCCAGCCAGTGCTTCATCCACCGCATTATCTACGATTTCATATACTAGGTGATGAAGTCCACGGCCATCTGTAGAACCGATATACATGCCGGGTCGTTTTCGTACCGCTTCTAATCCTTCTAATACTTGAATGGCGTCATCATTATAGACGCTTGGTGACTGTTTATTCGCCAAAAATTTCCCCTCCAAAAAACAAAACGCATGTTCTATTTATGTTCTCTTCCTAATAATAATAGCATTTCCTGTCAATAGCTAGTGACAGACCCAATAAATTTTTAAAATTTCCTCACAGCTTTGTCGTTTTGAGCTTTTTACCGAAAGAAAAAGTTGCAATAGTTGCTTTAATATGTATTACTAACTATCCTATTCCCTTGACGCAGGATCGTAAACATTAGTTGCATAAATGAAACAACATAGGGCTATCTTCTGGTCATTACTCTCATTTCAAAACGATACCGATCGCTATAGGTTTTGGTCTTCCATACAGAAGCATTTGAATATCCCCTGAAAAATATACAATTCAGTACTTAATAGATTTCTTCTGTCTATTAGAAAATTCATACTAACTTACTCTAGAAATTAAAGATAGACTTCTATTCTACCAAAGGAATGGATGATTGACAAAATTGCCTTTATACCTATATTTTTAGAAAGGGCTTTCATGCAACCAACATGAATCATGTCAAAAAGCCTAACATATATTCAACTACATATAAAAATCCTTGAAAAATAGTTATCTTTTATAATGAATTCAAGATACACGAAGAAATCTCCTTCATGACATTGTAGATTGTAGAGAAAAAGTGTAGAATATTTATTACATATTATTAGTACCAAGTAATAATCTATGGATGAAAGGAGTCCAGCTATGCTAAATGGACTTATTATTTTATGTGCTTATTTAATCGGCTCGATCCCTTCTGGGTTATGGATAGGCAAAGTTTTTTATAAAACTGATATTCGTCAACACGGAAGTGGTAATCTAGGTGCGACAAACACTTTTCGTATTTTAGGAAAAAAAGCAGGAATAGTCGTAACGATTATGGATGTCTTAAAAGGTACAGTAGCCGTATTACTTGTAGCTCTTCCTCTATTCTCTGATGTCTCTATCCACTCGCTAATACTTGGACTAGTAGCCGTTATTGGTCATATGTTCCCTATCTTTGCAGGTTTCCGTGGAGGGAAAGCGGTAGCAACATCAGCTGGAGTTCTCTTAGGATATTCATGGCCACTATTTGTCTTACTATTTATTGCTTTTATTGTAACATTAAAAATAACGAAGATTGTAAGTTTAACTTCTATGATTGCCGCTTTAGTAGCACTTATTTATTCAATCGTATATTATTTTGTTACAGGCGATTTTGCGTTAGGTATTTTAGTAGCATGTTTATTTACTTTTATCATGTACCGTCACCGAGCAAATATTGCCCGCATTAAAAATGGTACCGAGCCAAAGGTGAAATGGCTGTAACGAGGAGAGGAACATTCTAATGAATATCGTACTAACAGATGAAGCCCTACAATGGTTCAAACAAGAGATGGAAGTAGAATCCGGAGATACTATTCGTTTTTATGCTAGATATGGTGGTTCCAGTCCTTTTCATGAAGGCTTTTCTCTTGGTATGACACGTGAAGAACCAATCGAAATTGGTGTAAAGACAGTAATTGACGATGTTATCTACTATATTGATGAAAAAGACTTATGGTTTTTCAATGATCACGATTTATATGTAGATGTGGATGCTACAAATGACGAATTAAAATATGAGTATAAAAAATAAAGCAGTGTTTCCTTTCGTTAGACGAAGGGAACACTGCTTTTTTATATGAGTTCACTTCTAATTTTGGTTTATCTTCTCTCAAAGTTGTACATTCTATATTTATGTAAAAACTTGAGGAGGAAAAAACATGTCTATTTCTAAAATTGCCGATACCTCCCAAAACAATGACCAACTATATAGTTCTCTTTCTCAAAATTTAAAGTTGATTAAAAACACACTCGGGAATAGTAATGACCTTGTCATACGAGAAATTACCATTGGAAAAGCTGAAAAATATACGTTGGCGATTATCTATGTAGATGGCTTATCCGATAAAATAAGCATTTCTAATTCTGTGATTTCTAAACTAATGCTTGATATTGAGGATAATCAGGATGAAGAAATAGAAAAGATTATTCGATATTTAAGAGATTCTTGTTTAACAGTCGGCGATGTGAATGATATTTTCAATTTTTCAGCACTGTACAATTCTATTTTGAATGGTGATACGGTCATCTTATTAGATGAATCTTCAACTGGTATCGTGACAAGTACAAAAGGTGCAAAAGATAGAGCGGTAATGGAGCCATCAACAGAGTCGGTCATTAGAGGACCAAGGGAATCCTTTACGGAAACGTTACGTACTAACACGGCTCTTGTCCGTCGAAAAATTAAAAGTCCGAATCTTTGGATCAAGTCCCGTATTATCGGTGAAGTAACGAAAACGGAAGTTGCTGTTATGTATTTAAATGGCGTTGCTAATGACAAAATAGTAGCTGAGGTTCTTGCCCGTTTAGACCGTATTAATATTGATGGTATTTTAGAAAGTGGCTACATCGAAGATTTTATTCAAGATTCAAAATCCTCGATATTCCCTACAGTTTATAATTCTGAACGACCTGATGTTATAGCTGGCGAAATATTAGACGGAAAAATTGCTATTTTAGTGGACGGTTCACCGTTTGTCCTAATTGTACCTGCCCTTTTTACAGCCTTTTTACAATCTGCTGAAGATTATTATCAGCATTGGATGATTAGTTCTCTTGTACGCCTTTTGAGGTTTTTCGGAATTAGCCTAGCCATGGTGGCACCATCTCTTTACGTAGCTATCACTACCTTCCATCAAGAAATGCTACCAACCCCTATGCTGATAAGTATTGCATCTCAACGAGAAGGAGTCCCCTTCCCCGCCGTTGTAGAGGCACTCATTATGGAGGTTGCATTCGAGGTGTTACGAGAAGCGGGTCTTCGAATGCCTAGAACCATTGGACCAGCCGTATCCATTGTTGGAACATTAGTGATCGGTCAAGCTGCCGTAGAAGCTGGAATTGTATCAGCCGTAATGGTTATTATTGTAGCATTAACAGCCATTTGTAGCTTTTTATTCCCCGCTTATGGCTTATCAAATACCGTTCGTGCTCTTCGTTTTCCATTAATGATTTTAGCAGCAATTGTTGGATTGTTTGGTGTAATGTTAGGCCTTATGATCATCGTCCTACACATGTGCAGCATACGAACTTTTGGTGTTCCATATTTAAGTCCATTCGGCCCATTAATTCTAAAAGATCAAAAAGACGCACTAGTGTTGTTCCCTCGTAGAGCTTTATTGACTCGACCACGCTTAATTAGTCAAAAAAATACTGTCAGGGGTCATAAATATTTCGATACGAAAAAAAGGAATTAAACGAGGAATGAACTATGTCAAAATTTAAAGCACTCTGTTTACTAATGATTGTTACTTTGCTTTTAGGTGGTTGTTGGAGTAAGCGTGAACTCAATGAATTAGCGATTGTCGCAGCATTAGGTATAGATAAAGTAGATAATGAATTTGAAATAACTGTTCAAGTTGTGGATACTGGTGAAATTTCCTCAAAACAGCCTTCTTCAGGACGATCACCTGTTATTACCTATCATTCAACAGGGGCAACGGTCTTTGAGGCCATTAGAAAAATGACAACAGTAACAGCTAGAAAACTTTATTTTGCTCATCTTCAAATAGTTGTGCTCGGTAACGAATTGGCAGAAGAAGGAATTAACGAACCGTTAGATTTGGTTTCAAGAGATCATGAATTCAGAAATGATTTCGATGTCATCGTTGCCCATGACGCGACTGCCGATGAAGTATTAAATGTATTAACACCTATCGAAAAAGTACCAGCAAATAAATTACTAAATTCTCTTAAAACGTCAGAGAAAACTTGGGGTACAACCGAATCCATAAAAATTGATGAATTAATCAATACTTTAAATACTAAAGAAACTAGTGTAGTCATGTCTGCTATTGAAATACAGGGGGATAAAAATATTGGCAAGGAGCAAACGAATGTTAAAAGATCGAAATCTCCTGTGCTATTGAAGTATGCGGGCTTAGCTGTTTTTAAAGAAGGTAAACTCATTGGGCTTTTAACGGAAGATGAGAGTAGAAGCCTAGGTTTTTTAAAGGACAAAATAGACAGTACAATTGAAATTCTTGCTTGCCCTAAGGGTGGTACGTTAGCAACAGAGATTACTCACTCAAAGACGAAAGTAAAAGGTAAATTTGAAAATGGAGCTCCCAAAATCGATGTTGTTATAGATGTTAACCAAAATGTCGGAGAAGTTCTATGTAATATAGACCTTACGAAAGAAAAATCGATTCACTTAATAAATAAAAAAACAGAAGAACTTATTAAAAAACGAATCGAAGAAACAATTCGTTCAGTTCAACAAAATTACCAGGTCGATATTTTTGGTTTTGGTGAAGAACTTCATCGCACAAATCCTAAAGAGTGGAAAAAAATCAAAAAAGACTGGCTAACGATATTTCAAGAGTTACCAGTCAAAGTTAAAGTACATGTCAACACACAAGGATTAGGAACGATGGAAAACTCATTAGTGAATAAGACGAAGGGAGAATAAGCCATGATTATGACGATATTCATACTAATAATTTCTGCTGTTATTGCCTTTGCCTTCATTCCAAAATTAAAAAAAAATAAAGAAACGAAAACGATTGTTATTTTTTCGATTTTTTTATTGATCGGCGCTGCATTAAATATTGGGGTCTCATTAAGAATCAAAATTCCAAGTCCACTTGATTTGATTACCTTTATTTTTTCACCTATTAAAGAGTTAATCGTCTCCCTGATAAAATAAGAGGGAACTTTATGTTAAGAGAAAGGGGTTTCGTTCATATGGAAAAAGAAATAATTAGTTCAAGACAATTTATGATCATTACCCTTCTCTTTTCAATTGGGACAGCCATTTTAATTCTCCCTGCTAGTGTAACAATCGAAGCAAAGCAAGATGCATGGATTGCAGCTATCATTGGTGTCGTTTTAAGTTTACCCTTAATAAAGCTTTTCGTTACTCTAGGAAAACGGACACCTACCCTTACATTTATAGAGGCTAATGAAAAGATACTAGGTCGTTTTTTCGGAAAATTAACTTCGATTGGCTTTATTCTTATAGCCCTTCTTTCTGCAGGTGAATTATTATATTTCATTGGAATTTTCATGAAAACGGAAATCATGCCAGAAACACCTACGATGGCCTTTGCATTTCTGTTCAGTATTATCATTATTTATGCTGCATTTCTCGGAATTGAAGTTTTTGCCCGTTCTGCAGAAATACTATTTCCTGTATTTATTTTAATTTTTATTTTCTTTGTAATTTGTATTTCACCATCCATCAAGATTGAAAATTTGCAGCCAATATTGGAAACGCCAAAAAAATCAATATTCTTTAGTATGATTCGATTTATAAGTCTTTTTTCATTCCCACTTGTCATATTATTAATGATTTTCCCTTCTGCAGTTAACGTCCAAAAATCTGCACAAAAAGGCTTTTACATTGGTTCAATTATTGGAGGGATTGTCTTAGTTACTATCATTACACTGTCTATCCTTGTCCTAGGTCCGGCAAATACAGCAGCTAGGACATTTCCAAGCTATTCATTAGCTCAAAGAATTTCAATCGGGAATTTTTTGCAGCGTATTGAAGTTATTATGGCAACCATGTGGATTATTTCAATTTATATTAGAACTTTTATGTACTTTTACGCTGCGGTCGTCGGCATCGCACAAATATGTAAAATTAACAATCATCGACCGCTCATTTTTCCATTCGGAATGATTATCCTTGGACTTTCACAAATTGTTCATCCTAATATCATTCATTCAGATATTTACAATAGAGACACATGGCCTATATTTTCCTTCGTTTTCATGGTTTTTTTACCATTAGTTTTATTAATTGTCGCGAAGATTCGCAAAATTAACGGTAATCAAGGAAATAATACGAAAAGTAATTGTAGTACACAGAATGAAAGTGGTAGTAATAACGGAAATGATACACAAGGTGCAAGTAGCAATAATAACGATACTTCTTCACAGAGTAATAGTACTAGCAATGGCGGAAATGATACACAAGGTGCAAGTAGTAATAATAACGATACTTCTTCACAGAGTAATAGTACTAGCAATGGCGGAAATGATACACAAGGTGAAAGTAGCAATAATAACGATACTTCTTCACAGAATAATAGTACTAGCAATGGCGGAAATGATACACAAGGTGCAGGTAGCAATAATAACGATACTTCTTCACAGAGTAATAGTACTAGCAATGGCGAAAATGCTACACAAGGTGAAAGTAGTAGTAATAACGTTAATTCTACTCAAAATGAAAGTAGCAGTAATAACGTTAATTCTACTCAAAATGAAAGTAGCAGTAATAACGTTAATTCTACTCAAAATGAAAGTAGCAGTAATAACGTTAATTCTACTCA
>NZ_JBLLLQ010000002.1:304295-336744 GCF_047737915.1 Lysinibacillus sp. NPDC056185
CAAAGAGATAGTAGCAGCAATAGTGAAAATCCTTCACCGAGCAAAAGTGATAACGCTTCAAGCAATACTACACAGAATGATAGCGATACCGGGAATACTCCAAACAGTGATAAAAATAAAGATTCTCCAGAAAGTTAACAGCATAGCAAAAAAAGGAATCAAACGAATGATTCCAAAATTTTTAAAAATAAAGAAACAAAAACAATTGTTATTTTTTCGATTTTTTTATTGATCGTCGCTGCATTAAATATTGAGGTCCATTAAGGATCAAAATTCCAAGCCCATTTCACCAATTAAAGATTTAATTGTCTCCTTGATAAAATAATAAGGAACTTTATGTTAAGAGAAAAGGGGTAGCGTTCATATGGAAAAAGAAATAATTAGCTCAAGACAATTTATGATCATTACCCTTCTCTCTTCAATTGGGACAGCTATTTTAATTAGCCCTGCTAGTGTAACAAGTGAAGCGAAACAAGATGCCTGGATTGCAGCGATTATTAGTGTCGTTTTAAGTTTACTCTTAATAAAGCTTTTCGTTACTGTAGGAAAACGGACACCTACCCTTACATTTGTAGAGGCTAATGAAAAGATATTAGGTCGTTTTTTCGGAAAAATAACTTCGATTGGCTTTATTATTCTATCCTTTCTTTCTGCTGGTGAATTATTATATTTCATTGGCATTTTCATGAAAACAGAAATTATGCCAGAAACACCTATGATGGCCTTTGCTTTTCTGTTCAGTATTATCATTATTTATGCAGCATTTCTAGGAATTGAAGTTTTTGCCCGTTCTGCAGAAATACTATTCGCAATGTTTATTTTAATTTTTATTTTTTTTGTAGTTTGTATTTCACCATCCGTCCATATGGAAAATCTACAGCCAATAATGGAAGTACCAGCAAAATCATTATTCTTTAGTATTATTCGATTAATGAGTATTTTTTCATTGCCACTTGTCATATTGTTAATGATTTTTCCTTCTTCTGTTAACGTCCATGAATCAGCCCAAAAAGGTTTTTACATTGGCACAATTCTTGGAGGGATTGTCTTAATTGCTATCATCACACTGGCTATCCTTGTCCTAGGTCCAACAAATACTGCTTCTAGGACATTTCCTAGCTATTCATTAGCCCAAAGAATTTCAATCGGGAATTTTTTGCAGCGTATTGAAGTTATTATGGCAGCAATGTGGATAATATCAATTTATATTAAAACTTTTATGTTTTTTTACGCTGGGGTCATCGGCATCGCACAAATATGTAAAATTAACAATCATCGACCGCTCATTTTTCCATTCGGAATGATTATCCTTGGACTTTCACAAATTGTTCATCCTAGTATCATTCATTCAGAAATTTACAATAAAGAAACCTGGCCTATTTTTTCCTTTATTTTCGCTATCTTATTACCATTAGTTTTACTACTTGTCGCGAAGATTCGCAAAATCAACGGTAATAATACAAAAAGTAATTGTAGTACACAGAATGAAAATGGTAGTAATAACGGTAATGCTACTCAAGGTGCAGGTAATACTAATAACGATAATTCTTCACAGAGTGATAGCAGTAGCAATGCTGGAAATGCTACTCAAGGTGAAAGTAGTAGTAATAACGGTAATTCTACTCAAGGTGATAGTAGTAGTAATAACGGTAATTCTACTCAAAATGATAGTAGCAACAATGGCGGAAACTCTTTACAGAGTGAAAGTAATAGTAATGACGAAAACTCTACTCAGGGTAATAGTAGCAACAATGGCGGGAATTCTTCTCAAAGTGGAAGTAGCAGTAATGGTGGAAATGCTACACAAAGTGAAAGTAGCAATAATGCCGGAAATACTACTCAAAATGAAAGTAGTAGTAATAACGATAATTCTACTCAAAACGAAAGTAGCAACAATGACGGAAATGCTACTCAAAGTACAAGTATTAGTAATAACGATAATTCTACTCAAAGTGATAGTAGTAGCAATGCCGGTAATACTACTCAAAATGAATGTAGTAATAATAACGATAATTCTACTCAAAGTGCAAGTAACAATGGCGGAAATGCTACACAAAAAAGTAATAGTAATACTGATAATTGTGCTCAAAATGAAAGTAGTAGCAATGCCGGTAATACTACTCAAAATGAAAGTAGTAGTAATAACGATAATTCTACTCAAAGTGCAAGTAACAGCGAAAATCCTTCGCAGAGTGATAGTAGCAACAATACTACACAGAATGATAGCGATACCGGCAATACTCCAAGCAGTGATAGAAATAAAAATTCATCAGAAAATTAACAGCATAATGGCGTGAAAAAATGATGACCCTGAAATATCAAAGTCATCATTTTTCTTTATTGTAATTGAGCGGTTTTAAATATGATATTCAATCTGATCGACAAAATCCCATTCGTATGGTGTTTCTTGGTAAACATAGTAGTTCAACCAATTCGAGAATAATAAATGTGTATGGGCGCGCCAAGTATTAATCGGTTCATTTGCAGGATTATCATGTGGGAAATAATTTACTGGTACATCAATATCTAATCCTTTCGCAACATCACGACTATACTCATCAGCTAAAGTTGTTGCATCATATTCAAGATGACCAGTAATCATAATGTTTTTATTATCCTTAGATTGCACAATGAAAACACCAGCATCTTCAGAATAAGATAGTAATCGTAAATCGGGATGGCTAAGTACTTCATCAATTGATACGGATGTATAACGTGAATGTGGTGCAGTAAATGAATCACTAAAGCCACGTACTAAGTCCACTGTTAAATCCGTAATAACATGCGAATATACACCTGAGCATTTAGCAGGCAGCCCAATTTTACCAATACCGTAATGATGGTATAACGCTGCCTGTGCACCCCAACATATATGTAAAACCGATGTTACGTTTGTCTTGGACCAATCCATAATTTCAGAAATTTCCTGCCAGTAGTTCACTTCTTCAAATTCCATTTTCTCTACTGGTGCACCCGTAATAATCATGCCATCATAGCGGCGATGACGAATTTGATTGAAAGTCGTGTAAAATAACTGTAAATGTGATTTACTAACATTTTTTGATTCATGCGTAGCTGTATTTAAAAATGTAATATTCACTTGTAATGGTGTATTCCCCAATAAACGAAGTAATTGCAGTTCTGTTTTTTCTTTTTCCGGCATTAAATTAAAAATTAAGATATTTAATGGACGAATTTGTTGAGTTTTCGCTCTGTCCTCTTCCATAACGAATATTTTTTCCTCACGTAAATGTTCTCCAGCTGGTAAGTTTTTTGGAATATTAATTGGCATCTTGCATTCCCCTCTCTAGTTAAGATCAATTGGGCCTTAGTCTCCATGCACAGGCCCTGTTCAAAGCTCATTAAGTCTTCTTTTTCGATGAAATTAAAAAATCCCCCTCATTCCAGTTGAGATAGAATGAGAAGGATTTTTCCACGTTCACTCTTATCTCTCAAAGGACAAATCCTTTGCTGGAATTAGCACCTTTCTAACTTTCGTTAGAGGTTGCTGAAGCGTCATCGGGCCAAATCCCTCAACTTCTCATGATAAGATTATTTAATTAAAAAGAATTGTAACATGAACAATTAAGAATATCAATAATACATAGAATATTTTGTTATTAATCATGCATGTCATTATGTTTTTAGGGAAATTATAGTTTAGTTATTTATCTTTACACCCTAGTGATACTTTTGCTATAGTCTTTACTTATGTAGACCTTGGTGAAAAAACACTTTTTATCGCCTCTATTATTCCAAACACAAGAAAGATGCCAAAAAAGATAGTAAGTAAATTGAAATTTGGTGTTTCATAAAAAGTAAACCACTCTTTGAAAATTGAAGATTCCGTAATTCTTCCAATAAACGTTCCGCCAATATCTCTATAATTAGGTATCCATCCTGTTGCTTCACACGTAATAAAGATTATCTGTGACAATAAAAATACACCAATAGAAGACACCCAAGTCTTTTTCAAAAATGGAATTGGATTTTTTTGTTTATTAGCCAAGTTATATCCCCCCTCTAATTGTTATACGTAAAATTCAGGAATAAGTTTCAAAATTAAACATATATTCCTTTTTTAGATAATCCTATCAATTATATTTGTCGATGAACGGCTTAATCATGTATTTGTAACTATTGATATTTGCTTGAGTCGTATTGTTGAATTTTCTGTCTGCAATAAAATCATCATAAGCAAACTTTAACAGCATAAAAAAATACACCTCTCCTCATCTAAATTAATAGACAATAAGAAGTGTATTATTAATAACAAATAAACTTTAATCTACTCAACATCTTATCATGTACTTCAAACCCTTGGTACGACTGGGTTTCTAAAACAATCCCTCAATTTCTCATGATGAGATTATTTAATTAAAAAGAATTGTAACATGAACAATTAAGAATATCAATAATACATAGAATATTTTGTTATTAACTATGCATGTCATTATGTAATTTGTTTAACACTAATCTTGAATGTTTACATTCATTATTTGATGGTAAACATGCTGTACTTATGTTAACATATACCTTTAGTAACAGAGAGGAACGTGAATACTTTGATTAAAATTGAATTTCCAAAACCAGATTTAGTAATTCGCCAACGCGAACAAGATTTAAAGCCAGGTGATGTACCAATCACACCGTACCATGGTTTTATTGATTTCCATAAAATCACACGTGAAAACGGTGGTATTTTCTTATTCTACAATGAAGAGAACGAACTATTATTTGTCGGTAAAGCACGTAAAATTCGTCAACGTATTAAAAAGCATTTCGAGGACAATGTGTCACCGATGAAAAATCACCGTAATGAAATTTTCAAAATTGAAGTGTATGAAGTGGAAGATCCAATGGAACGTGAAATTTACGAAACATACGCGATCAATTCATTCCGCTCTAAATACAATGTTGATAAAGTATTTTATTAATATTTAACGAAAAAAAGAATCTGCTCGCCTTCTGTAATGTACATGACGGCTTGCAGATTCTTTTTCAATACTTTCATTCTAAGAAAAATGCTTTACGTTCTTTAGTAATCCATTCCTCAAGCTCCGTATCATCACGCTTTAAAAGGCGATTAATAAGCACGTCATGCCATATATAATCCTCTAATAAATAGATATGAACAGGATCATTGGTAATAAAAGCCGTTTCCTGATTTGACGGAGAGTGACCATAAATCATTTGCTTGCCATCTACCGATAAAATAAACCAATGAGGTGTAGACGCATTCCTCGTATAGCGAGTGATACGGTGTTGGTCAACGGAAGCTAAATGGTCCTCCACATACAAGGTAATTCCATGAACAGGGATATGCTTCGCTACCTCATGTATATCTTCCCGCAATTCTTCATACATATCTTCCCACATTGATAATATGACTTTTTTCTCCGCCTTTTTTAATAAAGACTGACAATAATTAACGATTGCCTCTTTGCCTTTTAACGTGACAACCTTATGCTCCGCTTCCTGCTCTTTTACCTCTAATTTTTCTAATTGATCACTAATCGATGTAAAATTCGACTGCCAACGTTGCTGAATTTGTTGTAAAAACACAGCGACTGGAATGGAAGAGTATGTCATTTGACCTGCCGTTTCTTCTTTCAGTACTAACCCTTTTTCAACAAGTACATCAAGTATGTCGTATATTCTCGCACGAGGGATACCGGAGTTTTTACTTACTTGATAGGCACTAACATGACTATTTTGGACAAGTGCAGTGTAGGCCTTTGCTTCATATTCTGTGAATCCCAATTCTTTTAATTGGGCGATTAATAATTCCATCGAATCCCTCCATTACCTCTATTATAAGATAAGCCTATGAAGATAAGCCAACGAAAAAATTAGTCTTTACAGCCTCGCGAAATTTAGTTACTATTTCAGTAGTAACTATTGAGAGGTGCACACATGCTATTTGAATTAGATGTAAATGTAGTCATATTATTAATATCTTTTGGATTTTTAGCCGCCTTTGTGGATGCGGTCGTTGGAGGTGGAGGCTTAATTGCTTTACCTGCCCTTATGTTTGCTGGTTTAAATCCAGCAGCAGCCGTAGCAACCAATAAACTTGCCGGCACTATGGGTTCTTTGACATCAACCATTTCTTTTTATCGTTCTGGTCAGCTAGAAATTCGGTCAGTTATCAAATACTTTCCCCTAGCCTTTATAGGATCACTTTTTGGGGCTTGGACTGTTCATTTAATCAATCCTGAATTACTAAAACCACTCATGCTCATAATGCTTGCTGCTGTTGCAGTCTATACAATCTTTAAAAAAGATTGGGGTTCAGTAGCTGCAGTCAAAAATTTAAAGTTTACACACTTAGTTTTATTCATGCTGTTGTTATTTACCATTGGTTTTTATGATGGGTTTCTTGGTCCAGGAACTGGCTCATTTTTAATTTTTAGCTTTTTATTAGTCGGCTTCGATTTCTTAAAGGCAGCAGGAAATGCCAAATTTTTAAACTTAGCAAGTAATTTTGCGGGTCTTTTAATGTTCGCTTACTTAGGTCAGATTCATTATGTCTATGGTTTACTAATGGGCATAGCTCAAATTGCCGGTGCACTTGTAGGCTCACGTATGGCGATTAAAAAAGGTAGCGGCTTTGTTCGCGTATTATTTATTATCGTAACGATTACTTTGTTAACTAAAAATGCTTATGATTACATAAAAAACGCCGTAGATATCTAGCTCTACGGCGTTTTAGCTTTCTATGGGCATTCCACCCTTCATATCGGAGAGGCTATCCGTCGTTTCAGTGGTTTTATCCGCCACTTTGGAGGTTCTTTCCGTCGCTTCAGTGATTTTTTCCGTCGCTCCGGGTGGTCTTTCCGTCGTTCCGGGGGTCTATCCGTCACTTTGAACTTTCTATCCATCAATCCAGGGATTCTATCCACGATTCTGGACGCTCTATCCACGACTTTGTGATTCTAGCCATTATTTGGAGGATCCTTCCCTCGCTTCAGTGGTTCTTTCCGCCATTTCGGAAGTTTCATCCGTCGCTTCAGGGGTCTATCCGCCACTTTGAACTTTCTATCCATCAATCCAGGGATTCTATCCACGATTTTAGACGCTCTATCCACGATTTCGAAGGTTCTATCCACGACTTTGTGATTCTAACCATTATTTGGAGGATCCTTCCTTCGCTTCGGAGGTTCTTTCCGTCGCTTCAGTGATTCTTTCCGTCGCTCCGGGGGGTCTTTCCGTCACTTCAAGTTCTTTCCGTCGTTTCAGGGGTTCTTTCCGTCGTTTCAATGGTTCTTTCCGTCGCTTCAATGATTCTTTCCGTCACTCCGGGTGGTCTTTCCGTCACTTCAAGTTCTTTCCGTCATTTCAGTGGTTTTATCCGTCACTCCGGAGGTTCCATCCGTCACTTCAGTGATTCTTTCCGTCGCTCCGGGGGGTCTTTCCGTCACTTCAAGTTCTTTCCGTCGTTTCAGGGGTTCTTTCCGTCGCTTCTGAGGTTTCATCCGTCACTTCAATGATTCTTTCCGTCGCTCCGGGGGGTCTTTCCGTCACTTCAAGTTCTTTCCGTCGTTTCAGTGGTTTTATCCGCCACCTCGGAGGTTCCATCCGTCGCTTCAGTGATTCTTTCCGTCGCTCCGGGTGGTCTTTCCGTCACTTCAGGTTCTTTCCGTCGTTTCAGTGGTTTTATCCGTCACTTCGGAAGTTTCATCCGTCACTTCAATGATTCTTTCCGTCGCTCCGGGGGTCTATCCGTCACTTCAAGTTCTTTCCGTCATTTCAGTGGTTTTATCCGCCACCTCGGAGGTTCCATCCGTCACTCTGGAGGGTCTTTCCGTCACTTTGAACTTTCTATCCACGACTTTGAACGTTCTATCCATCAATCCAGAGATTCTATCCACGATTTTGAACGTTCTATCCAAAATTTTTGACAGTCTATCCATCATTTCGAACATTCTATGCGTTTTGCTTATTTTCTACAGTATAAAACGCCGTAGACATTCACTCTACGGCGTTCTCTAATTTAAATAAACAACTGTTCATCTTTAAATTTATGACTTGTTAATAAACTAACAATAACAAATATCAATAATGAAGCGACTATTGGAATTGTCACAGTATGCATGCCAAAGACAGAAGGATAAAAACGATCAATGATAATATAAAGGATCATACCCGAAATCATTGACGCAATCGCACCATACTTATTGGCCTTTTTCCAATATAGTCCTAGTACGACGGTCCAAATAAAGACTGCCTCAAGTCCGCCAAAAGCAAATAAATTAAGCCAAACTAATAAATCTGGTGGATTAAGTGCAAAAACGACGACGGCTAAACCAATCACTGCTGTAACAATAAAACTCGCACGCTTAATTTCCGTATCATTCGCTGTTGGTTTTATATAATTTAAGTAAATATCTTTCACTACTGTAGAGCTTACAAGCATAAGTAGCGCGTTGACTGTAGACATCGTTGCTGCCATGGGTGCTGCTAAAACAATGCCAGCTAAAAATGGCGGCAAAACCTTTAACGTCAGCAGCGGCATTACTTTATCACCAATCTCAATACCTGGTATTACTGGACGTGCTAAAACACCAATTAGATGCATCCCAAACATAATTGTCCCAATGGCAATAGTGCCAATGATAATGGCTAAATGCATACTTTTAGAATCTTTATAGCTCATAGCACGAACTGCGATTTGTGGAAGCCCCACAACTCCGACACCTATCAAAATCCAAAATGTAGAAACGTATAATGGCGTTAATTCACCTTCTGCTCCAAATGGAGACACAAGATTCGGATTCTCAGCGACAAGTGAGGTCATAATATTATCGATTCCTCCACCAGCGATGATTGTCCCAATTAATAAAATAATCGTTCCAATGACCATAATCGAGCCTTGCACAGTATCCGTCAATGCAACCGCACGGAAGCCCCCAATAATAACATAAACCAATACGGAAATCGCAAAAATAAAGAGTGCAGTTGTGTAGTTTAAGCCAGTTAATGATTCAATTAATCGAGCACCACCTACCCATTGTGCCATCATTGCAGAAAATAAAAAGATGATGATGCTAATGGCTGATAGGATGACAATGGCATGACTCTTATAGCGTTCTCGTAAAAAGTCTATTAACGTGATGGCTTGATAACGTCTTGCGATAATAGCAAATTTCTTCCCTAAAATCATTAAAACAAAATAACCTGCAGGAAGCTGCGCCATCGCCAGTAATACCCAGCCAAGCCCTTTCGTGTAAGCAACGCCTGGACCACCAATAAAGCTACTTGCACTACCGTACGTAGCAATCATTGTCATCGCAAGGATGAAGCCTCCCATTTCACGACCACCAAGGAAGTATTCCTGTAAAAATGAATCGGAAGAGCGTATATGCTTATTTGACCATATCCCAATACCAAAGATGATGACTAAAAATAATAACAGTGGAAAAATAACTTGCCAGTGCATTATTGATCCACCTCCTCATCGTCAAATGGTACCTCTTTGAAAAAGAGTTTCATGACGACCCAGATTAAAATAATCATAAAGCATGTCCCTGCAATACAGCTATAGAAAAACCATGCAGGGAAACCGAATACATACGTATAGCTTGTTGGATCACCAGAGCCTAGTCCATAGGCAAAGCCAAACCAAATCGCAAAGTTGACGATAACAAGCCCGATACCGATAAGCGCCTCTCGATGCGCAATTTTAAAGCGTTGATCTTTCAAAATATAGTCCCCCTAACCTACTCTATTTTACTGATATGTTCGTATTATGGGAACCTTTGTGTAGAAATAAATTTCTTATATGTGCTCTGCATCTCAGCTTCCTCCTCATTTTATATTCCTTGCATCCAACTTTAACATAAAATCCCACACAACTAAAAAACACTCCTTTTTTAGGAGTGTTCGTTTAGTGTATTTGCTAGATTAATTTTTTTCTTTTTAGGTACTTGTTCGTCCCCAAGGTAAACCCGTTAGGACCCAAGCGTTTTTCAACTAATATTGGAATTTCTTTAGTAAGCTTTGAAGCTCGTCTGCCTGTTGTGCCATCTCTTTGGCAGAAGAAGCCATATTATCTATGAAAGCTAATTGCTCCTCCGCTGTTAACGTAACGTGGTCGGTGCTTTCAGTTGCCTTGCTCGCAATGCGTGCCATTGCTTCTGTTGAGGTAGTAACTTCTTCAACACTTGCGGACATTTGCTCCGTCACAGCAGAGATGTCATGCAACTGTGTACTAACCCCCTTAATCGACTGCATGATTTTATGGAAGGCTAGCTTTGTATCATCGACAACATCCATACCTGCGGCAGCTTCTTTCGAATTACTAGAAATAGCCGTAATAACATTGGCCGTATCATTTTGAATTGAATGAATAAGTGATGCTATTTGGTCAGCAGATTCCTTTGATTGTTCTGCTAATTTACGAACCTCATCTGCAACGACAGCAAAGCCTTTGCCTTGCTCACCAGCACGAGCCGCTTCAATGGCAGCATTCAAGGCAAGCAAATTCGTTTGATCGGCGATGCTTGTAATCACATCAACGATATTGCCAATTTGCTGTGACTGATCACCTAATATTCGGACCTGCGCCTCTACATGGTCAGATGATTCATTAATAATTGTCATTTGATTCAATACACGATTCAAAGAGTCATTTCCTTGAGCAGCCTCATCACTCATTAAATCAGCAGCATCTGAAACCGTTGAAGCGGTTTCAGCAACTTGTTGGATGCCAATCGCCATTTCCTGCATGGCCGTTAAGCTATCACTAGTGCTATGTAATGTTGTTCTTGAACCATCGGCTAAATCTTGTAGTGTTGAAGTTAGCTGTCTCGTCATGTCAGCGGTTTGCTGTGACTTAGATGTTAAGCCATCAGACGATACATCAACTTGTTTAGAGGATTGTGCTATTTGTTGCATGACTACCTTTAAGCTTGTCAGCATTTTATTAAACGATTGCGCAAGCTCACCTGCTTCATCTTTGGAATTAATTTGTAGCTGTTTTGTTAAATCTCCCTCTCCATCCGCAATATCTCGAAGTTGAGCATTCATTTCACGAAGCGGCTTCACAAATGCTCTTGTAAAGAGGAAGCTACCCAATACAGCAATGACAGCTCCGATGAACAATACAATGAGAAGCTTGCCGATAAATGCAAAAATAATAGCATTCACTTCATCGATCGTTTCACCGACAAACCACATCCCAATGATGTCTCCATTTGCATCTTTAATAGGTGCATAGAGTGTTAAGTATTTCGTTCCTACTACATCTGCCTCACCAATAAAGGTTTCCCCTTTAGTCATTACATTTTCAACGACTTTTGGATCAGCATCTTTGCCAACTAAACGTTCGCCATTTAGCTTTAGATTAGTAATAAGTCCTTTTGAGCCTTGGAAAATGGTTACACCACCATCGATGCTTTCTCCAACCTCATCAACAAATGCTTCCTGATCAACTATTTTTGAATCCCCTTTGTAAAGTTCCCCATCTTTAATAGTCCAATCTCCCTTAAATCGTTCTTCTAGAAGCGCATAGCCGACCTTTGAAATATGGCTTACACTCTGCTCAAAATTATTAAGCATAATTTGCTTCACTTGTATATGGGATACAAATCCAATCATAATGCTTAAAAACAGGATAACTCCCACTAATAGCAAATTAAATTTGGTACTAATTTTAAAAGTGCGCAAATAATTTTTCTCTCCTTTCTCATATTTAACAGGAATATTATGTATAAAATGTAATCCATTTTTATTAAACATTATTCTGTAAATAGTTTCAATACATTATCAATAAATTAACAATTTTAATATAAATGAGCTGTTAGTGAGCAGTGGCAATAGGAAAGACAATAATTCTCTAATATTTGTTGAATAACAATTTATTAAAACATGTTTCTGTCGCTCCATCTTTCGCACAGAAAAAATACTCTCCGTTCATAGTTTCGCCTTCCGATAAGTTTTTCTCTACGACGAAAGTTAGGATTATACTTTCCTCATCAACACGCCCGAAGCTTTCGACATTCCCAAAGAGGATCTTGAAATTTATGTTAATATATCTATATATGGTTTTTATATCCAAATAAACATAAAAAGATATTATATGGATAAGTTGATTGGAGAGGAGAGAGATTATGAAACTTGTTTTAATATTTGGTCCTCAAGCAGTTGGGAAAATGACTGTTGGACAGGAATTAGCTAAAATAACGGATTTAAAGCTTTTTCATAACCATATGACGATCGATTTAGTTAGTCATTTTTTTAGTTATGGTACGACTGAAGGAAAAAGATTAGTTAATTTGTTTCGTCAGGAAATATTTGAAGAGGTATCGAAAAGTAATTTGTATGGTTTAATTTTTACTTATGTCTGGGCTTTTGATATGCAGGAGGATTGGGATTATGTCGACGACCTTGCAAAGCTTTTTGAATCTAGAGGAGGTACTGTTTATTTTGTAGAACTTGAAGCTGATGTAGTAGAAAGATTGGAACGAAATAAAAGTGGTAATCGACTTGAGCATAAACCTTCGAAAAGAGATATCGAATGGTCTGAAAAAGATTTGAAAAGCTCGATGGAAAAATACAGATTAAACTCCTTAGAGGGCGAATTAAATTATGCAAATTATCTCAAGATCAACAACACAAACTTGAGTGCCAAAGAAGTTGCTTTGAGCATTAAGGAAGCATTTCATTTATAGGATTGAAAAACGCCTGGATCTCCAAGCGTTTTTTTTTCGGTTCTATAATGGAACTACATACCGCTTACAACTTTATTTTAATCAACTGATAATCCGTTAATAAAACAATATACGATTTCTTCTTCTAACTGACTTAATTTACGATTTAGTTGAGTAGATAGTTCATTAACCAAATTCGAGTGGTTTCTTTGATGTTTTTCTGTTAAGTCACAAAATCAACTTCAACAACATGATATACCCCATAAAATCCTCTTTAGATAATGGGGGTTCATGCGAAAGTACATAAATTTCGGCATCGAACATTTCAATGATTTCTAAGAGATGTCTAACATTTTCAATTTTATATTGTGGTTGTTGTGTGTAAATACTTGGATACAAGCAATCCCCTAAGAAAAGTACTTTTTCTTCCTCTACAAAAATAAGTGATGAGTCATCAGAGTGATCTCCACCTACATGTTTGACTATACACCGAATACCACCTAATTCAATCTCATATTTATCTTTAAAAGTAATATTAGGTAAAGTGATGGTAATATTTCTGTCTTCTCCATATTCTTTCTTTATCATGTCGGAGCAAAACTGATTCTCTAGGCCTTTTTCGACACGATTATCTAAAGCTTCATCTGACCAATCATAGTTCATCATTTTTTCAAGATGCATTTTTGTATTTTCATGTGCTATGGTTACTAGATTCATCTGATTTGTTCCAAAGCTATGATCCCAATGCCAATGTGTTAATACTACAGAATGAAAATTATTAATTTGATATTGATCTAGTTCACCAAGAAATAACTTAGCATGTTTATTAGAATTTCCTGCATCTACAATTAATGTTTGGTGATTCCCGCATATGGCGGACAGTATTGGTCGATCTGTTTCAGAATCATGCGGTAAATAATGTATACGATTGGTTAGTTGTTTCAAATTTTTCTCCATTATCTTAACTCCCTTTGTTTTAATTAGTTCCGACAATCCTATTTAATGTATCAAGAACATTTTTCAACTCTGTTAAGCTAACTTTCGAATAATATTTTTCCACAAGAATGGCGTCAATTTTATTTAGAAGCTGATGAAACTCTTGACCTCTATCCCCCAGATAAATAAAGGTCTCTCTACGGTTTATTGGATTCTCTTGACGATAGATCATTTTCATTTCTTCTAACTTTGAAATTACTTGGCTAACCGCACTTTTTGAAATACCAAAATGATTTGCAATATCATTCGCAATTACGGGCTCATTGCGAATGATATAAAACATTATAATTTCTTGTTGAGGGGTTAAGTGAAAGTTCTCTAATTCCTCAACCTCCTTGGTTTCTTGTAAAACTAACAACTTGAACTGCTCAAACTTTTGATTGATTTTGTCTATCATTGTTAAATAATCGTGCACAGATTTATCAGCCCCAATTCATCTTTAGTTAAGTTCAGTTTACTTAACTATTATTCGTTTGTCAATTATTGTATGCGCTTATTAAAGATGGAAATCGTTCTTTTCCCCTAGATATTATTTTTGCATAGCCACTGCTCACTAACAGCTCATTTATATTAAAAATAGTAAAGGTTGTTAGTGAGCAGTGGGAAGACAGTAAATTCACAACGTAGGGTTGATTTCCGTTCCGACTGGGTGCTTTCCTGGGGGGATCGGGGCAACAAATTTTTTTTGCGCGAAAGCAAAGCGGCAGTATATGTTCTTCAAAAGGATTACTATGATTTCTTACTAAAGCTCCCGATACTCTATTTAGTTAGATAAGTTATTTAATCAATTATGCCTCGGCATAACTGCGTCCGGAATCGGCTTTGTGCTTAGGCCTGCAGATGTTTTTTGTGCGAAAGCGCAGTGCTAACGAAGCGGCAGCAGCAACAACATGTTGCAGGTCAGTTAGCCGTTATCGCATGGATGCGATGATCTTAGGCTAACATCCTCTAAGAACTCCTTTCCGATTCCGTGACATTCGCCGGAGGCTTTAACTTCTTTCAGCGGGTGTTCGGACACCTGCTGAAAGAAGTTAAATGCTCATCAATCCCTTGAACAGCTAGTTCCAACGCTTTAATTCTTCTTTCTAAAAGCGTTCTTTGGGGACTACCAACCTTTGACTTCATATATATGTTCTCAATTGATGGTAATAAACCAGCGAGAACATTGCGCGCTTCTGCTAAATCTTCCTGGGTATAATGATGAGGGCTTTGATTCCAAACGTTTTCTAACATTGCTAAACCAATGCAAACAGCTTTGAGTCGTTTCTTTACTAAGGTAGTATTTGCGCCTTTCTGGGTCATCTGTGACAGGGCACTTTCGAGTTTTCTGAGTGTCGATTGTAAAGATTTTATTGATTCCAATTTTTCTACATTTGATAGGTTTTCCATAATAGTACTGCCCTCTCTTCGTTTCTGAAATATATTCTTTAATACTGAAAATCGTTAAAAATCTGATTTCACTCGCAATATTTTATCATAATTACACAGGGGATTTTCAACAATCTGGCCCAATTGAATAGCCTCTTCTATCCATTTATTTCCAGGGGTATTATTCCTTCCTCAAGGAGACATTTCATTTATAGAACCCCAAAAAACGCCTGGATCTCCAAGCGTTCTTTGTTAATTCGCGGCTTTCGCATACATTTGCAATGCTTTTTTATCAATCTTTCCAACACTTGTTTTTGGCAATTCATCGATGAACATAATCTTTTTGGGAATTTTGTAGCGACCTAGATGCTTGCTACAGATTTCTTTGATTTCTTCTAGTACAGTATCTTGCTTATCCTGGCAAACGATAACTGCTGCCACGATTTCTCCCCAATAATCATCCGCCACTCCAATTACCGCAACCTCTTGCACTAGCTGATGGCGTAAAATACATTGCTCTACTTCCTGGGGATAAACATTTTCTCCACCAGAAATAATCATCTCTTTACTACGACCGACAATATAAAAGTCACCATCATCATCCATCAGTGCTAAATCGCCGGTTTTTAACCACCCATCTTGAATGATTTTTTCAGTCTCCTGCTGATTATTCCAGTAAAAGCGAAACATATGCTTTCCTCTAACCATTAGCTCTCCAACAACGTTTGGCGCACAGCTTTCTCCTGCACTATTGATAATTTTCGCTTCATTGAATTGCATGCTCTTCCCCACGGCACCTTTTTTTAAATAGGCGGTCTCCCTAGAAATATAAAAATTATTTGGCCCCGCTTCTGTTAAACCATAGCCCTCTTTAAAAAATAATCCCTTCTTAAAAAATGCGTCATATATCGGATACGGGCATGGTGCGCCCCCTGATAAAAAAACTTTCACTGCAGGGAAACTACTGTTCTTAAAGTAATCCGTCGCAATCATCGCTTGGTACATTGTTGGCACAAAAAGCGAAATCGTTGTCTTATACTGATTAATCGCCTGAAGAGCTTTTTCTGCCTCAAACTTATCACCAATTACAACTGTACCGCCAGCCATTAGCAGCGGTATACATAAGGCATTCAAACCTCCTGTATGAAACAACGGCATATAATTTAACGTACAATCACTATCACTCAAGCCCCAACTAATAATTGTATTTATAGCATTCCAATTCACAGAATTAAAGGATAGTACAACACCCTTTGCCTTGCCAGTTGTGCCCCCTGTATAAATCATTAACCACGGATCATTAAGGTCTAGTTCTCGAATGCTGAGAACTGCTTCTTCACTAGTTAAACGAAGAGAATGCATGTTTTCAAAAGACAAAGGGCAATTCATATCTTCATCGTAAAGCAGTAAAGAAGGCGTAGCATCCGTCAAAATATCATGCAATTCCTTTTTACTCATACGCCAATTCAATGGCACGTAGATAAGACCTCTTAATCCGCAGGCGAATAAGACAGCAAAAAGCTGAATATGATTTTTCGCAAATACGGCTACACGACTTCCTCCCTGCAAATTTTGGCGCTCAAAAAAATGACTCCATTTTTTGATTTCCTCTGTTAATTGCTGATAAGTCCACTGTTCTTTAGTTTCTAGGTTCACCAATGCTAAACGTTCAGGTGTTAACGATGCACGTTTTAAAATCCAGGATTGCTCTACAAACATTTTGAAAGCCTCCTTATCACATCATAATTGCTCCATCCACATGAAGCGTGTGACCGTGGACATAGGAAGCCTCATCAGATGCTAAAAATAAATAAGCATTAGCAATATCTCTAGGTGTTCCTAATCTTTGCAGTGGCACGATGGAGCGCATTTGTGCAAGCACATTTTCTGGCATTTTTTTCACCATATCTGTTTCTGTAAAGCCAGGTGCCACCGCATTCACGTTGATACATTTGCGCCCCAATTCCTTTGCCCATGATTTGGTCATGCCTACAATAGCCGCCTTTGTGGCAGCGTAATTTGTTTGGCCAACATTGCCATAGACACCGCTAACAGAGGATGTATTAATAATTTTGCCCCCACCGGCAGCAATCATATGTGGAATCACCTCTTGTGTGCAATGAAACACGCCAGTCAAATTCACATCAAGCACCTGGTGAAACTGCTCTTCCGTCATTTTTGTTAGCATTGCATCACGTGTAATACCTGCATTATTCACTAAAATATCAACTCGGCCCGTATGCTCTATAACCGTTGCCACTAGCTTCTTGACGCTTTCTCTATCTGCAACGTTTACTTGCACAAATAATGCCTGATCCCCTAATTGCTGGGCAGCTGAAATACCCGCCTCTTCATTAAAATCTGCAATGACAACGAATGCACCTTCTTCAATAAATCGTTCAGCAGCAGCATAGCCAATCCCGTTTGCAGCTCCTGTAATAATGGCAACTTTATTGTTTAAACGCATAATTTTTACCTCCAATTTCTAAAAATGCTTCAATTTCAGTTATAAGTTGTGATAAATCATCAATTAATGGGGAGTGACCGCAGTCTTTTAAGCTGACGAATTGTGCATTTGCACCTAAATCGAGCATTGTTTCGTCATTCATTAATTCTGTTATGACGTAATCACGATCTCCTCTTAACACTAAAACTGGAATGGTAATCTGCTGTACCTCATGATTGCCTTTTGTGACCTCATGATCAACAGCACTTATATTGAAGACATTTAATGCATGATAAACTTCAGCGAGATTTCTTTGTGTCAGCATATCCTCCACATATGTCTGATAGTGCTCCGGGCTAGGTTGATTATGGGTGTATATAAGTGCGTTCCAGATCGACTGTAAGCCTTGCACATTTTTCAAATCGTAGAAGCCTTGTACTAATTTTGTTTTAGATGTATCGACAAGTACTTCTTCATAGGTAAATGCCCTCTTCAAGGCTGCTTGCTTGCCAGTACCTAAATCCGTGTAAAATGGATAGCCTCTCGTAGATGCCGAGGCTAGTAAAATAAGCTGCTGACAATAGCTTGGATATTGAGCGACAAACTGCATACATACAGCTCCGCCCGTAGACCAGCCAATCATGTCAAAGTGTTTTAATTGAATGGCGTCCACAAAAAGCTTCACATCATCGCTAAAATCTTTAATCGCGGAAATTGGTTTATGATAAGATGAACCACCAAAACCTCGTAAATCTATCGCATAAATTGTATATTTTTCATCCAACGCATCGATTAGAACGTCCCAATGTTTGGAGGATGTCATATTGCCATGAATCAGTAATAAAACACGGTCCCCTCCTTGTCGTTTTCGATAAGCAATCGTTTCTCCATTTGATAGCTCAACGGTTTTTAACATCGCAATTCCCCCTTATCCCCATCGAATCGTAATAGCTCCCCATACATAGCCAATCCCTGCACTAACAAGTGTGACGATGTCTCCATCGTGGATACGGCCTTCATCTAACGCCAGCTGCAATGATAATATTTGGTCAATCTGTCCGATATGACCATACTCTCGTAAGTATATGGATTGCTCCTGCAGTAAGCCTAGTTCAGATAAAATATAGTCATGAGCAGATTTTTTCATGTGAAGCATCGCTAAATAACTAATATCCCCCTCAGTTAATCCACTTTTCGCCAAGGATGTTCGAATTACCTTCAAAAAATTGCTTAAAGATTTTTGCTCTAAGCGCTCCCTCATCCCTATTGGATCGATCACATCGAGCTGGTACAAATTATTTTCTAAATCATCAGGCGTCAAAGGTTTTTTTGTACCACCAACAGGCACGACTACATCCTCTGAGAACGAACCATCCGTCATAATATCTGCCTCTAATAAATGATTCTTGTCATAGTCTTTTTGTAAAAGGATAGCGCCACCACCAGCTGCTAAATTGTACATAAAGCGTGTGCGAGGATTGCTATAATCGATAAAATCAACATTTCGATAGCCACCAGCTAGGAGGATAGTCTGAATGGAATCATCCGACGCCATTAAGCTTTTCGCTAGTTTTAGCGCCATAATGGTCGTGCCACATCTTAATTGCACATCGAATGCCCAAGCATTTACGGCCCCTAGCTCCTCCTGCATTTTTATAGAGGCAGTCCACAAGGGATACTCCTTATGCTCCTCTCCCATATAAATCACAACATCAATGTCCTTCGGGTCGATATGAGCCTTGCGTATTGCATCCTGTGCTGCCCATATCCCCATTTGAACCGTATGATCGCGCTCACCAGGAATAGGCTTTTCATAGATGCCCATTTTTTGTCGAATAATATCCTCTGGAATATTGGAAAGCCTCGCAATTTCTTTAGATGTCATTTTCGTTTGTGGAATATAGATTCCCGTACTTACAATGCCTACAGTCATTCAAATCGCTCCTTTTCCTGCGACGGGGCAACCGATGTTTGGCCTTTTTCCTTGTGCTTTAAGCGCCATTTCCAAAACATCAGGCGCAGTGATCCAATAATTCCTTTTGGGAAAAAGATAACAGCTAAAATATAAAGAATTCCAAAGAAGATAATCCAACGTTCAAATATTGGATAATCACGAGCTAACCCTGAAAGTGCATGTTGTGCATATTCAATAACAGCCGATCCCAGCAATGGTCCTACCAATGTGCCAACACCACCAATAATCGTCATCAATAATGCATCTAGCGTAATGTCCATTGTCATCACACTCGTATTGACAAATCGTAGTGACACAGCATATAAGGAGCCTGCTAAACTAGCAACGGTACCTGCCACAATTGATGCAATTACTTTATAGTGCAAGGTGTTATAGCCTAATGATTTAGTTCGTTGTTCATTTTCCCGAACAGCAATTAATATTCGACCAGTTGGCGAGTTAACGAAACGATATAGCACAATAAAAATTACGACTAAGCATGCTAGCACGAAGAAATAAAACGTCATTCGATCTCTAAACATTTCGGGTGCTCTAAACGTAAAACCATCATTTCCGTATGTAACAGAACGCCATTTTTCTGCTACTACTAAAAATAGCCCCGAAAATGATAATGTCAGCATCGCAAAGAAATGACTTTTTAATCGAAGTGTCAGTAATCCTACTAAGAAGCTGATGCACCCTGCTAGCACCATGCCGACTAAGATGGATAATAAAAATGTTGAAAGTGTTGGCTCCATTTGCTTCAGCATGACAGCCGTTGTGTAGGCACCTAAACCAAAAAACATCGCATGACCGAACGATACAATACCTGTATAGCCAAGGAGAATGTCATAACTCATCGCTAAAATACCGAAAATAAAAATTTGCGTTAATAAAATGATGAGCGTCCTTGAATCATTAACGAAAGGGAGAAGCACGAAAATAGCTAACACGAGGAAAAAGCATACATGCTGCATTGAAAGCCTCATCTTCATGTTGATCTCTCCTTTCTCATAGTAAATAAACCTTGTGGACGGAAAATTAAAACAATGGCCATTAAAATCATATTGACCGCAAGCGATAGCACTGGCACGTAATAAGCCATAAAGCTACCTGCTAAACCGACTAATATAGCTGCCAATAGTGAGCCCGAAAAACTACCCATTCCTCCGATTACAACAACGATAAAACCTAAGATTGCATACTCCATGCCCATTTCCGCATAGATGACACCTGAATACGGAGCCATCAACATGCCGCTAAGTGCTGCTAATGCCGCACCAACCATAAAGACATATAAAAATACTCGTTTTATATGAATGCCAAGTGCCTGTGCCATTTCTTTATCCTGTACACCCGCCCGAACGATAAGCCCAATCTTCGTTTTCTTAAGCATGTATTGAAAAATACCAAAAATGATAAAACCTACTACAATAATAAATAATCGATATTTAATGATAATAACGTCTCCAATTTCCCAGCTACCTGCTAAGTAGCTCGGTGTTTTCACTGCAACACCATTTGGACCAAAAACAACTTTAATCAACTCCTGCAGCACAAGCATCAGCCCTAATGTTATTAAAATTTGCTGAATATGATTGCCATACACAGGTGTGATAATTAATTTTTCAGTAATGAGTCCTAATAAAGCCCCTGTTACGACGGCACCTACAATGCCAATTAGAAAGCTCTCTGTGAACATATACGTAAAGATCCCAGCATAAGCCCCCCAAACGAATAAACCACCATGAGCAAAGTTCAAAACATCCATTAGTCCAAAAATCAACGTCAGACCTGCCGCTAGTAAAAAAATTAACATGCCAGTTGCCAGGCCATTAATGACTAAATTGACGAATAGCTCCAATAAAGTACACCACCTTTATCCGATTCCAAGATATTTTCTTTTTAATTCTTCATGATGGATAAGATCCTGCATGTTACCCGAGTGAACTGTTCTGCCATCATCAATCAATGTATACGTATCACCAATTCGGCTCGCCATCAGAAAGTTCTGCTCAACAAGAATGATGGACGTTTGCTTTTTCATTTCAACGATGGCCTCCATTACTTTTTCTACCACTATGGGCGCCAGTCCTTTAGATGGCTCATCAATCAACATTAACTTACTATCATTGATAAATGCCCTTGCCATGGACAGCATTTGTTTTTGACCACCTGAAAGATGTCCGCCAGCCTTCTTCCAAAATTTCTTCAGATCAGGAAACAGCTCTAGCACATAATTTTGTCGCTCGAAAGTAGCCGTATCTTCTTTACGCATGGCCACTTTCATATTTTCCTCAACGGTTAAATCTGCAAAAACCCCTTGGTTTTCAGGTACATAACCTATTCCTAATTTTGCAACTTTATAGGTAGGGCTTTTTTTAATAGAATGTGAGCGAAATTCCACCTCGCCCTTTGAGGCAGGTGTTAACCCCATAATCGTTTTTAAAGTGGTCGTTTTACCCGCTCCATTTCTACCAAGCAGTACACTTACTTGCCCCTCCATGGCCTCAAAATTGACTCCTTGCAAAATATGGTATTGACCGATATATGTGTGGACATCATTTAATTTCAGTAAGGTGTTCATCGTACAGACCTCCTAAATATGCATTTTGTACGGTTTCGTTTTTCATGATGTCCCCTGGAGTTCCATCCGCAAGAAGCTGGCCGTTAAATAGCACCATAATCGAGTCCGACAAATCTAGAATCATATCCATTTTGTGCTCAATAAGCAGAATGGTTTTATCACCTTGATTTTTAATGGTGCGAATAACTTCTAAAATCGTTGGCACCTCCTCTAAGGACATGCCTGCCGTTGGTTCATCAAGTAAAAGGATTTCCGTATCAAGTGCTAACAGCATAGCAATCTCAAGCTTTCTCTTTTCCCCATGGGACAACATTGTCGTAAAGGCATCTCTTTTATTGTCAAGCAAGACAAGTGTTAATAGCTCCTCCGCTTTTTCGGTAATCGCCTTATAGCTTTTGTAATGGCGAAATAATTGGTAACGAACTTTCTCCTTGGATTGCACAGCTAAACGGACATTCTCTAAAACTGTCAAGTTCGGGAAAACATTCGTAATTTGAAAAGAACGCCCGAGACCCATTCGTGTTCTTTCAATTGCTGATTTTTTCGCAAGTGACTGTCCTTTAAAATAGACATCCCCGGCAGTCGGCTTTAATTCTCCACTAAGCAAATTAAAGAAGGTTGTTTTTCCAGCTCCATTAGGTCCAATAATTGATTTCAAATGCTTTTCCGGCATATTAAAATTCACCTGGTCGACAGCTGTGTGTCCGCCAAAACGAATAGTTAAGTTTTCTGTTCGTAAAATAGGTTCCATCGTATTCTCCTTTCTAGTACTTCTATCTCTCTTCACCCATTCTCATTTGAAAGTGAGTGAAGAGAGACAGAAAATATCTGTCTCGTAATTTCACTTATTCAAGATTGGAGGTGCCGTTTCTTCAGGGCTAAGCTCACGAATTAGCACTGGTACTGGATAATCTACACCATCTTGTTTTTCTAAACGGATCGAATACATCGACTGTAATGCTTGATGATCTTCTTTTCGGAAAGTCATCGTTCCTTTTGGTGTTTCAAATGACATTCCTTCCATAATGCCGATAAGTTTTTCCGCATCTGTATCGCCATTTGATTTTTTCAGCGCATCAACAATAGAGATGGCTGCAGACATGCCTCCTGGCGTAAATAAATCCGGAATTTCATTGAAGCGTTTTTGATGTTCCTCCACTAACCATTTATTGACATCATTTTGTGGTAACGTATGATAATAAACAGAGAACCCTTCCATACCAATTAATGGATTCATAAGTTTTAATGCAATAATATCTGGTGCACCCGTTGAAATTTTAATGCCCTTTTCTTGAATTTTTAAATCTGCAATTTGATTCCACGGTGAGTTTGCTCCAGCCCATACGACAAATAAATAATCTGGTTTTGCAGCAATTACTTTTTGCAAATTAGACGTAAAATCAGTTGCTGCTGGATCTGCATATTCCTCTAAAACAATTTCTGCGCCTAGCTTTTCTGCAGCTGTCTTAAATGCCTTTACCCCGTCCCAGCCAAAAGAATAATCCGGTGCAAACGTTGCGATTTTAACACCTTTTCCCGCAATCGCCGCCGCTGCAGCATAAGCATCCTGAGAAGAATTTCGACCTGTACGGAAAATATATTTATTAAATTCTGAGCCCGTAATGCTATCCGCTACTGCAGGCTCCACCACCATAATTTTTTGATATTCTTCCGCAAGTGGTAGTACAGCGAGCGTATCACCTGAGCTAGAGGAACCAACTAAAAAATCAACCTTGTCATCTTCTAATAGCTTTGTCGCTTTTTGTACAGCAACCTCAGGCTTTGTTTCTGTATCTTCATAGACAATTTCTATTTTCTTACCGTTAACCTCCATCGTACCGCCTGTAGCATAATCAATTCCTAATTCAAATCCATGCTGTGTTTGTTTCCCATACGACTCAAGAGCACCCGTCAATGACGCAAGCACACCGATTTTAATAGTGCCCCCTTCCTCAGCTGTACCTTTTGTATCATCCTCCGAAGCCTTACCCCCACTTGAACTATCCTTCGACCCCTCTGAATTACATGCCACCATTAACATTGTCAGCATCAATAAAAGCATAATTAACCAATGCTTCTTCATCCCAAAACCCCTTTCATCATGAACTAAAATAGAAAGCGTTTTCGTTGCTATGTAAACACTATATAAAACTTCAGTTACAAATTAGTTACAAGATAGTTGGGTCAGTTTATTGAGCCAACTATCTCTGCAGCGAAGTGCAACGACAGCGACAAAAATCTTTAAATGAGCTCCCTTTTTAGGTGGGTGAAAGTTTTTTTCGGGGATGAGAGATTTATCGGAATAAATTCGTGTTTTATCGGAACAATTTTGAGATTTATCGGAACAATTTCAGGTTTTATCGGAATGTTTCATCGATTTATCGGAACATTTTAGAAAATACAGTGTAAGCTGCCACTTTTTCTGCAACAACAGCAAAACAGTTTTATTATATAAAATTTATATTAATTCATTAGTAATAATATATTATCCATATTGAAATCTGGTCTTTATAATGAAGATAGCACTTTTAAAGGGAGGGTCTAGAATGGAGTTTAGTAAACTTGGCAATAGCGGATTGACAATAAGCAAGATAGCATACGGAAACTGGATAAATCATGGGGGTAAAGTAGATGAGGATACTGCAAAAGAGTGTGTTAAAGCAGCACTAGATGTCGGTATAACTACATTCGATACTGCTGATGTTTATTCAGAAACTAAAGCTGAAGAAATACTCGGCAGGTCTTTACAAGGTATTCGCCGGGAGAGCATTGAACTATGTACAAAGGTGTGCCATCCGACTGGGAATGGGCAAAACGATAAAGGTTTATCACGAAAACATATTCTAGAAAATTGTCATGCATCTTTGCGTCGGTTACAAACAAACTATATAGATGTCTATTATGCACACAGGTATGACCCAACTACTCCACTTGAAGAAACGATGTTAGCTTTCGCAGATCTTGTAAGACAAGGTAAAGTGCTTTATATCGGTGTAAGTGAGTGGACAGCAGAACAAATCACCCGTGGTGCAGCACTTTCACGGGAATTGAAAATTCCGTTCATCGCAAGCCAACCCCAGTATTCAATGTTGTGGAGAGTTATCGAAAGCGATATTATACCAACCTGTCAACGTGAGGGACTTGGGCAAGTAGTATGGTCGCCTTTAGCACAAGGTGTTCTCACTGGAAAATATCTACCCCAAAAACCGGTACCAGCCCAATCACGTGCTAATTCTCCGGCTGGCAAACCATTCTTTAATAAACTTGCACAACGTTGGATGAACGACAATGTGCTCACTGCTATTCAGAAGCTTAAACCCATCGCACAAGAGATTGATCTTACCCTCGCTCAACTCGCAGTAGCTTGGGTACTACAAAACCAGAACGTTTCCTCAGCAATTATCGGTGCCTCGAGCCCAGAACAGGTAAGAGAGAATGCGCTCGCTTCAGGTATCAAACTAGACATTGAAATTATGAATCAGATTGACAAAGTATTAGAAGGTTTCGTTGAGTACGACCCGAGTAAAACAGGTTAATAATATTTTATTACCCATCCCCTTTAGGATGGGGTTTTATTTTTGGTGATCAAATTTCAAAATCGAATACATCTCTCTAACAACTGTTAAGAAATGATTAACTACTGCAGATTTTTCATCTTCTCTCCAACTAACATATAAATTTACTTTTGGTGTAGTCTCTTGGATTTTTTTATAGATAACCCCAGGATGTTTATAGCTTTCCACGGACGATGGAACGACAGAAACTCCCATTCCGGTTGCCACTAAATTAACAATCGTTTGCATTTGAATAGCTTCTTGGACAACATTTAAACTTACACCATGATCCCAAAAGTAGCTAATAATTAAATCATAAAAATTGGGACCCATATGACGCGGAAACAAAATAAATGGTTCATCAATTAACAATCGGAGTGGTATATCGGGCAATAAGGCGAAAGGATGATCTTGTTGTAAAACCAATTTTAAAGATTCTTCCGAACAAACTTCAGAAGAGAGAATTCCGTTGTTTTGTTTAGAACGAATAAATCCAATATGAATTTGTTTCTCATAAAGCGCTTTTAATTGCTGCTCCGTTGTCATTTCACGTAAAATAAGATGGATTTTAGGAAAGCGTTCTCGAAATTTATTAAGAACTTCTATAACAATTTCTGTGGAATCGACAAAACCAATAATTAAGCTCCCTATTTTCCCTTCAGCTGCGAGTTGTGTTTCTTTTATGGTTCTTTCTAACTGAAGCAGTGTTTGTTGAGATCCTTCTAAAAATATCTTCCCAGCATCCGTAAGTTCAACCATTCTTTTCGTTCGATGAAAAAGTTGAACCCCCAATTCTACTTCTAATTTACGAATTTCTTGGCTTAAAGGAGGTTGCGCCATCCTCAGACGTTCTGCTGCACGACTAAAATTCAATTCTTCTGCCACCATTATGAAATATCGCATTTTCCTAATATCTATTTGCAACTATCCCTTCTACTAAATTCGATTCAGGACTTCTTTTAATATTGAACTCATTGGTGTCTTGTGAATTCTTCAATCGATCAATGGATTTCATTTTGTCTTTTTAAAAATGTATTTCAATCGTTAATTTCCACTGCCCGCTCCAACCATTCTCTCATAAGACTCGTAAACAAATTCACTTGTTCAATTTGCAAGTTATGCCCAGCCTTATCTAAAATGGTGAAGGCTGCTCTTGGGAATTTATCTAAAATAGCAAAAGCGTCCTTATAGCCAACCATGGAATCCTGTTTACCTAGCAAAAATAAGCAAGGTTTAGCAAATGAAATCTCATCTACAGGAAAAGAAAAACTATAGTTTTTTTGGATTTTTTCTAAAAATGCCACATCTGCTTTTTCTATACCTGCAAACACTTCATTTGTGTAACGCTGACAATTATATTCATCTAAAACAACTAGATGCGAGCTAAAATCTTCTAGCTCCTGTTTCGTTAGTGTCGATAAAAAGTCTTTATCCGCCGAGACAACACTTTGTTCTGGCACAGTTCGACTTTGTTTATCTGGAATAATCAACGGACAAATAAACGCAGCCCCTAAAATTTGTTCATGATACTCTCTCATAATTCCACGGACTAAATATCCACCATAAGATTCTCCTACTAATAAATAACGTTCATTTGGTATTAATGAGTGAATTAGTTCTATAACGGCCTTGAGCATTTCATCCGAGTTATTGATCTTTTCGTAGTCTGTCGTCTTGCCCATTCCTGGAAGGTCAATATAAATTCGTTTCCAGCCCTCCCTTTCTGCAAAAACAGGCTCCATACATCCCTTCATTAGTTGATGGTCTGGCGAATATCCATGGAGCATAACGATTGGTGTTCCGGTCCCAATTATTTCATAGTAAATATTCGCCTTACTTACCTTACAAAATGACATAGAAGTTCCTCCAAATATTATAAAAATTATTGATTAATATCATAAATGTTCATCAAAAGTTGTTATGGCTTTTTCTTGTAGGTGCCGGTTGATTGGAGTGGAGACTGGGTGACGCCTTGGAGATTAGCGTCACTGATGATACCCTACTGCGAACCCGGTCATCGGACGCTCCCAGCCAGCGGAAACGGAAATCAATCCCATGTTACGATAATATCCCCAAAATAACCAACTGTCCAATATATACTAGCCCATTATTAAATCATAAACAACCATCGTCGATTCCATCGGTGTTGTATTTAGTTCATTTTTTAATTGCTGCACACATTTTTCATACCATTTTAACGCAAGGGAGCGGTTTTGTAATTGATAGTAACTATACATCAACAACCGATAGCCTTCTTCCCATAATGGATCCTCACGAATTATTCTTTCTGCATAATAAATAGCTTGCTTATAATTTTGTTGCCGCGTCGCATTTTGTGCTAATTTTTCCAGTACTTCAATATACATTGAATGTAGCTTTTCTCGATCCTGTATGAGCCAATCTAACTGCTTTTTTTCAGCATAAAGTACATCCGTATAGCTCGTTTCAGCAAGCTGCAGCCATTCGTTTGACAATTGTGGATCGAACTCCTCCATCCCTAATTCATAAAAATAGAGAAAGCATTCGGCATCGATTTGTAGAAATTGAATTTGCTGCAATTGGTACATATTATTTTTACGCTGAATGAAAAAGCTTTCCTGACGCGCATTTCTACTTGGCTCAAGAACTTTTAATAACGTATTCAATACAACTTTAAAATCTCGATCTAGCGATTCAACATTTCGCTCTGGCCATAATGCCTGTGCAATCTCTTCCTTTGGCGTAAATCGGTTGCGATGACAATATAAATAGACGAAGAGCTCCTTCGATTTATCACGTTGCCATTCTTTATCCTCAAGCTTTCGATGCTTTCTTATTAAATGTAGACTGCCTAAAAAGTTCATCTGTATTTCCTCATGCGGATAAACAATATTATCCTCTACTTGAAAAAAGCTACGCATCGCTAAAATAGCAGCATTTTCCCCATCACACTTTCTACTAAATTGTAGAAGCTCATAAAAAATCATCCTATTCGGTGGACCGAGGATGGTTTTCCTTTGTAAAAAGTAGTCATAACCATTTGTAATACATAGCTGTGCAAACTGCTGAAAATAATGATTGAATTGTTGAGGATTATTTTCTTTGAAGGCAATGACAGATTGAAAGAAAAGTACATGCATCTCCCCATTTTGATCGCCACAGTCCTGGAATAATCGCTGTGCCTTCATTAATAATTGTTTCGCCCGTTCAAATTCCTGTTGAGAAATAATAATTTTAACCTCAGCGATTAATATAAGAGCGGTCATCCATGCATCTTGTACTTGCTCCGTTTCCCGTAATCCGAGCGCTACATATTTTTTAGCAGAGATAATATCTCCTTGCGCATGTTTGACAATTGCAAGTCCCATGTATGGCTCGGCCTTTACGCGAGAAATATTAATGGTATTCAACAATGTAAGGGCTTTTTCGTAAGCATTGCAGGCTCCTTGATAATCAGGAAAATCTATTAATAGTAATGCATGTGCTTTGCGAATATAGCCAACAGCCTCAATAAAAACCGATTTTTCACGTAATCCCCTACGAATCCCATGCTGAGCGGCATACCAAGCATCCTTCCCTAGCCCTAATAACGCATAGACAAATGATGCCAATAGCTCACTCTCCCTATGTGTCGCGACAAGCTGTGGCGGTAATTCCAATCTTTTCGTCAGCAATTCCTTTGCTTCTAGTAGCTGCCCTGTTCTTAACAATATGCGAACATCAACATTTGCTCTTTGTAGCACATCCTCTGTCAAAGCAACCTCACCTATAAAAATTTGTGCGCCTTTCGCCTTCCCTAAATTCACCAAATTTTCTGCATACTGACGTTGCAATTCGAGAAGTTCCTCTTCGTTTAACGGCGTATGATCCGCTAACTCTAACGCTCTTTTTAAATGCGGCTCTGCCAATGCCGGCTGGATTGTATCGAGATAAATATGTGCTAAACCTGCTTGGGCTTTCGTCATAAAGAGATAATCATTCTTATTTTTTGCGATGTTTGCACAATGTTCATAGGACTGCTTCGCTCTTTCATAATAAGCACGATAGCGGTGGCACTCACCTTCAAAATAATATAATTTGTAATATTCCGATTTTTCATCAGCTGTAAATCGATTTATTTTTTCTAATAGCCACTCAAATTGCCCTGCACGGACTAGACTTTCGGCATGATTTTGTAATAACTCACCACTAAAATCCTGATCATTCGTTTTAAATGCATGATGAAGAACAGCTTGTATATTTTTCTCTTTTACATAATACAATGCTGCTTGTTTATGTAATGCAATATATTGCGAAGCATTTTGTCGCCATTTTAGCTCTAAAAAACGAATGAACAATGCATGAAAACGATATAAACCATCCGTTGTGATCGGTTGAATAAATAAATGTCGCTGTATAAACAGTTTTAACGCCTCTGCTATTTCCGAACTATAAAATTGTGTGATAAACTCCTCAGAAAATGTGGGAAAAATCGCCAGTTTTAGTATAGCCTCTTGCTCGAATGCTGACATCTTAAGATAAACTTCCTCCGATAAATAGGTGAAAAGATCATTTGTAGAAATATTTAGCCAATGCGCTAACGATTCATTGTTCCATTGCTCAGCTAATAAAGAAATACTAATTGCCCAGCCCTCTGTAATTTCTAAAACCTTAGATATTTCTTCATCTGTTAAATGCACTGCTACATAATCCTCGAAAAAAACAGCGATTTCCTCTGAAGAAAATGCTAATTCTCCTTCTGCAATAACGAGTAATTTCTTTTGTAGCTTTAATCTCCTCGTAATATCCCAATTCGGTAACGTTCTAGAGGCGATAATAAAATGAACATTCGGTGGTGAAAACTCAATTATTTTTTCCATCACATAATTAATATGAAATTCATGATCAACAAGATGGTAGTCGTCAATAACAATTAGAATCGGCCCTTCGATTTCACATAAACTGTTGACAAACAGCTTAAACCAACGATTTAGTTCCTCTATTTTCGGAAAACGGGATAATTGATTCCATGCATCAAATTCTTGACCGAAGCTCGGAACAATACGTGTGATACTATAAAATAAATGTCTTAAAAACGGCAATATATTATCATCTTCCTCCGACACACTATACCAGGAAAATTTGCTTGATTGTGCATGTAGAAATTGTGTTAGGATTGTTGTTTTGCCATACCCTGGCCCACTATGAATAAGTGTGCAAGAATGGTTTAAGCTTTTTTTTAATGTTTTCATTAATATAGCTCTACTAATACAATGATTGGAAGGACGCGGTGGAATACACTTTGATTGAATAATAATGTCTGTAGTCATATGTGATAACCTCCCCATTCAACTGGTTATGTAAGGTTACAAGTCTTCAAAGCTTAAAATCTTTTAAATAATAGGCCAATCCATACGTAGAGTTGTTCCATTCAAACATTACTTATCATATTTCTTAAACTCAGGAGTTTCCATGAGTCTTTGGAAAAAGATATCTTTAGCTTCCCTATAGGCATCCATCGATTTGGCTTCGTATTCTTTCTTCAATTTATCATATGCATCTCGATATTTATTATTTGCCAATAAAACTTCTCTAAATTTCCAAAAGAAATCAAACTCAGAATCAATTACAGTTAATTGAACTCCTAAAGGAGGATTAGTTGTATCATCTTTAAATGCCCTAAATGTATCTGTTTTGACACTTTCATCATTTCTTTCATATAAATTAGATAAAAGCTCTACTGCTTTCGAAAATTGTTCAGCACTAACACGTACTTGGATGTCTAAATCACCCTTAGTAATGCTATTAGGAATTGCTGAACTACCGACATGCTGGATATCAGCCTTCGGTATTATATCTGTAATTTTATTTTTGTGTATCAAAAAAGTTTTCTCAGCATTTTCATGAAATAGTTCACTATTAAAAAAATTTACTTTTTCCATATAAAACTCCCCCAATTACAAAGCAGCAACGTTAGATTGGTACAACTACTTTAGTAGATATTCCCAAATTAATTCTATAGTAAGTGTAGCAATTCCAATTGGTACTTTATCCTTTATTTTACCATCATAGCCCACTTTTACCTTATCGCCAATATGAAATATTTCATCTAGATTATTCGCAAGCGCTTAGACCATTTATCTCCTCAATGTTAAAAGAATCCATTTTGAAAAATGATCAAAATGGATTCTGAACCAGAAAATTTATGTTTTGTTTTTATAAAAAGGTAAACCTTCTCTACCTAAGTATTTTTATCAATATCGAAAAATAGTTTCATCCTATTCCAATAATCTTTTCCAATAATCTGCAATATGAATAAAGGTTTTTTCTGATTTATCTTGGATAAAGCCCTTAGCAGCTTCATCGTCTTTGTCATATGGAGAGATTCCTTTTGTCGCAAACTTCAAATATTGCTTTTGTATTTGAGACATCAAGGCATCAACCTCTGGTTTATTTTTGAGAGTGTTAAATTTTTCTTTATAGCTCTCTATCATTTCAGTAATTTCTGCTACTGTATAATTTATTTTACCTAGTTTATTAGTAATGGATAAATCTCTCTTACAGATTTTCCGAACGAGAAAGCCTATGCAGGGTGTAGCCCGTTTTTAGCCATGGGATGAAAGTGAGGTCAGACAAGAGGTAACTATTGCTACCTTAATTGTCTGAAAAGGTGTTATACTTCATCTATAGGCTAGTAAAAGTCTATAAAACACGCTCGTTCATTGAAAATTGGATATTGTATAAGGTTCGATAGCCTAATTCATGCTATCGGTAAAACAATATGTGTCGTCACGAAAAAGACGCTAAAACACATCGGACGAAACCAACTATACGCTATGGTAACATTAGTGTAGCCCTATCTGCTATATGCACTGGATAGGGAGGGGTAATGGGATACCCCAATCTTGAGAACTGTTCAAAACAGAAATGGAC
>NZ_JBLLLQ010000003.1:0-154109 GCF_047737915.1 Lysinibacillus sp. NPDC056185
TGTTTTGAACAGTTCTCAAGATTGGGGTATCCCATTACCCCTCCCTATCCAGTGCATATAGCAGATAGGGCTACACCCTGCATGGGCTTTCTCGTTCGGAAAATCTGTAATCTTTATGTGGAAAGACATTATAAATCTAAATGACTATATATTTCTCTGAATGTCCAAGCATAAGTACAACTGACGAATAATTAGCATGCTGAAATAAAAACTGCTCATGCTAACGGAATAACCATCGTCTTCTGTGCTGATCACATAAAAATAAAGAAGAGGTATTTGCATGCAAATTATTATTTCAAACAGCTCAAAAGAACCGATTTATGAGCAAATTTATACTCAAATCAAAAAGCTAATTTTATCAGGTGAATTACAAGAGGGGCAGTCATTGCCGTCTATGCGACAGCTTGCAAAGGATTTAGAAATTAGCGTTATTACAACAAAACGCGCTTATGAAGAGCTAGAGAAAAACGGATTTATTTATTCTATTGTGGGGAAAGGTTCGTTCATCTCAGAACAAAATAAGGAAATGATGAGAGAAAGAAAAGTAAAAGTAATCGAAGAAAATCTATTGATTGCCATCCAAAATGCTAAAGAAATGAACATTGGCTTAGCAGAGCTCAAAGAAATGCTCACACTATTGTATTCAGAGGATGAGTGATGGAGACAACTGCTAAATTCGTGTGGTGAATATATTTAGAAATGCGGTTATTGTGAAAAGGTCTACCCTCGAAGATAGTATGTAATATACGAAAAAAGGAAGGTACTTGGATGATTAACCTTATACTTAAGGATTTTTTAATACAAAAGAAATTAATTTTATTTTACATTGCTACTATAATAATCTACTTATTGGCAGGTGCACCCCTAATATTTTTGGGATTTCTTTATAGTGTAATATATATACTAAATGCTTTCGCTTACGATGAAAAAGACAATGCTAATATTTTGCTCAATTCTCTGCCATATACGAGAAAGGAAATTGTCAGTTCAAAATATATAGGTTCACTGATATTTACAACAGTATTTGTTTTCATGATTTATGTGGGAGATTTCCTTATAAATGGAAAAGGGGATCTTTTTATTTGGAAAGAAATGTTGCTTATTATTGGTCTAGTTATGGTCGCTATATCATTCATGTTTCCAATCTCCTATAAATTTAAAACGCAATATTTATTGATTGCTTCAGGTGTTTTATTTGGTATTTATATGTTAACGATTAGTTTACTAGTTCCTATAAATGATATATTAAGAGAACTAACACGAAAGTTCTTGACTCTACAAGAAACGCAAATGTATTTTGTAGCTAGCATTACGGTTATTATTTTATTTATTGGGTCGTGGCTACTATCTATTCGTATATATGAGAGAAAAGCTTTTTAAAATAAACGGCTTGAGCTCAGGCTCAAGCCGTTTTCGTACGCTTAAAAGCAAGCTTCCATAGAACGAAGTTCGTGAGGACAAGCATGAATAAGTAAATGATTGCTCCATAAGTAGTATGAGTAGTCAGGAAGTAATGCAGTGCCGCCAGAACACCTAATGGGATAAGCAATATAACGGTTTTCCAGCTCTGGGCATCGCCAACTTCATTATAAGGCTTTGTGAAAGGAATTACGCTTCCCATGCCGATGTAGCAAATAACGGTGAACATGCAGCTTGCTACTAAAACAATTAATAAATCTGGGATAATTCTCGTACCATAAATGAAGCAGAAAATGATGCTTAGAAAAATATACAATGGAATATACAACTTAATCAAAAAGGCTTTTAAGGTACCTTTTTTCAAGTTTGTATAATCTATAATTGGAAAGACTTTATAGATCCAAGCCGCTTTATATTTTCCTGAATGTCCAAGCAAAAGCACAGCTGACGGAATAATTAGCATGCTGAAATAAATATTTAAATAGCCCATGCTAACGGCATAATCAACAGTTTCGGACCTTGAAAAAGAAAACATAAAAATAAATGGAATGACAAAAGAAAATCCTAAAGATGGATATACTTTCAGTTTAAACTCTCGCTCCTGTTTCATCATAAGAGAAGCGAAACGGTAGAAAGCTCTTTCTTCATGAGTTCTACAAATGATTGTTAACAAAAGGGTCTTAAGTCGATTGTTCTTCTCTTTTTTCGATTTGCTTGTGTTTAATAGTTTTTGTAGATTACGTTCAAAGGTTGGAACCAGCTTTAGATAAAGCCATATCGAGATGATTGGCATGACAATAGCAAATATACTGAACACCACTGTAAATAAAGAGTTGTTACCGTTTAGCAGTAGTTCATAAGGAGCGGAAAACCACATAGGAATTAGAAAAATACTCCACCAATGAAACACTACCGCCATATCAAAATTAACGAATTCAAAGGATCTAATAAGAACTTGATAGCCAATCATCATCATTAATGATAAGCCGATTTGTACATAATTGATGATGTCTTTCAGCTTTTCTCCATCAAAGAATCTTAAAATAGCAATATATAAAATAGCGGTTAATACAACAATAAAAACATTAATTAAAACGAGTAAGAGCACAGTTAAAATGAAGAATACAATCCCTTGATTATATAGGCCCACCATAAGGGGAATGGCAGTGAATGCAATAGTTAAATACGTCAAGTAAATGAAAATATGCATAAATTTGGCTGCATTGATCGTTTTAGCAGAGATAGGCTTGGTCGATAGGATACTTCTGTCCCGTACATCCAAAAGTACTGAAGAAAAATCAGAAATCAATGTGGTCATGATGATAAAAATAATCATTGCATAAGCAATACTCATCTGGAAAAGATAGTTTTGACCAAACCCCATAAAAGGAACCAACATAAGCCCCATTAAAACATAAATCCATAAAGATTTGATGTAGCCATTCTTTTGCTTTTTGTTGTTTTTATTTGACGCTTGGTTAAATATGGTCGGTACTTTACGCTCATCCATTGTTAGTTTAATATGGAGGATCTTTCTCATGATCTCGTAATCGATGCCCATTTTCACAAAAACAAATTGAATCTTATCAAGTAGTTGAAGCGTTTTGAAATCTTTCATGATCATACCTCTTGCACAATAGAAACGAATTTCTCACCAATTTCCTGATGATCATGGAAGCCTGTCAATTGGTTGAAAATCTTTTCCAGAGTTCCTTCGGTATTGTCTGCCTGTAGTTGGGCAAATGTCCCATCGGCAGCGATTTTCCCATCATTCAGCAGGATGATGCGACTACTGATTTTTTCGACAACATCCATAATATGAGAGGAATAAAATATTGTTTTTCCTTGGGCAGCTAGTTGAATCAAAATCTCTTTAAAGATCATCACACTATTCGCATCTAATCCATTGATCGGTTCATCTAAAAATAACAAATCGGGATTATGTATAAGGCTAGCGATAATTAATAGCTTTTGCCGCATCCCTTTTGAATAAGAAGATATCCTTGAATGATACGCTTCACCAACACCAAACAATTCCATTAAGGATTTTGATTTATCCGCAACGACTTCTAATTCAAGGCCATAAAGCTGGCCGATGAAGGTTAAATACTCGTAACCAGATAAATTATCATAAACATCTGCTATTTCTGGTACATAGCCAATACGCCGTCTATATTCAATGCTGTCTTTTCCAATATTCTCCCCGAAAAGCTTAATTTCTCCACCGTAATCGCCTTCGATCCCCAAAATGATTTTGACAGTGGTACTTTTACCTGCACCGTTTGGACCGATATAACCAATTATTTCTCCTCGCGAGACGTGCAAGTCGATTCCTTTTAATATTTCCTTACTACCATAACGCTTCGTCAAATTCGTAATCGTCAAGATTTCTTCCATGTTGCAACTCCTTTCGGTTGATCCTATATTAACCGGCAGTAATTTATCTGGTACCGTCTGGAAAATCTCGATTGGTGAAGACTAATAATCGGTGGAGGATGAAGAAACGCCACCAATTAGAGTTTCACCTTATCTTATGTTTAGTGTAATCGATTTAGATAAAATATCCACAAATATTATGTAATGTATAATAAGTGGGATAATATCCCTGTCGTTATATTATATAATCTATTGATGACCATTATAAGTTAGAAATTTTGGTTTATTGTGAGGGAATTATATCTTTTATGCTGAGAGGGTTGAGCTTTTAGAGATGTATTGAATATTCTGTATTCGCAGATGAGTCAACTTTTTTCGAAGAGATTAATAGCAAAAAAATTATATAATATGACTAAATTTGGGGTATTGACATATTTATGGTTAGAATTATATATTTATTTCAGCGTAATTTTTGGAATATTCACTATACTATTTCGGTCTAACTTGTACCTACAACGTGTTGACATGTAGTTGTGTTGTTGTGGATGATTTTTAAAATCAGTATCAAATGTAAACGTTTACTTAATACAATTGATTGAATGCAAGATTTTTAAAGGGGGAAAATCAATGAAGAAAGTACGCATTGGAGTAATTGGAGCTGGATTAAGAGGAGGTTTAGCTCAATATTGGCATAAGCCTGATGGAGAATCAGAAATTGTTGCTTTGGCTGATATTTCTCAAGAACGTTTAGATAAATTTCAAGAAAAATTTGAAACACCTTTATTTTTAACGAAGGATTATAAGGAATTATTAACAAGAGACGATATTGATGCTATTGCAGTTTTATCACCGGATTATTTACATGAAGAACATATTATTACTTGTTTAGAAGCAGGAAAGCACGTATATGCTGAAAAACCTTTAGCGATTACAGTGGAGGGTTGCGATCGAATTTTAGATATATGGAAAAAATCAGGGAAACATCTAATGGTCGGTTTTAATATGCGATATATGGCGATGTATCAAACGATGAAAGGCTTAATCGATTCAGGTGCTATTGGAGAATTAAAAGCCATATGGGTCCGCCACTTTGTTGGCTTTGGCGGTTACTTCTATTATCATGATTGGCACGGCAATTCCAAAAATACAACATCTCTATTACTGCAAAAAGGCTCACATGATTTAGATGTGATTCATTGGATTTCTGGAAAACATGCGACGAAAGTATCTGCATTTGGTAGCTTAGATTATTACGGTGGAGATAAACCAAATACGTTAACATGTCCGACATGTGATCAGAAAAAAACATGTCCAGAATATGTCCCACATACATTCACGGAATGTGCGTTCCGAGAAGAAATTGATGTTGAGGATAATAACATGCTCATTATGGAATTAGAGGGTGGCATAAAAGCTTCCTATTTACAATGTCACTTCACCCCAGATTATTCACGAAATTATACATTTATCGGTACGAAAGGGCGTATCGAAAATGATGATGTAAACAATAAAATTTATTTGAAGACGCGTAAATCTAATTCCTGGGAAGAGCTTAGTGATGTTGTTTATGAAATGAAACCCGAGGAAGGAAGCCATGGGGGAGCAGATCCTAAAATTGCGCAAGATTTCGTAGAGCTAATACTTTACAATAAAGAGCCTTTAACAACTCCATTTGCTGGTCGTATGAGTGTAGCAGTTGGCTGTGCAGCAACGGAATCACTCCGTAATGGGGGAAGAGTTGTTGAAATTTCACAGGAATCTACTATTCTACAGCATTGATAAATAGGGGGTGTATGTATGACGCTTTTGGATGAAACAACTGTTGAAGAAAAGCCATTTAAAACAAAGCGTTTGTTCAAAAAGCAATCAAAAGTAAAGAGGAATCACTGGGTAGAGTGGAAGAAGTCTATCAGGAAAAATTGGGAGCTTTATTTATTATTAGTCCCTGTCATCCTTTACTTTTTGATTTTCCATTATTATCCGTTATACGGCTTGCAAATTGCCTTTAAGGACTTTATTGCTACAAAGGGGATTACTGGTAGCCCATGGGTAGGTTTTAAGCATTTTGAACGCTTCTTTGATAGTTATTATTTTTGGAGATTAATTAAAAATACAATAGGAATTGGTGTATTTACGTTACTAGTATCTTTCCCTGTACCGATTATTATTGCATTACTGTTAAATGAAGTGAAAAGTCTTCGCTTTAAAAAGTTTATACAGACAATTATTTATGCACCGCATTTTCTATCAACAGTAGTTGTAGTAGGTATGTTGTTACTTTTCTTAAAGTCAGACGGGATGATTAACCAAGTTATTACGTTGTTTGGTGGTACGCCGATTGATTTTATTTCGGAGCCAGCATGGTTTAAGTCAATCTATGTACTATCAGACGTATGGCAAACAATGGGGTGGAGTTCCATTATATATATTGCAGCGTTATCGGCGGTAGATCCAGCGCAGCATGAAGCAGCAATGATGGATGGGGCATCAAAATTTCAGAGAATTATTCATATTAACATCCCGGCGATTATGCCAACAATCGTTATCTTATTTATCTTGAACGTAGGATCAGTTATGGCAATTGGATTTGAAAAAGTATTTTTATTGCAAAATGATTTAAATATATCGACTTCGGACGTCATTTCAACCTTTGTTTATCGAAGCGGGATTATAGAAGCGCAGTATAGCTTTTCAGCGGCTGTAGGCTTATTCAACTCTATCATTAACTTTATCCTTCTCATTATGGTAAACCAAATAGCGAAAAAAGTAAGTGATACAAGCCTATGGTAAAGGAGTGGTGAAATTGAAAGAATCGAAAGGCGATCGAGCGTTTACAATCTTTAATTATATTTTTTTAGCAATTGTTGCGATTATCGTTCTTTACCCATTGCTTTTTGTATTAAGTGCTTCATTAAGTAATCCGCAGTATGTTATCTCAGGTGATATGTGGTTATGGCCGAGGGAATTTACTGTCGAAGCATACAAAAAGGTATTTCAAAATCCAGATATTATTAATGGATTTATCAATACATTGAAGTACACATTTTTCGGAACGGTATTGAATGTTGTGATGACAATTTGTGCAGCCTATCCTCTTTCACGTAGAGATTTGAAAGGAAAAGGTTTCATTATGGCATTTATGGTATTCACGATGTTCTTCAGTGGAGGGTTAATACCAACATACTTATTAATTCGTGACTTAGGCATGATTAATACATTTTGGGTCATGATTATTCCGAATGCTGTTGCTGTATGGAACATTATTATTATGCGGACATTCTTCCAATCGATTCCTCATGAATTAGAGGAATCCGCAACGATTGATGGAGCAGGAAACTTTCGAATTTTATGGAGTATTGTACTGCCGCTATCATTCCCTGTTATGGCAGTAATGGTTTTATTCTACGCAGTAGGCCATTGGAACTCGTATTTTCAAGCTTTAATTTATTTACAAGACCAAAGCAAGTTTCCGCTCCAACTTATACTTAGACAAATCTTAATTCAAGGACAAGCCGATGATATGATTCAAGCAACTTCAGAAAGCTTTCTAGCTCAAAAACTTAGCGTTGAAGGGTTGAAATATGCTGTTTTAATCATTGCCAACCTACCAATGCTAATGCTTTATCCATTCTTACAAAGATATTTTGTAAAAGGTGTCATGATTGGTTCATTAAAAGGTTAAAGAATAGGAGCGATTTAAATGGCGATGAAAAAGAAACGTGTATATGGTTTGATGGCAACTATGATGTTAGCAGCTAGTATTTTAGGAGCTTGTTCAGATAATAAAGAAAATAAAGCAAGTACAAGCGGCAACGCCGACAATGTGAATGCTTCGGGGATGCCCATTGCTAAAGAAAAAATAGAAGTAGATGGATTTGCAGCTAAGTTTTTTGCTTCACAAGATTGGAATAGCTTAATGCTATGGGAAGAATATGAAAAAATGTCTAACATCCATATTAATTGGACAACAGTTCAAACAGAAGTATTAGCAGATAAAAAGAACTTACTTTTAGCAGCGGGGAACTATCCTGAAATTTTCTTTGCATCGGCATTCTCAAGAACTGATTTAATCAAGTATGGTCAGCAAGGCGTATTCCTACCATTAAATGATTATATTGATAAATATGCACCGAATTTCAAAAAGCTTTTAGAAGAATACCCGACTGTAAAGCAAGGTATTACGATGGCAGATGGAAATATTTATGGTTTCCCAACAATCTATGATCCAAAGTTTGAGTCGCTTCGTGTAGGGGCACCATGGATCAATCAGCAATGGCTAGATAAATTAGGCTTACAATCACCTGAAACGACAGAAGATTTATATAAAGTGCTTAAAGCATTTAAAGAAAACGATCCAAACGGTAACGGTCAACAGGACGAGCAAGGCTGGGGATCTGGTTATGGAATTAAGCAATTTATTGATTATTTAAGAGGTTCATTCGGCTTAAACAAACAAGGAACGATGAATCTGAATTTAGACTTTAAAGAAGGAACTGAAGAATTCCGCTTCGTTCCAACAACAGACGAATACAAACAACTACTTGAATTTTTAAACAAATTGTATAGCGAGGATTTAATCAATAAAGATGTTTTCACAACAGAGCCTCAAAAATTCGCTGCTGAAGCAGGTAAAGGGACTTTCGGTATGCTAAGTGAAGTAGATCCGAAAGAATTGTTCAAATTAGATGGTTATGTAGGTGCGCATGTATTAGAAGGCCCTAATGGAGATCGTCAATTTACAGCAATGTCTAACGGTCTTGGTAATTTAGGAATGTTTGTTGTCACAGATAAAGCGAAAAACCCTGAAGCGATGGTACGTTGGATTGACCATTTATACGGTGATGAGGGAACAAAAATGTTCTTCATGGGCTTTAAGGGTGTAACTTACGAGGAAGATGCAGCTGGTAATGTAAAGTATGTAGATAACATTACCAACAGCCCTGATGGTAAAAACTTAGATCAAGCAATAAGTGACTACCTAACATGGCCAGGCGGTTACTACCCTGGAATCGTTACACAAAAGTATTTCCAAGGGGCAGAAGCTAAAGAAAATTCAATTAACAATGCTAAGCAAGTAATGCCATATGCATTGAAAGATGAAGACATTATTCCAGGCTTGAACTTCACATTAGAGGAAAATGATCAAGTGTCAGCTATATTAACAGACATTCAAACATATGTGGATGAGATGACAGCAAGCTTTATTACAGGTAAGACAAGCTTCGACAAATGGGATGACTATAAGAAAACAATTGAGAAGATGGGCTTAGAGAAATATATGGAAGTAGCTCAAGCAGCATATGACCGTACAAAAAAATAAAGTGTAGCTTCATACAGTCGGTGTCATCTCATTGAATGATAAAAGAACACAAGCTAAAACTCTCACTTCCTATGAAAACGCTTGTGTGACCAACAACCTATTGTCTGGAACTAATCGAACATTTACTGGCAGTTGAGCTTCAATTTATTCATTCTTTTGATGTAGATGCCTGACTGCCGGTTAATGTGGGATAAGAAAGAGACATACGCGGCGAATTTAGTCGTGCATGGATTTCTATTGTAGGGAGGCAAAGTAAATGAAATTTGAAGGATGGAAAGGGAAATTATACTGGACAGTTGAGTTAATAACATTGTTAGCAGTGTTACAGTTAATGTGGATTGGCTTAACCTTACTTGGACTTATTTTATTCGGAATTACTCCCGCAACTGTTGCGATGTTTACAACATTACGTAAAAGGTTGCAAGGGGAGGACGATTTAAAAATACTTGTCAAAACATATTGGAAGACATATAAAATAGAGTTTATTTCATCGAATAAAATAGGTATTGTTATTTTAGGTATCGGCTATTTTTTAACAATTAATTTCCAAATAATTTCGTCGTTTCATGGGATGATAGGTTTACTATTGCTTACCTTATTTGTAACGATTAGTATTCTATTTTGCATTATGGTATTGAATATTTTTCAAATTTACGCTCATTATGAGCTACCATCCATCCGTTACTTTGCTGTTTCGATATTATTTAGCGTAGCATACCCACTTCAAATGATCGGCTCTATTGTAGGGATTGCCGTATTATATCGCATTTTTAGTTGGATTCCAGGATTATTGCCGTTTTTCGGCGTTAGTTTAACAGCTTTATTTTTATCTTGGATGTCATCGCATATTTTCAAAAAGAAAACGGAAGCTGAAGCACAAATAAAATCAGAGCATTATCCCAATGAAGGGGTGACTTCATGAACAAGACATGGATCATTCATGCCAATATTGTGATGGAAGACGGCATTTTAGCGAATGGTTTTTTACAAATGGTAGATGGGGAAATTGCAGTAATCGATCAAATGAATAATTGCCCTCCATTGATATCGTCTGACAATATTATTGATTGTCAGCAACAAGGCTATATTATTCCCGGGATGATCGATATACATGTACACGGTGCTTTAGGGCATGACTTTATGGATGGCGTCCCTGCTGATTATGCAAAAATTGCAAAATATTTAGCAAGCGAAGGTGTAACAGCCTTTTTAGCAACAACGACGACAAGCCCTATGTCAGAAATTGAAGCTGCTATCGAAGCACTTGCGTTTTATAACAAAGAACAGCCTACTGCGGTAGCTGAAATGTTAGGAATTCACCTGGAAGGTCCATTTATCAATCGATCAAAAAAGGGAGCGCAGCCAGAGGAATCAATTTTAAAACCAAATGCTAGGCAATTTAATGATTTATACGACAAGTCAAATCAATTAATTCGCTTGGTTACATTTGCACCAGAGGAAGATGTGAATTTTGAATTACTTCGGGCATTGAAAAGTAAAGATGTGATCGCATCTATTGGTCACTCCGATGCTAACTATGATATGACTATCTGTGCCATAAGAGCAGGTATTACACATGCAACCCATCTATTTAATGGAATGAGAGGCATTCATCATCGCGAACCAGGTGTTGTAGGGGCAGTGCTATTAGAAGATGATGTCTATGTTGAACTGATTCCAGATAATATACATTTTCATAAAGATTTGCTGTTGATGATTCGTAAAATGAAAGGTTTGAATCGCATGCTTGTCATTACTGATGGTATGCGTGCAAAGGGAATGCCAGACGGTATTTATACATTAGGTGGCGAAGAAGTAGAGGTGTTTGATAATCGCTGTATTCAACGTAAAACAGGCTCCTTAGCAGGAAGTGTGTTGAATATGAATACAGCAAGAAAAAACATAGAAGAGTGGCTGACACTTTCACTAATCGAACAAGTTCGTCTCGTTTCTCTAAATCAAGCAATCCATTTAGGAGTTTCTGATCGTAAAGGCTCTCTCGCTATAGGGAAAGATGCAGATGTTGTTTGGCTTAATGCTGAGGGGGAAATAGAGAAAACCTTTTGCTTAGGGAATCTTGCCTATGAAAAGAATTGATATATCGATAGGCATCTTTTTGATTAGATGATATATTGATAACAAAACCTAGGAGAAGGATGAGTAGAAGATGAAACCGTTAGATCAAGCTAGTGTAATCCCGCTATATCATCAATTGAAACAAAGATTATCTGCTAAGATTCAATCGGGTGAGTGGAAGCCAGAGGATAAAATTGATTCTGAAAATCAATTGATGGAGATGTTTCGCGTCAGTCGAAATACTGCAAAGAAAGCAATAGAAGAATTAGTACAAGAAGGAAAATTATACCGTATTCAAGGGAAAGGAACTTTTGTCGCGAAGCCAAGGTTTGAACAATCGCTGGGTGGTTTTTATAGTTTTAGTCGTGTGCTTCAAGAAAAAGGTCTAAACCCAAGAGATGAAGTGCTTGAGATTCAGGAAGTATTCCCTTCAACTAAGGTTAGACACAGTCTTGAATTAGGTGAAGATGAACAAGTCATTGAAATGAAACGCTTACGTTTTGCAGATAATGAACCAATTGTTTTAGAATCATCATTTTTACCTAAAAGTATCATCAAGGATAGTGAAATATTACATGAGGTTAGTTCCTCTTCCTTGTATAGCCTATTAGCACAACGTTTTGACATTATCGTTGTGAGGGCAAAAGAAGCTTTCGAACCTGTTCTCATTAGTAGAGATGAGGCGCATTTGTTGAAAACGGAGGCAGGAAAACCCGCTTTATTACTAGAACGTACTGCATTTGATACTTCAGGAAAGCCAGTCGAATTTTGCATTTCAATAGTAAGAGGCGATCGCTGCCGGTTTTATACAGAATTAAATTAAACTCATAGTTACTCTCTATGAGTTTCATAGTGTTAAAAAATAAAAAGTCCAAGGAATCTTTGCGAATGCTGGTATTTTAAATGTGGGTTATTTCTGTTTCTCTGACTACTCGCTGAGGATCGAGTGCTTTTTCCGCTTACGTTGCTTCTGACACTTTGCTTTCGCACAGACGTGAAGAAGTTCCGTTTATCGTTATAAAAATGGAGTATCATGCTAAGTGTAGTGTTTGATTGGAGTGCAAGACTGAGCGACTCCTTGGCAATCACAGAGAGGATTCTGCTTCAAACTTATAGAGGAACGAAGGCTAAAAGTATCGTGTCCTGTGATAACGCCTTCGTACCTAACATCCTTTTGGCCTAAACTGCTAATCGGGCGACTCTGGAAAGTGCTCAGTCGGAACGGAAATCAACCCATTTGTTTTGTCGGTGAGTTCATAATTTATAGGCATCTTAAGCTCATAGACATAATTGTTTTTAATAATGTCACATAAGTTATCTGAATTTTTATACTATAAATCATACCAACAACCCATTGAGGGAGGAACTCGATTATGCCACTAGTAACGACGAAAGAAATGTTAGAAGACGCTTATAGAAATAATTATGCAATTGGTGCTTTCGGGGCGCATAATTTGGAAATTATTAAAGCGGTTATTGCAGGAGCAGAGAAAGTAGGTGCACCTGTTATTTTACAAACGACTTCAAGCACTTATAAATACGTAGAAATGCATTATATGATTGCGCTTGCCAAAACAGCTGCTGAACAAGCAAAAGTACCAGTAGCCCTACATTTAGATCACGGTGAGTCATATAAAGTTGTAATGGAATGTTTACGAGCAGGCTATACGTCGGTGATGATTGATGGTTCTACATTGCCCTTTGAGGAAAATATTAATCTTGTGAAAAGAGTTGTAGATGCTGCAAGTGCAATTAATGTACCTGTCGAAGCAGAGCTTGGAACAATTGGTGGTGTAGAAGATGATGTAACGGTTGACGAAAAAATGGCCTTTTTCACTGATCCTAAACTAGCTGAACGCTTTGTGAATGAAACAGGTATCCAATCGTTCGCGCCAGCTTTTGGCACAGCACACGGTAAGTATAAGCAAGAACCACAGCTACAATTCGAACTACTGCAGGAAATTCACCGTGCTACAAATGTGCCATTAGTAATGCATGGTGCATCAGGTGTACCAGAAGAAAGCGTACGTAAATCTTTAAATTGCGGTATTGCGAAAGTGAATTTTTCAACAGAGCTAAAAGATTTATTTGCCGAGCAATTAAGAGCCTTCTTTTTAGAAAATCCGACAGAAAATGATCCTAGAAAGTATTTTCTTCCTGCACGGGAGGCATTAATTGAGTTAGTAGAGCAAAAGATTGTGATGTTACAAAAATGATTACGACGATAACTTTAAATGCAGCTATTGATCAAGTATATGAAATGAATTCTTTAATGCTTGGTGAGACAAATCGTGTATTGCAGAAGCTGCAGCAAGGTGGAGGAAAAGGCATTAATGTCGGACGCGTCATTCAAACGCTAGGTGGTGAAGTGTTCGTTGGTGGTTTCGTTGGTGGACTAAATGGGGAAAAAATAAAGGCACTTTTAAAGGAAGAGAAAATGCAAACAGGATTTATTCAAATAGAAGGTGAAAGTCGAATTTGCCTAACCGTTTCAAATAAGCAAACGAAGGAAATGACCGAGCTTTTAGAAGACGGACCAACGATTCACCAGCATGAATGGCAAGAAATGCTGAATTGGATTGAAACCCAAACGGAGTGTTCTGAATATTTCGTGCTCTCAGGAAGTCTACCTAAGGGTGTACCGATGGCTGCTTATGCAATGATTATTCGATTATTAAAACAAAAAGGTGTTCGGGTTGCTCTCGATACGAGCGGAGAAGCTTTGAAGCAAGGCGTTGAAGCAATACCTTTTATCATTAAACCTAATGAGGATGAAATTGTTCAATTAATCGGGAAGCAGGCTGTAGCACAAGACGACTTAATTCAAGCTGGTGAAAAAATACAGGATTTAGGAATTGAGCATGTATGTTTTTCGTTGGGCGAAAAAGGCGCTTTATTTGTTAATCGTTCAGGGGTTTATCAAGTAAATGCACCGAAAATTAATGTTGTAAATACAGTTGGTAGCGGTGATGCGTTTTTAGGAGGACTTGTCTATAAGCTTTCAGAAGGTGTGGACTGCACAGAGGCATATAAATGGGCTGTTGCATGTGGCTCTGCAAATGCAGGCGAAAAAGAAATTGCGAAAGTACAAAAGGGGACTGTTCAAAGTCTCATCAAAGAGCTACAAATAACTAAAATTAAAGAGAGATAGGGGTTTTATTTATGCACACATATAATGAGATTATGAAACAAGCTCAACAATTAGGTAAAACAAAAGAGATTGTTCAGTCGCTTACATTCAATGAAGATCCTATAGACATAGTTCTTTTCACAGGATGTGGAACATCATTTTATTTAGCAATTGCAGCAGCACGTTATTACCAATCTGCTACAGGAGAAGTAGCAGTAGCAGTCCCAGCATCTGAGCTATTTTTACACACGGATACTCATATTCTATCAAATAAAAAGTATAATATTATCGGTATTTCACGCTCAGGAACAACTTCTGAAATTATTATGGCATTGGAGCATTTGAACGGAGTAGAGAATATACGTACAATGGCAGTTACGTGTAATGGTGATACACCATTGGCTGAAGTAGCAGATGAAGTGATTGCCTTAAACGATATTTCAGAAAAAAGTGTTGTAATGACGCAATCATTTTCTAATATGTTATATGCGCTGCAACTATACGCGGCAAAGATTAGTCAATGTGCTGAATTGATGAAACAATTAGAAAAAATCCCTGCACTTGTTAAAACGGCATTAGGCAATGGGGAGCAGTTAAAGCAAGTGACAGAGGATTTAACGAAAAAGCGCTTTATCTTTTTAGGGTCAGGTGCTTATAACGGATTAGCTAAAGAGGCAACGTTAAAGCTAAAGGAAATGACACAAACAGAATGTGAAAGCTATTCTAATTTAGAATTCCGCCACGGCCCAATTTCTATTGTCGATAAAGAAACGGTTGTTATTTTATTTACACAAAACGAAACCAAGGACTTCGATCAAGCGTTAATAAAGGATATTCAAAAGCTTGGTGGTTTTGTTGCTGTAATTGGTATAGCATCAGCAGACTTGGAATCAGATTTAATCATTAGACTTTCAGAAGAAATAGATGACTTGAATCGACTTGTTGAAGTAGTTCCATATTTCCAATTGTTAGCGTATCAACGTGCAATATTCAAAGGCTATGATCCAGATAAACCACGTAATTTAACGCAAGTGGTAAGCCTTTAAATGAAACACTTCACTCAGTGAATAGGTAAAAGTTATTGTGTAATTAACGTCCAGTTATCCCGAATCAATCAGACACTACTGGTCGTTAATAAGGGATAAGAAAATTGGCGGTGAAAAGATGAGTTACATTTTAGTAGCAGACGTAGGTGGAACAAAATTAGCAGCGGCTTTATTTGATATACATCAGCAATTGTTGAGCACAAGAGAAGTGGCTAGTGATAAAACAAATCGAGAAGCTTTGTTTGCTTGTTTGATTGATAGCTTTGCACAGCTATGTGCAGAAAAGGAAGTTACTTTTAATGAAATTTCAAAGGTATCTATTGGTGTGCCTGGTATCGTTGATATTGAAAAAGGTATCGCGGTTTATCAAAATAATATACCTTGGGAGAATTTTCCGATTTGTACGCGTTTAACTGAAGTGTTCCCACATGCTCATATTAAAATGGACAACGATGTGTATATAGCAACATGGGGAGAATATCGAGCTAGAGAGTTCTCCAAAGAAACGATGGTATATGTTACATTAAGCACCGGTATTTCTTGCTGTACGGTTGTCAATGGTGAATTTTTAAGGGGAACCGGATTAGCTGGTGAAATTGGCTTTAGTATTGTCTATAATGACGGAACTACACTAGAAGAAAGTGTAGCTGGACCAGCAATTGAAAAATTAGGGAGAAAGCTACTCGGTGATTCTGAGATATTATTGAAGGATATTATGGAACTTTACTACAATGGAAATCCGATCGTCGATAAGATTTTGGAGCCATTAGTCCAATCCGTAGAGAAACAGTTACAGCAAATAATTTTTCTGCTTGATCCACATTGTATCGTTTTAGGAGGAGGCTTTTTTAATCATCATCCTAAAATCATTGACTATATTAAAGAAGCGATTCAGCAGCGTTTTGTAGGGACACCTTTTGCAGGGAAAGAGCAAATCATTGAAGGCAGCATTCATAAAGGTGAAGCGGGTCTTTACGGAGCAGCGATAAAATAACAAAAGGCAGTAAACAAATGAAAGTTTGTTTGCTGCATTTTTCTATTAATAATGTTAAAGGATACGAAGGTGAAATTTACGCAGGTTTCTGCGGGAAGAGGCGGATTTATCAAGTATGCCTCGGCATACTTGTGTCCGGAATCGACTGTATGCTTAGGCCTGCAGATGTTTTTTGTGCGAAAGCGAAGCGACAGCAACAACGTGTTTTTGTCTGTGCGAAAGCGAAGCGACAGCAACAACGTGTTTTTGTCTGTGCGAAAGCGAAGCGACAGCAACAACGTGTTTTGTCTGTGCGAAAGCGAAGCGATAGCAACAACATGAGGGCCGACACGATGTAGGTCATTTCGGTAATGCCACAGGACGTGGCGTTTTTACCGATGCAGGTCGGTTAGTCGTTATCGCATGGATGCGATAACGGCTAACATCCTATATGAACACCTTTACGATTTCCGTAGCATCCGCCAGAGGCTTTAACCTTAACGAATGCGTTTCTCTGTTTCTAAGTCAAAGAAATGAACGCGTGACATGTCAAATAGTAGATGTGCGACCTGACCTTGTGTAATTTTTGTATCGGAGTTCACCCGCGCGATATAAGGCTGACCATTTAATTGCGCATGTAACATCAGCTCAGCACCTGTTAATTCTGATACTTCAATATTCGCGTCAACTGCTGTGAAGAACGGTTCGGGATTTACAGAAGATTTTTCATAAATATGCTCTGGTCGAATGCCAAGAAACAGTTCTTTTTGTAAATAACCTCGTTCTTTTAATAATTTACTTTTTTCTGCTGGAATAGTTAGTGTAATATCATCAATCTGAATCCCATTTTCTTGGAATACTCCTTTAAAGAAGTTCATTGATGGTGAGCCGATAAAGCCACCAACAAATTTGTTCTCTGGTGTTCCATATACTTCTTCAGGTGTCCCGATTTGTTGAACTATACCATCCTTCATTACAACGAGACGAGTGGCCATTGTCATCGCTTCTGTCTGATCGTGTGTTACGTAAATAGTAGTCGTTTTTAATCGTTGGTGAAGCTTTGTAATTTCAGCGCGCATTTGTACGCGAAGCTTTGCATCTAAATTGGACAGAGGCTCGTCCATTAAGAAAATATTTGCATCGCGGACGATTGCTCGACCGAGTGCTACACGTTGACGCTGCCCACCTGATAGAGCTTTCGGCTTGCGATCTAAATACTTTTCTAAATCGAGAATTGCAGCTGCATTGTGGACACGCTCTTTTATTTCCTGCTTAGAAAACTTGCGAAGCTTTAAGCCAAATGCCATATTATCGTATACTGTCATATGCGGATATAGTGCGTAGTTTTGGAAAACCATCGCGATATCTCGATCCTTAGAAGGTACATTGTTCATTTTCTTGCCATCTATTAAAAAATCACCAGACGAAATTTCCTCTAAGCCGGCAATCATTCGTAATGTTGTCGATTTCCCACAACCGGAAGGCCCAACAAGCGCAATAAACTCCCGATCTTGAACCGCTAAATTAAAGTCAGATACAGCTGTTACACCGCCATCATATGTTTTAATAATATTTTTAAGTATGATTTTTTCCATGTTTATAGCCCCTTTGTTTGTTTTTTTAAGTGTATAAAAAATGTAGGGGAAAACTAAATATTTAAAATGCATAATTTTCAGTCATTATTTTTGTGCATTTTGTAATTTTGATCGAAGAAAGCTAGCAATATAGACGAGTATAGCGCCGTCTAGATTTTTTGTAGAAATATTTGTTGTTTCTTGAAATTTTGCTAAACGGTAATTAAGAGTATTTCGATGAATATGTAGTTTTTTTGATGTCAAAGAAATATTTAAACCACATTCGTAAAATGTCTTGACTGTGTCAAGCAACTCCATATCAGACTGCAAAGGTATTAAAATTTGTTCCTCTATAAATTTCAATATGGAAGTAGGCATTTGTTGCGTTAATAAAATAGGGAATATCGTTTCAAATGAATAAAACTGTTCAGCATTTTTATAATGTAAGCATTCCTCGAACCATTGAGCTTCTCGTTGGAACTTACTTGGGAATTGCTTATTTATTTCATAAGCTTCGCCTTGATACAAATGGATTTGAACGAAAAAATCTGTTTCAATTGTGCGAATAAGTGCAATGAAATCTTCCTTTTTATTAATCGAACTATCCATAGCCTCAATTAATAGAAAGCGATTTGTTGCAACCTGAAGTACTACCGTATCTTGCTGGAAAAAGTTCAAAGTAGCTTCTTTTAATTCTTCAGCAGGAGGATTATCATTTAAAAAGATGAGCTGAATAACGCGAGCTTTGCTATATGATAGCCTAGATGGTATGTCACCGTTCAAATATAAAAATTCATACCAGATTTCCGATGGTTGAGATATTGTGGAAGTGATCTCAGTATAAAAAACAGTGAGCCATTGGTAGTCACGCTGTGAAATCTCTTGCTTTGAAACAGAAAACCATTCATTTGCTTGTTGATGGTAGAAATAAAAAAAGTCATACATTAACTCAGTTGGCTTTGTTCGATAATGACGGTAAGTAGAAAACAATGCTTTGAGATTTAAGTTCATTAGATAACTCCTTCCTTTGATATTCTGTAACCAAATATGAATTGCTCCCTTACAAGCAGACAGTGGAAATAATAAACAGATTTTAAGCGGTTTGAGCCATGTAGTCCAATGGCTTAAGCCGTTTAGCTCTTTTTTGGAATGTTCTTATTTTTGTTGTTGACGTGCGGTGGAGACATTTACGATAAGCAGTGTGAGAAATGCTAGCCATTTCAGTGTAACATTTTGTATTTCAATGAACATTAAGAAGTGTCAAAACTAATAGGAGGAGAGATAGTTATCTATATTCGGAAGAAAGATTGATAACATTCTTGGAGGAATATACCATATAATAAAGAGAAAGAATATTTAGTTTTTAGATAGATGCAAATTGGAGGCGTAAAATGCTAATCAAATCAAATGAACAATTGCTAGTTGTATTAGATAATTTATTACGTGAACCGCAGGGATTTTGGGATAGATTTTATGATCAAACATTTAAAAAGGTACCTTTTTTTGTTAATAAACCTGATGAAAATCTAGTAAGCTATTTTGAAAAAAAGGTGATTCAGCCAGATAAAGTTTTAGAGTTAGGCTGTGGCGCTGGACGAAATGCCATTTACTTAGCAAAACAAGGCTGTTCAGTTGTTGGTGTCGACTTATCGGATCATGCATTGCAATGGGCGCAAAAAAGGGTTGATGAAGCAGACGTAAATGTAGATTTCATTTGTGCTAATATTTTTGAACTGAATCTACAAGAAGAGAGCTTTGATTTTATTTATGATTCAGGTTGTTTTCATCATATAGCACCTCATCGTCGTGTGACGTATATTGAATTGATTCATAAATTATTAAAGCCTAATGGTTACTTCGCTTTATGCTCATTTGAGGAACATGGTGCATATGGTGGTTCCGCCATCTCAGATGAAGAAGTATATAGAAAACGTAGCTTAGAAGGCGGATTAGGGTATACCAAAAATCAACTAAAAGAAATATTTCAATCATTAGAAGAAATAGAAATACGGAAAATGATAGCCATATCTGATGAAGATCAATATTTCGGTCTAGAAGGATTTTTAGTAGGTTTATTTAAAAAGAATCAATGAGGAGGTAAGCTTGTGCGGAAAATTAAAGTTCAGCTTTCCGAATATAATCCACATTGGGAGCAACAATATGCATTTGAACAAAACGAAATTGGAAAAGCTTTAGGTGATAGTGCTATTCGTATTGAGCATATTGGAAGTACATCGATAAAGGGACTAAAAGCGAAACCGATTATTGATATTCTTGTTGGTGTTCGGAGTTTAGATGAAGTGCTGAGCTTCATAGACGCTTTAAGTAAAATTGACTATGAATATGTACCGAAACTACAGTTTAAGGATAGAAGATTTTTTAGAAAGGGATTGTGGGAGCAGGGAACAATCCATTTACATATTTGTGAATATAACAGTAATGAATGGACTGAAAAATTACTTTTCCGTGATTATCTAAGAGCACATCCCCAAGCAGCAAATGAATATGCGGTATTAAAAAATCAATTAGCGTCTAAATATCAATTTGATCGATCGACATATACAAAGGAAAAAGAGCCGTTTATCCAAATGATCATCCAAAAGGCTAAGATGTTGTGAATAAAAGGCTTTGAGATTAGGTCCTTTCAATTATTCCCGGGAAATAATTATGATTAATTGCTTAAAGAACGGGATGATAGAAAGGACTTCAAAATGTATTTTTATCCTCAATTATAATTAGCCTATAATAGGTGCAATTCTTCATTTTGAAGGATTGCATTTTTTACGAGCTAGAAATCGTACCACAAGGAAGGAAAAATCCCTATACTGTGGACCTTTTGAGTTGGATACAGTTATGTAAAAATAAAGCAAGGGGGTACAGGAAGTGTTTAATGATTTTAAGCTTAACGATGATCGTCCGGTTTATATTCAATTAAAAGATTATTTGAAAGAAAAGATTGTGAAGGGACACTTGCTGGAGCATCAAAAGCTTCCATCTACCCGTGAACTTAGTAAATTATTATCGATCAGTAGAAATACGGTACTGAATGCATATGCAGATTTAGAGCAAGAGGGCATGATCTATGCTGTAAAAGGAAAAGGTAATTTTGTAGGGAAAGTCGAAACGTTGAAAGCTTCATCTGTCGAATTTAATTGGAAGGAGAGGCTGAATAACGTTACTTTGTTAGCTGATGAATTAGATTTAATGAAGCAAGATATTCATTGGGAAAAAGGTATGATTTCCTTCAATAGTGTTGCCCCTGAAGAAAAGCTTTTTGATGTTGAAAATTTTAAAAGAGCTTTTTTGACCCGTATGTCCCTTGAAGGAGATGTCGTGTTGAATTACGGATACGCAAAAGGCTATAAACCTTTAATCGAGTACCTTCTTCACTATATGGAAATGAAGGGTGTAGATACTTCCAATAAAGATATTTTAATTACGAATGGCTTTACCGAAGGCTTGGATATTTTATTATCTTCTTTAAGTAAAAAATCCGGACGTGTTATTTGCGAAAACCCTACTCACCATGCGGCATTAAAGCTTTTTCGCTTACACGGATTTGACATCCACGGAATCGACATGAAGGATGATGGTATCGATATTGAACAAGTTAAGAAAAGCTTATCGGAAAAGGATTTTGATTTTGCCTACTTAATCCCGTCCTATCATAATCCGACAGGTATTGTGACATCTTCTGAAAAAAGAGCTGAAATTATTAGGCTTTTTTCGCAATATCAAATTCCGATTGTGGAGGATGGCTTTAATGAGGAATTACGTTATTCAGGCTCACATTTAGCACCGCTAATGACTTTTATCGGTGAGGGCAACAATGTTATTTATATTAGTAGCTTTTCTAAAATTCTATTTCCGGGCTTACGTGTTGGATGGATATTAGCTGATAAGGAACTCATCCACTGTCTGGAAAGTATGAAAAGAGCACGTACTATTCATACATCAACATTAGATCAGGCTGTGCTTTATCAATATTTACAGGATGGTTATTTTGAAAAATATTTAAAAAAGGCAAAGTTCGTATATAAGAAAAAATATGAATTAGCCCGTCAAGCTTGCCATCAATACATTCCTTTTAAAAGACTGACAGGAGATGGTGGGCTTCATCTCTTTATTGAGCTAGAAGAAGGAATGGATGCTCGTACACTATTGAAGAAGTGCTATCAAAGGGGAGTTGTCTTTTATCCTGGAGACGTTTTTTATAGCAATGGCGAAGGCAGTAACACATTTCGATTAGGATTTTCTCGGCTAAAAGAAGAGGATATTGTGCGTGGCATTAAGATTATTGGTGATACTTTGAAAAATGAAATAGGGAGTTGAACATATGAAAGTTGGCGTTATTATGGGGGGCATTTCCTCAGAAAAGCAGGTCTCTATCATGACAGGGGAAGAAATGATCGCTCATTTAGATAAGAGTAAATACGAAGTGGTAGCTATTGAACTAAATGAAAATAACACGTCAGAGCTTATTGAAAAGGTGAGAGATATTGATATTGCTTTAATAGCATTACATGGCAAATTTGGAGAGGATGGTACGATTCAAGGTGTACTAGAGGCTATGGGCGTTAAGTATACAGGTAGTGGTATACTTTCAAGTAGTATGTGTATGGATAAAAATATTTCGAAAAAAATTCTACGTTATGAAGGCATTGAAACACCGGATTGGCTCCATCATTCGAATATCGAGGAGCTTCAGTTTGATGAATTAGATAAGATGGGCTATCCGTTAGTAGTTAAACCTAATTCGGGTGGCTCCAGTGTAGGGGTAAAAATAGTTAATGATAAAGAGGCTTTACTCACTTCGGTTGAGGAAGTATTCAAATGGGATCCTGAAATCATTATTGAAAAATATATAGAAGGTGAAGAAATAACGTGCTCCATTTTAAACGGGGAGCTATTACCGATTATTTCAATTCGCCATACAGCGCAGTTCTTTGACTATAAAGCGAAATATGAGGATGCCGCTACGATAGAGGAGGTTGTAGAACTTCCACCTGCCATTCATGAACGTGTTGCTGAAGCCGCAAAAGCCTGCTATGGCGCATTAAGATGTAGTGTTTATGCCAGAATCGATATGATGATCAAGGATGGAATCCCATACGTCATGGAGGTTAACACATTGCCAGGTATGACAAAAAATAGCTTGCTCCCAAAAAGCGCACTCTCAGCAGGAATTACTTATATGCAACTTTTAGATAAGATTATTGAGATTTCCTTACAGGCTGAGGAGTAAAGGCTTCATCGCTGAAATTTTAGATGCATTTGTAAAATGTATACTATATATAAGTTGATTGGAGTGGAGGCTGGGCGACTCCTTAGGGATTAGTATGAATAGTGAAAGATTGTTCAATAGAAAAAACACCTCTATGTTGATTTTTAAAGGGATAATCCCCATTTTCAACAAAAGGTGTTTTCTTAGTTTCTTAATTACGCCTTAGATAATTCAATAAATCCATGTCCAAAAACATCTCGTACATCATGAATAGCAATAAAAGCATCCGTGTCTATTTCTTTGACAATTTTCTTTAACTTCACAACTTCCTGTTTACTAATAACAATGTACAGAATCTCTTTTTGTTCCTTCGTGTAATAGCCATGGCCTGATAGAACTGTCACGCCTCGATTCATAAAACCACTCACATGACTGGCAATCTCTTCTGGCTTATTCGAAATAATCGTAACTGCCTTTTTCGGGTTTACACCTTCAATAACAAACTCCATCACCTTTGTTCCGACATAAAGCATAATGACAGTAAGCATTAATGCTTCTGCTCCGATAATAAAGTAAGATGAAAAAGCTACAATTAAATCAAAAAACAATAAACCGTAACTAATACTCCAGCCTAAATATTTGTTCGTCATTCTAGCTAAGATTGTTGACCCTGCTGTTGTTCCACCAACTCTTATAATTAAGCCTATACCAACTCCAGCAAACACCCCGCCAAAAATAGCATTCACAATAATTTCATTTGAAGAAATCGACCACGATTCTGTTAAATGTAAAAACAGTGAATGAAGGGATACTGCAATAATCGTATAAATAGTCATTTGCCTACTTAAAAACTTATAGCCAACTACTAATAAAGCTGCGTTTAGCGCAAAGCTCACAATACTTGGCGACCATCCAAACAAATAATAGGCGATGATTGTTAAACCTGTTACGCCACCTTCACCTAAATCATTAGGTATAACAAATAAGTTTACAGCCAGTGCAAAAAGCATCGCCCCGATTGCAATCATTAAAAAATCCATAATGAACTTCTTCATATATACACCACCAAAACAAATTGATTTTTTCCTAAATACATACTATATCAAGTTCCAGACATTTCATATACTTTTTGGAATGTTCGTTTATGATAAATCTTATTCATGTTAGTATGTCCTTTATTGGAGAAAAAGTCGAATTGAAAAAAATAGTTCATGAAGCTGTTATTAAACATCGATGTGAAATCAGCTTATAATATATACTATATCCGAGCTTTAAGTATCTACAAAACGGAGGTGTGAAATAATATATCCTACAATAACTGGGGGAAGGAATATAAATAAAGAACAAATAATAAGGAGTGTTAGAAGCAGTTATGGATCAATCGTTAGCAATTCGTAATATTAAAATGAGTTTGAGAATATTAAATATATTATTAATAGCTACTATGGTAATCATAGCATCATGTATCTTATTACTCTTTGGGTTATTAGTTGTAGCTTTAACAGTCTCTGGTGAGAAGATTAATAAACTAGTTTTAGATTCTAACATTGACATTTCTTTTAAATTTAATGGATTAACTGTTTTTTTAAATAAAGATATAATGAATAATTTTGTTTATGATAAAAGTGAAACAATCGTATTAATTTTATTCTCGATGATCTTTACTTTGATTGTTATGTCAATTTTTATTTTATTATGGAAATTTGTTAAATCAGTCATTGTTGGGGATGTATTTACTCTTAAAAATAGTAAAAGAATAGAGCTAGTAGCATATAGTTTATTAATTTTAAGTTTTTTAAGTAATACGATTCAAGCATATATAGTTTCAACATTATTACATATGTTTTTAAACAATAATGAATTAGACAATATTGAATGGATTCAATCCGTTTCTTTTAGATTTTTTGATATAAATTGGAGCATACTACTATGTAGTTTTATAGTTTGGACAATTGGTAGGATATTTAGATATGGCTCTTTTTTGCAAGAAGAGTATGATGCAACAGTATAGGAAGTGAAGGAAATTGGCGATTATCGTAAGGTTGGATCGTGTATTAGCTGATAGGAAAATGCAATTAAGTGAGCTTGCAGAAGCAGTAGACATATCGATTGTCAATTTATCGAATTTAAAAACGGGGAAGGTAAAGGCCATACGTTTTTCCACGTTAAATGCAATTTGTAAAGTCTTGGATTGTCAACCGGGGGATATTTTAGAGTATGCTGAGGATGAGGATACCTTTGAGTAAATAAATTTTTAAGTTGTACTATAGGATGGAAATATGTATAAGTACATTTCTAGAACAAGTCGCATAGGATAACCTTATAATGTGTGAGGGGATTGAGAAAATGTACTACATTCCTTATTACGGAAACAACATGCCTATGTATAACTATGGAGATCAGCTTGTATATTGGACACCTTCTTATCAGATAGGGTATGCGAACAGTGCTGAACCTTCTCGTTTTTCCAATGGTGGAAGTATTGTATTAAAAGATTATGGGCCTCAGCCACTTGTCATCAATCTTAAAGATGCAGCTAAGCAAAATGATACGTATCGTACTACTCTGTGGACGGGAAAGAACTCACAGATTACTTTAATGAGTATTAATGTTGGTGATAATATTGGCTTGGAAATACACCCAAATGTTGATCAAATTTTATATATTGAACAGGGTGAGGGACTTGCTCAAATGGGCCCAAGTAAAAACAACTTAAATTATGAAAGAAAAGTCTATGAAAATTATGCCGTAGTAGTGCCTGCTGGAACGTGGCATAACGTCACAAATACAGGTAATATAGCACTAAAGCTTTATTCGATTTACGCTCCTCCTAACCATCCATTTGGTACGGTACATGTTACTAAAGAAGATGCGGTGGCCTCGGAAGCAGGCTATGGTCAAGGCAATAAATAATCAATTTTAGATATGAAAAATTTTTCCTCGATAATACAAGCATAACTAAAAAAGACAACTCCTACTTAGAGAAGTTGTCTTTTTTGTCGTCGTTTAAAGGCAATATAGATAGATAATAAGCCATTCAATGTTAAAAGAGTAACCAGCGTTATGGCCAAAAATGCAATATCGGGAGCAAAATATCTAATAGTGTGCCAAGGTGTTCCTGTATTATAGCTTAATAATGGAATGGAGATAATGGCCAAAACTAAAAGCATAAAACCAAATATACCCGACACTCTTCCTTTATTAGTTTTAACCTTTAATAGAAGATAAATAAACATCACAAAAAGTAAACATAAAATAGCAATTGTTATGACTTGAAATGTAGGTTTATATTTAGGTGCGTCAACGGGCTCTTTCCCATTTAAAATATTAATAATCCCTTCTTTCAAGTAAAGAAGTGACTTTTCCTCTAAAATATGACTTTTGTTAGTGAGAATTACCCCGCCCCAATCGGTTTCTGGTAGATAAAATACTTCTGAGCGTGCGTCAGGATTTGAACCAGAATGCCATATCATTTCTTCTTTGGATTCTGGATATGAGATTCGTACACCAAGGCCGTAATATCGATATTTACTAGTTTGAACGAACGGCGATATATAAAGGTTCAACGCATTTTTACTTAAAAAATTGTTATGTTCATGGTGACTAAGAAGTTTAATATACTGCACCAAATCTGATGCACTTGCAGTAATATATCCATATGGTGTCCCACCATTATCATAGGTGACTGCACTTTTTACAGGGTGACCAAGCCATGATTGATAGCCAGATAAGTATCCTTTTTCATAGGCCATGCTACTATTAGCGGCTGCACTTTTCATCCCTAATGGAGAAAAAACTTGTTCCTCCATATATTCAGAAAATGGTTGATTGGTCACTTCTTCGATGAGAGCTCCAAGAATAGAAAAGTTAGCATTACTATACTGATGTTTTTCTCCAGGAGTAGCAGTCAGCTTCACATTCGATAAACTTTCTACATTTTCCTTTATAGCACTTAAATCTTTAGATTCTTTGTCCGATATAGCTAAGCCAGAATAAGTGCTTATCCCACTTGTTTGCGTAAGTAAATGTTTAATCGTTATTTGAGAAGCGGCTTGTTTGTCTTTAAGGGTAAACCATGGCATATACTTTTGAACTGGATCATCTAATTGAATAATGCCTGCATCAACCAATCTCATGATGGCTAAACCTGTTAATGATTTACTAATAGAGCCAACTACAAATGGAGTTTCAGCGGTTACCTTTTCTTCGGATTCTCCCGTTACGCCCCACGATTTAGAATAAAAGATATCATTTTTATGAACAATAGCAATAGATGCCCCTGGAATTCGCTGCTCTTCTAAAAAGTTTTCAACATACTTATTTATAGTACTCTTAATGTCTTGTTCCCCAGAATCTGCAGAGATTTGTGAGACTGGTTGAAATAGATAGAATGGAATAAATAATAAACATACTACTATTGTTTTATATACAGAGATTTTTTTCATTGTTGTTTTCACCTATTCCCCCGAAAATTTTTCCTTCATAATTTCATAGTCACGACCTTTAATCTATTAAGTAAATTTCAAAAAAATATGGCTCATTACCAAACGCGTGGTTGATTTCCGTTCCGACTGGGCGCTTTTCTGGGGCGTCCAATGAGCCGCTTCGCTCACATTGCGTATTAACAAATTCTGTTCCTAATTTTTAGTGATTATCCAAAAATATACACTTCTTTAAAGTATATGATATTTGTTGTGAATACTATTCGGGAGAATTTAAACTACTTAATCCAAAGCTTTCGAAAATCTACGAAGCCGAACGAATCAAATTGGATATCCTTAATCATAGGATGGAAGATACGGCTTTTAATAGGATGATTTAAATATAAAAATAAATTCTCTTGTCGTATATAACATTCAACCTCGTTAATCCAACATTCTCTTGTCTGCCAATCCGTTGCTTGCTTTATTTTTTCAAAATAGACATTCAAATTTTCTAAGTGAGCATTAGATAAAAAACGATTAAAAATAAGTGCTTTATTTAAAAATGCACCTAAAAAAGATAAGTGATGATCCATCGAAGCAACTTCACCCATCATTAATAAATCGGCTTCTTCAAGAGAAGGATCGTAGTAATCTGATATTGAGTAGACTTTAACATCTAAGTGAAGACCGAATTTACGAGCTTCTTGTTTGAACCACTCGGCTTCCTCAACACAGTTTTGTTTGTCCAGCGTATATACAGTTATTAATTCTCCTTGATATCCGGCCTCTTCTAGTAAAGATTGAACGCGCCGAATATCCTTTGTTTGGTGCTTAGATTTCCAAAAGAAATAGCTGGACGCTTCTTGAAGATTACTTCGACCTAAATCCTTCCACAATTTCCGTACATCCATAAGATGATAAATAGCCTCTCGAAACGCAGCATTATGAACAATAGTATTGCGTTTGAAATTAAATGACAAAAAGCGAAATCCCACTTCAATGTCTTGTTTATGTTGGTAAGTTGTAATCGTTTCATTGTGATTTTGCACTTCATACATAGCAGAGTGAGTTGTTTCAATTGGTACCCGATAAATTTCAATCTCATCTAATATTGGTCTAGTAAGAAAGTAATTGTCGAACGCTTGGAGGACGAGTAAGTTATCCGTCCGTTTTTTAATTTGAAAAGGACCTGTTCCTATCCACTTATTTTCGTCGAATGGCTCATTGACAGGCAATATAACGAGATTGTGGAAGCTCAGAAATCTAGGGAAAAGTGCATTTGGTTTAAAAAGCTTAAAGCGAATTGTAAAAGGGGAAAGACACTCTATTTGGTCTATATCTTCCACAAGCCAAGAATGTGGTGAAGAACTTGTTTTAAAACGATCAAGCGTATAGCGCACATCTTCACTTGTTAATAAGTGCTGATTATGAAAGCGGACTCCTTTTCTTAAGTAAAAAGTCCATGTTTTCCCTTCATTGTCACTTTCCCAGTTGTGTGCTATGTGAGGGATTACTGTGTCTTGTTCTTGATTATAGGTTACGAGTGTATCTCCTAGTTGATAAATAATAAAGGTCTCAAAGGTAATAGAGGTATGTAATGGATCCAGTGTCGTTAATTCTCTAGTTCGAGCAGTTCGTAACACGTCCCTTGGTTGCCCGGATGATTGAATGCCGAATAAACTTTGAATTTCTTGCGATACATTGGCGATCCAAGTTTTTGGAATAGGCAATTGCAATAGTAAAATAACTTCCTCCAATTGATCGCGTTGAACTAGCTGTTTTACGGCATCCTCAATTTCTTGTTGAAAGGGTTTATAAAACACAATTTGTGAAGGGTTTCCTCTACCTTTACCCGGAGTATAGATTAGTTTGCCTGCCTCTCCGAACTGTTTTAGCCTACGTTTAACACTTTTTTGTGTACAAAACCATAAGCTCTCCAATTCATAAAGTTTGCATTCAGCAGTCTGTTGTTCTTCTCTAGGATATAAAAAAGCCCTCATCTGGAAATAAGAATAATTCTTCATCATCAATCTCTCCTTATCCACTTAAAAGGGGACATTTATGATTGGATTATACCCTTTTTTTCCACTTTTGAACAAAGCATAATGAGGTGGGGGTGGAAGTAATGTTCAAAAATTTACATCGTAACATTCAAATAAGAATTTATACATCTTTTATGAGCCGAGTTGTTGGTTCAATGGTTTTTCCATTCATGGCTATTTATTTTACAAAAGAGCTGAATGCTATCTATGCAGGAATTCTTCTTTTAATCCAATTGATTGTTCAATTTATCGCAAGTTTATATGGGGGTTACTTAGCTGACTCAATAGGCAGGAAAAAAATGATGGTCATTGGTGAATGGATGAAAGTCCTAGCATTTGCGGGGATGATTGTTGCCAATTCACCAGCCTTTACATCTGCTTGGGTAACTTTTTTAATGCTGTTAGTAATGAGTATATCTACTGGCTTTATTAACCCTGCTGCTGAAGCAATGCTGATTGATGTCAGCACAAAAGAAAACAGGGCTTTAATGTACTCCATCAATTACTGGGCTGTAAACTTATCCATTATGCTTGGATTAATTATTGGCGGTTGGTTTTTCCAAACGCACTTTTTTCAACTGTTAATCTCATTACTGATTATTTCCTTTGTAACATTGTGGATGACGAAGTCGTTGATCCAAGAAACTTTCAGTATCACAGCTGTTGAGGAAAAAAGAAGTGAAGATTCCTATGGCATAAGATCTATTATACAAAGCTATCGCACTGTTATTAACAATGTGCCCTTTGTGTTATTTACGCTTGGAGGTATTGCTATTCTTTCAATTGAATTTCAACGTAACAATTTCATTGCAATAAGATTGGAAGAGGAATTTCCTACACGGGTTGTGACATTATTAGGGGATTTAAATATTACACTGGACGGTGTAAAGCTTTTAAGTCTATTAACAGTGGAGAATACATTGATAATTGTGTTCTTTACAGTAGTCTTCACAAAATGGATTAAAGGAAAATCGGTTCAAAAAGTTATGTATTTTGGATTTTTATTATTCGGGTTAGGCTATTCAATTCTTGCCTTTTCAAATAATTTAACGCTTTTGTTTATTGGTGTTGTTGTGCTTTCAGTCGGAGAATTAATGTATGTACCTACAAGGCAATCCTTGCTGGCGGAAATTGTAGATGATTCCCGTCGAGGTGCTTATATGGCTTTTAATGGATTTGTCTTTCAAATAGGCAAAATATTTGGTGTTCTCGGGATCATGGTAGGAGAAGTATTGAACGGAATTGGAATTGGGATTGTCTGTGTACTTTTCGCTTTTCTTGGCATGTTCTTTTCTCGATGGGCCCTGATGAAGCGTGATAGTAAGCGTAAAGTAATTCTAACTACTAAAGTAATTTCGAGGTGAAGGTATATGAAGACAAAGAAATGGAATGAGATAGATCATTATTTTAGCACTAAACTTCATAGTTCTGATGATGTTATGGATTCAGTATTAAAAGCGAATTTAGAAGCGGATTTGCCTGCTTTGATGTAGCTCCGAACCAAGGTAAGCTGTTGTACTTGCTTGCTAAAATGAAGGGAGCAAAAACATTTTAGAAATCGGAACCCTTGGCGGATACAGTAGCATTTGGCTAGGGAGAGCATTACCCGATGATGGACATCTAATAACACTTGAATTTGATGCAAAGCACGCAAAAGTAGCTGAAGAGAACATAAAAAGGGCCGGTTTAGAAAAGAAAATTAAAGTAATGGTGGGACCTGCACTGGAAATATTACCGACCCTAAAAGAAAAGGGCTTTACTTATTTTGATTTTATGTTTATCGATGCAGATAAACAAAACAATCCTCATTATTTGAAATGGATGATAGAACTTTCAAGACCAGGGACAGTTATTATTGGGGATAATGTAGTTCGTCAAGGACATGTTATTGACGACGACAGTGAGGATTTAAATGTTCAAGGAATTCGTCAATTTATAGATTTATTATCTGAGGAATCACAGATAGATGCTACAGCCATTCAAACAGTTGGGAGCAAAGGATATGATGGTTTTGCTTTGGGGGTTGTGAAGTAAGAAGCTATACTTATAAATAACTGTGAGTGGGAATCAACCTTACGCTATGGTGATGAGCCCAATTTTGTGATGGAGGATAATATGAATGAACTTTAAACTATTCGAAGATGAAATTGAAGATTTAGTGGAATTATTAACTCAAAACAAGTGGATGTATCATACCGATCAAAATTTAAAAGAGGAATCCATTCGAAAAGCATATGCAGAAGGATACTATCACAGCGATCGCGAGACGCATTGGATAATTGATAATGAAGAAAAGGTCGGGATTATTACAATTCATGACATAAGCGATACGATCCCGTTATTCGATATCCGTTTAGATACGCGTTATAGAGGAAAAGGATACGGAGTAAAAACACTTCTTTGGTTACAAGATTACCTGTTTGGAGAAAAAGGTAAGATTCGTATCGAAGGTTATACGAGAGTTGATAATATTGGTATGAGAAAATGTTTTGCGAAAGCTGGTTTTGTAAAAGAGGGCTATTTAAGAAATGCTTGGGAAAATGCAGATGGTACTGTAACAGATAGTATCGTTTATGGTGCAATCAAAGATGATTGGATTTTAGGTAGAACAACGCCCATTAAAATCGATGACATACCATTTTAAAACTATAGGTTTGTTTTATCTGCGCGAAAGCGAAGCGACAGCGGCAATTGTTTTATCTGTGCGAAAGCGAAGCGTCAGCAACAATTGTTTTATCTGCGCGAAAGCGAAGCGTCAGCAACAAATGTTTTCTGTAGCGAAAGCAAAGCGTCAGCTACAAAGCGCCCAGTCGGAACGGAAATCAACCACTCGTTATAGTGATGAGCCATATTAATTAAGAAAAGCAGAGATGTTGATACCATAACATCTCTGCTTTTTTAAAATATTAAACAAACATGTTGACGTAAATTAAACCATCGTGTTATTATTATCTCGAATTCAAGATAAATAAATTCAAGATAAATGAATTCGAACCTTTTAATCCATGTAGAAAGTAAAGTTTTACTTTTCATCATAAGGAGGTAATCATATGGGTTTTTTAAATAAATTATTTGCTTCAAAAAAAGAGGAGGAAAAAACAATGGCAGAATTAAATATCGGAATTATTATCGGATCAACACGTGAAGGTCGTGTAAGTCCACAAGTAGCACAATGGGTAAAAGAAATCGCAGATCAACGAGGAGATGCAAATTATACAATTATTGATATCGCAGATTACAAATTACCTTTACTAGGTGAACCAGGGCAAGACGCTTCAGGCGCTCAAGCTTGGTCAGAAATCGTTGCAAAACAAGATGGATTTGTATTTATCGTACAAGAGTACAATCACTCTATTACAGGAGCTCTTAAAAATGCACTAGATTATTTACGTGTAGAATGGAATAACAAAGCTGCAGGTATTGTATCGTATGGTTCTGTAGGTGGTGCACGTGCAGCTGAACATTTACGTGGTATTATGGGTGAGCTTTTAATTGCAGATGTCCGTGTGCATCCAGCATTGTCACTATTCACAGACTTTGAAAATGGTACTGATTTTAAACCAAAAGCAGTGCAATCAGATTCTGTTAACCAAATGTTAGACCAATTAATTCCTTGGTCAAAAGCTTTATATACAATTCGATAATATGTTCAAAGATTGAGGTAGAACGTTATTGGATAAAGTATAGGTGAGAAAGACATTTATCATGAAAGGGTTTGTTAACATGAAAAAACATACTGCGGGTATTCACCATATCACAGCCATTGTAGGGCATCCACAAGAAAATATTGATTTTTATGCTGGTGTATTAGGCCTACGTTTAGTTAAACAAACGGTAAATTTCGATGACCCGGGCACATATCATCTTTATTTTGGTAACAAAGGTGGTAAACCTGGTACAATTATTACATTCTTTCCATGGGCAAATGCTTATCAAGGACGTATTGGTGATGGTCAAGTTGGCGTAACTACTTATGTTGTACCAGAAGGAGCACTACCTTTTTGGATTAATCGTCTTGCAAAATTCAGTATTCCATTCCAAAAAGCTGAACGCTTTGGTGAACAAGTAATACAATTTGATGATCCACACGGACTTCATGTTGAATTAGTTGCACGTACAGAGGGCGAATTGAATGAATGGACATTTGGTGAAGTAACTCCTGAGGTTGCGATTAAAGGATTTGGTGGTGCAACACTTTATTCAAGTCACCCAGAAGAAACAGCAAAAGTCTTAACCGAAGTTATGGGGCTTGAGAAAGTAGCAACGGAAGGTGAGTATACTCGTTATAAATCCAGCGCAGATATCGGCAATACGGTAGATTTAAAAGTTGTTCCTGGTATGCGTGGTCAAATGGGAGTCGGAACAGTTCATCATATTGCCTGGAGAGCCCAGGATAATGCGGATCATCTAGAATGGCAAGAGTATGTAATGAATCATGGACAACATGTAACTGAAGTGAAAGATCGTAATTATTTTAATGCGATTTATTTCCGTGAACCCGGTGAGATTTTATTTGAAATTGCGACAGATCCACCTGGATTCGCTCATGATGAGACACCTGAGACAATGGGTAACCAATTAATGTTACCATCTCAATACGAACAGCATCGTGAACAATTGGAAAGAACATTAATTCCAATCAAAGTGCGTGCGCTTGATTAAAGGAGATGGGACGTTTGATTTCAATTGATCCTAAGAAAAATACGGAACGTGAGAATTATAAGTTACTGATTGGCAGTATTATTCCGAGACCTATTGCCTTTGTTACGACAAAGTCAGAGCAAGGGGTCATCAATGGTGCACCTTTTAGTTTTTTTAATATCGTGTCTTCCAATCCACCGATGATTTCTCTGGCCGTTCAAAGACCAAATGGGCGCTTAAAAGATACCGCTCGCCATATCCATCATCATCAGCAATTTGTTGTGCATGTTGTAGATGAGGATAATGTTAAGCAGGTGAATGAAACGGCAGCTTCATTACCTGTAACTGAAAGTGAAATTGAAAGAGCTCAATTTACATTAACCGATAGTGAGCTTATATCTGTACCAGGTATTCAAGAGGCAAAGATTCGAATGGAATGCCGTTTAGTACAGACGATTCCTTTAATGAATGGTGACGAACAGACAGGTGATTTGTTTATTGGTGAAGTCGTACAATATCATATAGATGAGACCCTTTATAATGAAGGACGAATTGATCCAAGAAAACTTAAATCAGTTAGCAGACTAGCCGGCTCAAATTACGCAAAAATTGGAGATATATTTGAGATAGAACGTCCAGAATAAAAAATAAAATGCGAAAATGTTGACTTAACAGCATTTTCGCATTTTTACTTTATCCAAAAATTCTTTCGATATTCACTGAATCTTCTTTTGTTAATTGGATATCGCTTGCTTTCACATTGGTAGCCACTTGGTTTTTATGTTTCCCGCCTGGGATAACTGCATCAATACCATCTTGAGCTAATAACCAAGCAAGCGCTAGATTTGGTAATGTCGTTTGTTTTTCCTCTGCAATTCCTTTTAATCCATCTACTTTTAATAATGTTTGTTCAAATAATTCACCTTGGAATAAAGGATCCGAAATTCGCCAGTCCCCAGTACCTAGCTTAAAGTCTTTTGTATACTTGCCACCAAGTAGACCATATGCAAGTGGACCGTATGGAATAAATGAAATATCATTTTTTACACAGTAAGGCAATAAATCTTGCTCTGCTGAACGGTTTAACATATTGTACGGAGATTGTAACACTGAAATATCATTGTGCACATTAGCTTCTATAAGTTGATCTAATGTAACATTTGAAATGCCTATTGCTCGGATTTTTCCTTCTTCTTTTAAGCGTGATAATTCACCAATCGACTCTGCAAGAGGGGTCTCGTTGTCTGGGAAGTGTAAATAGTAAAGGTCTACATGATCCATCTGTAGACGATTTAAGCTATTTTCAAGTGCACTTCGTAAATATTGCGGATGATTATTTGTTTTTACTGAACCATCCTCAAACCAATGTCTACCTCCCTTTGTCGCTAAAACGAAATCTTCCCTGGAGTAATTTTTTAATACTTCGCCAACAAGTTCTTCTGAACGCCCTTTTCCATATATGTCAGCTGTATCGAAAAAAGTTATCCCTAAGTCAAGAGCAGCGGAGACTAGCTCTTTCCCATTTTGTTCATTTAAGTTTTCATATAAGTTATGGCCACCTACAGCATTCGTCCCAAGACCAATTTCGGAAATCTTAATATTTGTTTTTTTTAATGTATGAAATTTCATATTTCTACCTCCTCTGTTTTCTGTAATCAGAATAGAGTAAAAAAAATATTTTACCAACATACAAAGTTATAGTTTCATATATAGAAACAAAAGCGTTTTAATTGCAAATAGAAGATCGGTTGAAATTTTCTTTTATGCTAACAGGTAATTGATTTCTTCCGTCAATTGCTTGCTTGCCTCTTCTAACCTTTTGACAAATGACCGTATGGCCGTTTTCTTAATTTGATTCGTCGAACCGTGCAAAGCAATTGCGCCGATGACTTCTTCATTCACATAAATCGGAACTGCAATACAAATTTTACCTATATTCGTTTCTTCGTGATCAACAGCATATCCCTGTGCTTTAATGACCTGTAAATGAGGAATCAATAGGCCATAATCATAGAAGGTTTTTGTTGTAAATGTATTTAGTTCAATACTATTTAATAGTTCACGTTGTTTTTTAGCTGACAGATGAGCTAATACTACTTTTCCGAGTGCGCTTGAATGCATAGGTGTCCGAGTATCGATTGCTTGATAAGCAGGATGTTCAAAAGGCTCCCTAATCACATTTTTTATCACCATCTCACAATCTTCCAAAATACCAATGTAAGTAGTTATTTCTTCTTGGCGAGCTAATTGATATGGCGCCACGAGAGACGTCCATTGGATATCTTTGTGCCAATATAAGTGCTCATCCCTAAAGATATGCGGATTTAATTGATAATACTTATTATATTTAATTACATAATTCATTTTTTCTAGCGTATAAAGCATGCGAAAAACAGATGTCTTATTCATTGATAGTTCTTCCATAATTTCAGTTAATGTAAGAGAATGCTTTTGACGTAATACATCTAAAATCAAAAGACCCTTTTTTAATGTTGATACTTCATAGGAATCCATGTTGCCCTCCCCTAACTTCTCAAATAACTTATTATAGCCTATACAAAGCCATGAAATACTCATAGTAACCATTCTTACTATTATAACGGTAATCTTTTATAACTTCTCAATCTTCAAATATAAACGATCTCAAATTTGTAAAGTAGTGGACAATTAAAAAAATGTCAGTGTTTTTTTGTATGAAGTGTTGATTCTCCTCTTACTGGAGGTAATACACTTTGATTTGAATCAGCTAGATCAAAAAAACAAGGAGGTTTTTCATTATGAGGTCTATTGAATTGTTTTATATCATCTTTAATATTGTTTTGCTAGGTTGGTTAGTCTTTGGTAGAAACAAGTCACGGCAAGGGGTGCTGATAGGTGGTGGTATGTCTATTCTATTTCTGCTTGTCCATGGGATCATAGAAGGTATGCGTTGGCAAATGATTCCGACCTATTTAATGACATTATTTTTTATCGTTGTTGTTGTGATAAGGAACTTTTTTAACCCAAAAGATCAAAAAGAACAACAATCAAATATGTGCCGATCACGCGTTGTTCTTAATTCAACATTAGCTGTACTTTATTCTGCTGTAGCAGTTAGTCTGCCTATCGTGCTTCCGGTATTTACTTTTGAAAAGCCAGTGGGTCCGTACAAAATTGGAACAGTCACCTACGATTGGGTGGATACTCAAAGGGAAGAGACTCTTACACCGGAGCCTGATGACAAACGCGAATTAATGGTACAAATCTGGTATCCTGCTGATACGGCTGCTAAAGGTAATACGGCTCCTTATATTTCCGATTCTGATGTTTTTGCAGAGGGGTATAGTAAAATCCTGAATTTACCGAAGTTTTTATTTGCAAATTTTGGTTATGTCAAAACACATGCTATTGAGAACGCTGAGATTTCTAATCAGGAAACAACCTATCCGGTGCTCCTGTTCTCTCATGGTTTTAGTGGACATAAAAATCAGAACACTTTTCAAATTGAGCAATTAGTCAGTCAAGGCTATATCGTGGTAGGTATGGATCATACTTACAGTAGCACGACTTCAGTCTTTTCTGATGGTCGTGTAGCAAATTACGTGCCTCAAAAAACTGAATCAATTGCATATTTAGATAAAGCAAATGAAGGTTGGGTAGAAGATGCTAAATTTGTGCTGGATCAAGTGGAGCAGCTGGCCCAGAATGATCCTGAAAACCGTTTTACAGGTCGAATGGATATGGAGAATGTAGGTATGTTTGGTCATTCCTTTGGTGGAGCAACAAGCACCCAAATGCTAATGACAGATTCAAGAATAAAAGCAGCTCTTAATATGGACGGTGTTTTATATGGAAAACTCCGAGTTCCTGTGGATGGGCTGAAGAAGCCGTTTATGATGATGAGTGCCGATGACACAATCAGAGAGGCGAAGGAAACGGATGGTAAGGAGCTCATCGAGTTTGTAAAGGAAACTTTGCCACGGTACGAGTATGTAACTGTGGGAGGAAACTATTGGATGAAAATTAAAGATATGAAGCATATGGGCTTCTCCGATTTATACCTGTTTTCACCGCTTTATGAACGGATGGAAGGGGTCGACATCCAAAAGGCATACCGATTAATTAACGATTATTCATTGGATTTCTTCGATCATTATTTGAAGCAACAGCCATTCAAACTATTGGAGCAAAATATAGGCGATCATCCAGAGTTTACGTTACTGAAAGGTTGACTACCAAAACGAATAGTTGAGGGTGTTTAGCCCTCGATTATTCGTTTTATGATTCTTCCATATGTTCAAGCCGCCATTCTATTCCTTGAAATAGTAATTGATTGGCTTTTGAGAGTTGGTAGTATTGTGGGCTTAGAATAGCACATAACGTTTCGCATCGTTCGAGTCGTTTGGTTTTGGTTAATTGAATATATTCTGTAAAGTAGCGGAAGTGATCTTCTTTATTGTCCAATTGCTGTGAGTTCGCATACAGCCTAGCAGTGTCGTCGATAATGGTCTGTACAATTGGACTGTTGGCAGGCAATTTTTGCTTCAGCGCCTTATTCAATCGATCATGGATGTTCTCAAGCTTTCTGACCAATGTTGTAGCATTATATTTTGACTGATGAACAATATTAAAGTACAGAAATTCAGTATTTTTCAAGTCTTTTATAAACTGAGGATCATTTATAAGCTCCTGTAATTCATGCCAAGTAGCTGTTTGTTTGGCGGAGCCTTTCACTTGATTAATAATATATTTATCAAAATAATAAAAAAACGAATCTTTCCACTCTTTAGGAATGCCAATTAATAATTGGGATTCCTTCAATTTTTTATCGATAAATTGTTTTTTATGTTCGGTATTTATTGTTCGTTCGTTTACTAAGTTATGAATATACTGCAATGAATCCCCGTCATGTTCCTTTGCTTGACGAAGAATCGATATCATATCCATAAGCGTAGTAACCTGTGTCTCCATCGATTCGATCTGCCAATCAAGTGTTTTATCAACTGATATTTCTTCAGATATCATTTTGCTTATTTCATCAATTCCGAAATCCAGATAACGCAGGTTTGTAATCATTTCAAGGCGCCATATATCTTCAGCTGTGTACAATCGATGTCCACCCTCAGTATAACTTGTAGGTTTCAGCAATCCAATTTCGTCATAGTAACGGACTGTCTTTATCGTGGATCCTATCATTTTAGCTGTTTCACCTATTGAATATTTTTTTTCTTCCAAATGATTACACCTCCTGATTGGATCACTTATATCTAACAATGATAAATAAACAAAAGTCATTATGCTAGTAAAGAATTTATTTCTCTTATTTTACGATAAACGGGAAATAGATTAATCCTTAAAAGGTCGAATGACATAAATTGCAGGAATCAATAACAACTATTGCATTAGGAGAGATCGAGAGAAAGGACTTATCAGGCAAGTAATGCTGATTATGGCACTAATTGAGGAATTGGACTTGCCCACTGTGAAGTTTAGCTTCTTCATCAGCAACGTAACATAAGTGAACTATTAACTCGTTTTCTAGTAAAAAGGTAAATTGTTATAATAATCAAATTGTTGACTCAATTCGAAAATGCAGATAATATACTGTTTATTGATAAAAATACATAAAAATGAAATTTATTTTCTTTTTTTGAAAGTGGAGTGGTTATTATGGCGAATTTTTTACGGAAGAAGTCAATCGAGCAAGCCAATAAAATAACTGAAGTCGAACGTTTTAAACTTAAGCGTGAACTAGGGTCGTTGCAATTATTGCTGTATGTACTAGGGGCTACAATAGGAGCTGGCATTTTTGTACTGCCAGGAACTACAGCTGCTCTACATGCGGGTCCTGGTGTCGTTGTTTCATTCTTAATAGGGGGTCTTGTAACAATAGCAGTTGGATTAGCCTATGTCGAATTCGCAGCGATGGCCCCTGTTGCCGGGAGTGCTTACACCTATTCTTATATTGCGTTAGGTGAAATGATTGCTTGGATAATCGGTTGGGATTTATTATTAGAATTTATCGTTATTTCTAGTACAGTCGCAGTTGGCTGGAGTGGCTACGTCAATTCGTTTTTACAATCTGTGGGAATTCACTTGCCAGAAGTTTTAACAAAGGATATTGCTCATGGTGGGATTGTGAATCTACCTGCTGTGGCTGGTTGGCTTATTGTAGCTTGGATTTCAATGAGTGGAATTAAAAATGTGGGCCGATCAAATATGTTATTTACAGCTGCTAAGGTTGGCGCGATTATTTTATTCCTTGCTATAGGGGCTTTTCACGTTAACCCTATAAACTGGACACCGTTTACACCATTTGGCTGGTCAGGTGTAATGGCGGGAGCGGCACTAGTGTTCTTTGCCTTTACCGGATTTGATGGTGTAACAACAGTTCTTGAGGAAGTAAAAAATCCACAAAAAACAATACCAAAAGCTTTAATTGGTGGTCTAAGTATACTAACGCTTATTTATGCAATTGTTGCACTAGTATTAACAGGTATTGTACCATCCCCTGAGTTGGATGTTCCAAATCCTACTGTATATGCACTAGAATCTGTTGGGATTCAATGGGGAGGTGCTATCATTGCAGTATCAGTTATTTTTGGATTGCTTGCTACGATGATTGCAAATACAACAAGTGCGACACGCGTGCTGTTTGCAATGAGCCGAGATGGACTTCTACCAGAACGTATTGCACAAACAAATAAAAAAACAGGAGTACCTGTATTATCAACTTTAATTGTAGTTGTAACAGGCATTCTCTTATCAGGATTTTTATCGATCGGAGAATTAGCGGAATTTGCTAACATCGGCGGTTTAACTGCTTTTGCTTTAACAACAGTTAGTGTTGTTGTTCTTCGCTATACACGACCAAATCAACCACGTGTATTTAAAGTACCTGCGCTATGGCTTGTAGCAACTGTAGGTGTTGGAGGATGTATTGTATTAATTTTTAGTCTGCCGCTATTTACTATCGTGCGCTTTTTGATTTGGTTAGCGATAGGTTTAGTTATTTATATAGGCTATGGATACAAGCATGCTAAAATAAGCTCTAAAAATGAAGATCTATAAATGAGATGAAGAGGCTGGGACAAAACTAGCCTTCAAAACTTAAAAAAGTGCGAGAAATCAACTTTTCTAAAATTGATTTCTCGCACTTTTTTAATATAAAATCTTTTAAATCCGGACGTAATTATGCTGAGCCATAATTGATTTTTACTTTGAAAATATACTTATGCCCTGGGCCACGTTTTTATAACAATATTTAAAACAAATCTAGACGCACACCCTTGTTAATTTCAACATATTATAAGTTTATATTCCCTTACAAGCCCAGGCATCAATCTCAACCTTTATGGCAGGAGATGCAAGCGCAACTACATACATCAATGTCATACACGGAAGGTGATTGCCAAGAAAGTCGTTTATTATTTGTTTTCTTTGATCTACATTAATTTCCCCAACCAAATAAAGGGTTATCTTCGTTAAATCTTGAATTTCCATATTTGCACTTTCAAGATTCTTCTCGATATTTTCTAATGCCAATTTCATTTGGGCTAACGGCTCTTCAGGTATAGTCCCGTCTTTTGCCATGCCTATTTGTCCAGATAGTGTTAACCATCTCTGTGGTCCTGTTACTTCTATTTGATGTACATAAGGAGCAACTGGTTGATGAATGTCCTTCGGGTTTCTTGCAACTTTCACATAAACAATCCTTTCTATGGTAATTTTAGTTTAAAATTTATATAAGAATATCATACTAAGACTAAAGAAAAAAAATCTAATTTTAGTACTATATTAAAAGAACTTACATTGGCTATCATGGTGTTCAAAGGGTTATAATAGACTAATAGAATTAAGGCTTATAACGCTGATACAGCTTTCAAAAATATTGTTATTAATTTGATAAGGCATACTATTCTTTTCGCTCCTTGGATGCATTAATTTATTATGAGACTTATAAAGCGCAAGTATTTAAGTCTTATTCTAAGTATTAATGGAAATAATAATCCAATGAAGGGGGCGTTTACATAAGAATGATACGTAATGTTTTACATCAATTTATTAATTGTTTTTGTTCATTTGATAGCGAAACCCAGGCAGTAAAGGCCGCAAAGCCGTTTTGTAGAAGGAGTGAATACATGAGTAATTTCTTTCGAAGCCATGGATTTAAACGTTTTTTAATCCTAGCTGGGATCGCTATTGCATTATATATGATGCGGAGTATGATCAATCTAATTCTTCTCACGTTCATTATTACGTACTTGATGAATCAACTTACCACGAAGACAACAAAAGAGGTTAGAAAGTACGTACGGATGGGCGAGAAGGCTGTAACAATTACCCTCTATCTTTTACTTGTGGCAGGTATTGTTGCTGTTATTTACAAGTACTTACCTATCGTAACTCAACAAATTACACAGCTCTTTGATCTTATTGCTAGCTTTAGTCTCAACCCAAATGATAACGAGATTGCAAGGTATTTAGCTCCAACCTTTGACAAGATTGAACTGGGTAAATATTTAGAGCAGGGTGTAGACCTCACGCTGAAAAACCTTACGAATATTGGTAAAATCATTTTGCATATATTCATTGCACTAATTCTGAGCTTGTTTATTTTACTTGAGAAGAAACGTATTACGGAATTTACAGCAAAATTTAAAGATAGTAAGATGAGCTATCTCTACGATGAACTACATTATTTCTCAAAGATATTCATTCGTTCTTTCGGTAAAGTTATTGAGGCGCAGTTTATTATTGCCGCTATTAACTGTATTTTATCTGTTATAGCATTATACATTATGGGCTTCCCGCACTTAATTGCGCTGGGGATTATGCTCTTTATACTGGGATTAGTGCCAGTTGCAGGGGTCATCATGTCGTTGATTCCTCTAACTATAATCGCATACAGTGTCGGTGGTCCAATGTACATTGTCTATATCCTGGTGATCGTTATGGTACTACATGCTATGGAGGCATACTTCTTAAATCCAAAGCTAATGTCTGCTAAGACAAATCTTCCAATTTTCTATACATTCATGGTCATTCTCTTCTCTGAGCATTTTCTTGGTGTATGGGGATTAATAATTGGTATTCCATTATTCATGTTCCTTCTCGATATTCTCGGAGTTACGTCCTCAGAAGATGAACTGCAACAGGCAATGGAAATACAAGGTGACAAAAAATAGAATAAAATTTCGTTCAAAAAGGGATCAAGTGTGTGTGATTCCTTTTTTTGTTTATAGAAAATATTTACATATGCTAAGATGAACTATGAATGTGTTGACAAGTTAGGGGGGAGAGAAGTGAGTAATTTCATTAAGTTGCTAGATACGAAAGCAGCCCATGCAAAGCCTAATTTTGATATGGCAATACTTTGCATGGGGTGAATTTCAATATTTGCCTTGAAGTATTTCTTATAAAATTAGCTTTGCTACCTTATTTTATTAATTTCAAAATAAAAATGAGGGGTTGGCATAAATGGCTTATAAGAAGGCTTCAGTTATCTTACCAAAAGAGCTTTTATTAGAAATCCAAAAATATGTTCAAGGTGAAACGATTTATATTCCTAAAATAGAAAACACTTATTTAGAGTGGGGTGCTCGTTCAGGCACAAAGAAATATATTGAGGACAGGAATAAGTCTATAAAAGATGCGTTTACGAATGAAGCTTCAATTGAACAATTATCTACGGAGTATCATTTAGCGGTAGAAACGATTAAGAAAATTGTATATACGAAGTAATTTTTAAAGCACTAGCAGTGGATATGTTAGTGCTTTTCATATGTCTAAAACGTTTCTAAATTAAACTAGGCATATTCTTTCTACTACAAATCTTGTTCAATAGTTAAAGGGGGGGGTTTTTATGATTGCAGGGCAAGGTGTATTTTTAAGACCAATTACAGAAAAAGATGTTGATAGTATCTACAAGTGCTTTCAAGATGAAGAAATTATGTATATGACAGGTACACGTAACATTTTAACGAAGGATCAGATTAGAGAGGCTTTGATTCGATTTAGCGAAGATTCCACACGCCATGATTTTGCTATTTGTTTAGTAGATAATAGCCAAATTATCGGTGATTTAACCATTATGGAAATAGACTTAGACAATAAAAAAGCAATATTTCGCATAGCTTTACATAGTATAGAAGATTGCGGCAAGGGATATGGGGCAGAGGCAGTTCAGCTTGTTCAAAAATTTACGTTCGAGGAGCTTCAGCTTAATCGCCTAGAGTTACAAGTTTTCTCTCATAATATTCGGGGAATCAAATCGTATGAAAAGGTAGGCTTCAAAAAGGAAGGAACTTTAAGGCAATCCTTATATATGAACGGTAAGTATTTTGATGAAATAATTATGAGTATTTTACGTGATGAATATATGCAATTAAAAAAGAGCCATTAGTATAGCTAACCCCCTCTCGATTATTGTATTGAAAGGGGGTTAACTTTATTTATATTGCTTTATTTTAAGGAACTTGCTTCTGAGAAAATAGTATGTGTTTTTTTCTTCATAAATATAAAAATTAATAATGCGGTAATACCTTCAGCGACGGGGAATGTCCACCAAATAGCTTGTGGGCCAAGTAATTTAGGCAATAGTACGAGAGCAGGGATAAAAAATATAATACTGCGAAGTAACATTATGGTTGTTGCAAGACGTATTCTTTCAATGGATTGGAAGAATTCCGCAAAGACCATGTTCACTCCAAGGAATACATATCCAATTGCAAAGTGTACAAAGCCTTGAGCTGCCATATTACGAATTTCAAACGTACTATCACCGAATAATGCTATTAGCTGAGAAGGGAATAATGTAGCAATTATGACAGTAGTTAAACCTAGAATAAATGCAGTGGCTATACCGATTTTCAATAACGCTGTTAATCTCTCAATTAATCTCGCACCGTGGTGATAACTAACGAGAGGCTGTAGGGCCATGCCGATACCAAGGAATACGGTTAATAGTACGGTATGAATATAGTTAATCATCGCGTAGGCGGTCACTCCATCCGAGCCCAAATAGTGTAAAAATGTCACATTATATAAAATAACCATAACAGCGACGGAGGCTTCAACAATAAAACTTGGTAGCCCAATAGCAAAAATTTTCTTTAGATCAGATAAGTTGAAAAACTTACGCACAAACTTTAATTCGGATTGTTTTCGGAAGAAATGTAGGCAAAGCACCGACATACCGATTATTGTGGAAAGTGCTGTAGCCAGGGCACAGCCAGTTACGCCGTAGTGGAGCACGAAAATAAAGATGTAGTTTAAAATGATGTTTAACACAGATGTAGTGATTAAACCCATCATCGCAAGCTTTGGATTGCCATCATTTCGAATGAAAATGCTTAGTAAGTTTTCAATTGTGTAGAACACACCGAAAATCAAAATAACATGTAAGTAGTCTTGTACATAAGGAAAGGTAGCATCACTTGCGCCGAATATATAGGAGATTTCCTTTAAATTGAATAAAAGTATTAGAATCAGCGTCATAACGACAACGATCATTGCTGTAAATGCTAATGTAAAGAGCTGGTTCGCTCTTTTTTTATTGCCCTCACCGAGAGAAATTGAAAATAGTGTTGCCCCACCCATACCAATCCAAAGGGAAATAGATAGTAAAATCGAGAATATGGGTACAGCGATATTTACTCCAGCTAAAGCGGTTGGCCCCACTCCGTGACTAACGAAAATACCATCCACTAAAATATTGACTGACATCAGCAACATACCAATCATAGCTGGAAATAAGTATGATAAAAACAAGGGCTTCAGTGGTCTTGTTTCAATTGGATTAATGGTAGTCATGAGCATGTACCTCCTTTACCATCACCTTTTCGCCTTTGTCATCTAGCTCACCGTTAAAGACGAACCCAAACTTTTTATATAGCTGAATAGCTACTATATTATTGTCATAAACGCTTAAATATATATTTTGACAGCTGTATTTAACTACTAAATAATTTATAAGCTGCTGTAAAAAGTATTTTCCCAATCCTTTGTTCTGATAACGCTCATCAATGAAATAGCGATCTAACCAAACACGTTTTGTATTGTCCTTATGTGGGAACACACCATACATAGCGAAGCCAACTGCAATATCTTCTCTATACAATCCAACAGGAATAAAGCGTTCGTCTGTTTCTGCTTCCGCTAAACATTGCTTTGTACTTTCAATAAAATTTTGCTGATGATCAGCAATACGTAATGCTAATACTTTCTCTTTGTTTAAAGCCGTAATGTCACGAATTTCCGTGAACATAATGTCAAAACCTTTCTATTTTTAATTTCTTTCAGCCGGTCCCGGACGCATTGTTTATCTGTGCGACAGCAACAAATGTTTTCTGTAGCGAAAGCAAAGCGACAGCTACAATTATGTCGTGGCATAATAGATTGTGAATAGCTACAATCTAATGTATATAGTAACTATATGGTCAAGGAGGGAAACTTAAAAATGTTTAATAAAAATGTAAAATATTTTACAACTGGTGAGTTCGCCAAAATTTGTAAGGTCAATAAACAAACGCTAATTTATTACGATCAAATCGGTTTATTATCCCCAATTATGAAGGATAGTAAAGACTATCGTTATTATTCCATTGCACAATATGAATTTTTTAGTGTGATTGAGCTATTAAAGGCGGTTGGTATGTCTTTAAAGGATATTCAAAAATATATGGCAGAAAAATCACCTGAAAATTTCTTAGAATTAATGTATCAGCAAAAGGAAATTGTAGCGAAAAAACGTCGAGAGCTGGAGATGATTGAAAGCATTATTGATGTAAAAATCGATTTAACAGAGGAAGCCTTACACATTGATTTTGATAGTATTACGGTTGAGCATCTGCCAGTGGCCACATTGTATTTAAGTAAAAATATCGAGGATTCGACGGAAGAACAGTTTACGAAGGCTATTTCAGATTTTATTGATGAATTAGATCGCTCTCAATTAGACACAGGTTATCCCATTGGAGGGATTACAAGAAGAGAGCAAGTATTAGCCGGAAACTATGATAATTATAGTCATTTGTATATAGAGCAACCACACCCACGAGAAGGTCATCCTTATTTCGAGGCGATTGAAGGAGATTTTATTGTTGGATACCATGTAGGAGATTCTACTACACTTGGTGAAACATACGAGCGATTATTTAAGGTTATGCAGGAAAAAGGTTTTGAACTAGGGCAGTACGTATTTGAAGAATATATTTATGATGCTGTTATTAGAAATCGTGAAGAGGATTATGTAACGAAAATTATGATAGAAATTAAAAAAGGTTGTTGATAAGTTAACTATCAACAACCCTGGCTTTCCAATATGCTTTAGTGCAACGTTAAGTTTATATCAGGATGTTCCTTCTGAATTTCTTCTAATTTATTGTCATTGATCCCTTTTAAATTTTTATTAAAAAAGCCTACTGACAATTCATTAATCAGTTTAAAAATAGCATTCACATCTGCGCCAGATTCATTAATAATTGGTGAAACTGCTGCTAAATCTGTAAAACTTCCATGATTTGTTTTTGGAATAATAGCTGTGTAAACACCAGGCTTTTCAATCGTTTTATTTCTTAAATAGGATTCTACAAACAATTCATCTCGATTACCTGGTTGTTGGCTATATGCTTCTTTCATAAAATTAATGGATGCCTCCGCATTCAAAAGCATAAACGGCTTTTCTGGGCCATTTGTTGGCATAGCGTTACCATATAAACCACCATCCATATCAATTGCCGCTTTAATGCGATCATCCTTTACAAGCATTTGTGCAGAAGTCGCACCACCAAAAGAGTGGCCGAGCATACCAATATTGTCATAATCAATTAACGCTGCAATTGCTTTAAAATTCTTATCAAAATCACCTTTAATGACCTCATCTAAAACAAATGATGTATCCTGTTCCCAAAGCTTGATACGATCACTCAGGAAGGTAATTGTATTTTCAATTGGTGTAAAATCCACACGATCTCCATCTGGAAATACAGTTGTTGTCGCATCACCTGTAAAGTTTAGAGCGACAACTACATAGCCATGGCTTGCTAACTCCTCTAGTTGGAAGGTGTTTTGGCGACTATATAAACTCATTCCATGGGCAAAGAATAGAAGCGGGAATTTGCCTTTTGCCTTTATCGGCGTCGCATCTTTATAAGAATGGGTTTCCGTCAATCCTAAATGTGTTGTAGCGATATACGGAAAACTTTGTGTGATTGCTAATTGTTGTGTTAAGGCCTCTATATGTTCAAAGTAAGGAGAGAGCTGTCCAGTCCCTTTTTCAGCAGGATAATAGACTTGTATCATTAATTCTCGATTTACCTGATGATTAGGTACGACAAATTCTTTACGATTCTTATCGATGAGGTGAAATTCCTGGGTTCCTACTGAATATTCACCTGTAGGTTCAGGAAAAGATATGATTGGAAAAAGCTTTGGTAAGGTGAACATTCCAAATGCTGCTGCAGCAATACCTACAAGTTTAAAAATCTTCATACTTAATTTTTTTGAAACAATCGTGCTTTTAGGCTTTACAAAAACCTGCAGTGTCAATACTAATGAAACAATATAAGCAGGGATCATACGCCAGTTAGCGCCAATTGAAATAATTGTAGCTAATAGTAATATATAGTTGACAACTAACATGAAAATATTAATTTTAGTTATCCCACGCTGTCTATATGTCAGTAAAATGCTTGATAATAATAAAACAATCGTAAATATAACTTCTAAGGTTTTCATATTACATCTCCTTTTACATACATGCGAATGTATGTAATTGTTCAGTGGTGTAGAATTACGAGCAATCGATACATACATACAAATGTATGTATGTGACTAAAATAATAAACTACATAAAGTAGTCTACTATTCGTGAACTTTATCAAATAAAGCTAAAAAAACGTTCTTCAATTCATCATTTACCAGTGGCATTCCAATCCCTTCGAACAGTAAACTAATATGTTCGATTTTTTGAATAAACTCAGCTCGGCTTACACGAAATATTTCTGGATTCATCCAAATGTCAAAAAGCATTGTGAAGGTCTCAGCTGCTTGCTTCGGAAAAGCAATTTGTAGTGATCCGTCTCGATTTCCTTCTTCAATAATTTTTTGAATGCCTGGCGCAACAACCTGTATTCCTTCTGTGATGCGACTATAAACAAACTCAGCAGAATTCATTTTTAAAGGGATGGTGGATAGGTTTTCTTCTTTGACACTTTGAGAAATTGAAAAAGAAATTCCTTGCCTTAAACGTTCTAAAGCATTTAAGTTTTCTAAATCGGATATTTCATTAAAATAATTATTTGCCATCAGCATTTCTTTTGTAATGGCATCAATAACATCAGCACGTGTTTTAAAATGATGATAGAAAGCTCCTCGAGTAATATCTCCCACATCATCTACAATCTCTTGAATTGTTACATTGTCCCAACCATTTACAGTGAATAATTTAACAGCTGATTCAATAATTCTTTTTCTTGTAACTTCTGGATATTTATTTCTGGCCATAAAATATCTCCTTATAGATACATTCGAATGTATTTATAATAATAGAGTGAGACATTTTAATTGTCAACAACATACTATTTAATTCAAAGCAGTTAGAAAAGAACTAAAAAATAGCAAACTAGAAAAACTAGTTTGCTATTTTTATATTCTTATTTTATATAATGTGGTTTACTTACTTTATCAATCAGCAGAAGGCCATCATATTGATCTCGTGGAACAAGACTTTCTTGAATCATTCCCCAGCTATACGATAAACGTGGCTCAAACATCCATGAGTTTCCTCGCTCATTTTGACGGTTTCGCATGTCGATAAATGTGTATGGTTTATTTGAAGATGATAGAATATCCTCGATTGATCCTTTTACTGTCGGTAAAACGGCCATAGGTTCACCCATATTGTTTGCTGTTTCGCCACTAGTCATATAAAGACCAAGTACATAACTATATTTCTTATAGATATCTGGTAGACGTTCACCCATCAATTTTACCGGATAAGGAGAACCCATTACTTCGGATTGTGCTTTACGAATATGGTCATTATGCGCCCAGACGATAAATTTTTCAGTTGGATAAATCTCCTCTGCTAACCAAAGAAGGTTTTCCATCATTGATTGGTCACGCCATTCCATTGTCTTTAAAAAAGAATCATATTTATTTTGTTCTAAATCAATATTTGATTGAATTGATAGTTCTACATAGTCGTCTGCTAAACGGATACGGTCAGCTAAAGTACGTTCCATAAGCTTTACAATATGAGGCTCGCTCGGATAAGCTGCTTTTAACTCTTTTTCTTTTAGCTGAACTTGAGATTTTACTTGTTTATACACTTCGATAATGCTTGGTTTCGCCTTTTGGTAGCCTTTTAGATCCGTACCAAAGCTCCAGTCTACAAGTTGCTTCTCTACTTCACTGAACTGTTTAGCAAGCTGACTATTTTGCAGCCACTCACCATTCGTGAACGCACCTTGCTGTTGAATATCAAAGCCTGCTAATTTCAAAGGTTTATCGGTATTCTGTGTTTTTTTAGCATACTCAAATAACGGCAGTGTTTCTTTTGACCACCATACACCAAAAATAGCATCCTTCATCGTTTGTTGCGCTGTTTGTTTATCAATTTGTCCTTGCGCATTCATGGCATTCCCCATACCGCTTTCAAAGGCTAGGACATTGTAGCCCATTTCTTGGTGTAAAAATTGAATTAAACGTGTTTTCGCTAGGCTAAATTCTGCTGCGCCATGTGAACTTTCCCCTAAAAAAACGATGCGCTTATCATGCAATAAAGGCTTTAACATCTCTAAATCTTCAAATTTAGTGGATGGAATGTTTTGTTGACTAATTGCTTCAGGTTGAATAGATGTTAAGCTGTAAGCATGATCGTTTGTCCACTTTTTCCAATCTTGAAGCGTTTCATTGGATGTACGGGCTTGCTTTACTTCTAAATTGTTCTCCAAAGCTACACGTTCTTCTATCGCTGGAACTGCTGCCGATGCATTTGATACTCCGCTGAACGCTGTAAAGCTTGCTAACGCAATACTTAATGATAATAAAACCTTACGATTCTTACCTTTTGTCACTTTCTATCAGTCCTTCGCTATATGTTAAGGTCAATTATAGATAGTGAAGTTTAAAGTAAAAGGGGAGTTTGTTTAAATTTTGTTTAAATTTGGTTGGATGTCATTATTTTGGATTATTTGAGCGGAGGCAGATAAAAAAACATCTCCATAGCGTATGTACGCTGTAGAGATGTTAACTATTTTATTTATAGTGATACGTGCTAGCTCTCGGATTATTCCGCTGTATTTGATTGAACCATGCACGATCCTTTTCCTCTTGTTTTAAAGTGTTAACGATGGTTGATGAGCAACTAACACAGATTTTTGCCTGAGTAACTTGTCCGCAGCGCTCACAGGGTGCGCCTAAATTAGGGAAAATCGATTTTTTTAATTTTCCTGTTTTTACCCATTTATAGAGTAGCTCAGATGAAACCCCAGTTAATGTAACTACCTCATCGTTCGTTAAATAGCGATTATTTTTTCTCAATAAAAAATGATGTAGTTCTGAAAAAATATCTTCTTCTCTCACATCAATCCTTTTGGTAAATAGTTGCATGATTATTACTCTCCTCGTTTTACTTCAATTAATGACTTCTTCTATAGTTTTATTTGCGTTGTTCGGTTGCTCATCATATTTATAGTTTTCCCATCGATTTCGTGCCAGTTTTCTATATTTATTGGAAACATTTCGATCTGCTATTAATCGAGAGAATCCTTTTTTCGCCTCAGCAATATCTCCAAGTCGGAGGCTTAATTCTGCATGTAAATATTGAATTCTCTCTCCGCCCTCTTGATTGGATGCAAAAGATTTACTGTAAAAATCTCTAGCTGCAAAAAGGTAGCGCATTTCCGATTCCTCATCATTTTTTAAGCGATATAGCCAGGCTATTTTTAAAGCGAAATTGGCCATAAGAAGTGACTCTTCCATTGATGCTCTTGATACAAGATAAGCTAATTTAATGCTTATAATGGCATCGTCGATCGTACGTTCCTTGCAAATATCCATAGGTTTTTGTAGCTCTTTTATGTAAAGCTCATCAATAAGAAGCATGAAAGGCCCATATGTTCTTGTCATAGATTTGTGGTAAGCATAGCCACAATGTGGACAAACGGCAACTTCATACAACAACGGGTTTAAACCTTCGTAAACTGGCATGAAGTCTGTTTGTTCTTCGATAATTTTATATCGATTAGGGCGTACTTTATATGTGGTAAAATGCTTCTTGCAAAACTTGCAATCCACACTACTTTCATAGTAGTAAATGTTAAATGCCATAAGAATCAACTCCTTTACATAAAAAACGATTATTATTTCTTTTGTTCTATTTATATGATGGACAGTATCGTTCAATGTGTTTAATTTAGTTACCTTTATATTAACAATTCTATGTTCTTTGGTATACTCCTTTAGAATTATTAAAATAAAAATGTTCATTATTTTCTTAGTTATTTGGAATTTCGATATGTACCCGTAATAGTATTTATCGGTGTAGTTAAAGCAAGTTATACACTCGATTTAGTTTGTCAAATAACGTACAAATTTAAATAATTATTGATGTTTTTATTATAAAGTTGAATGTGTAGGCGATAATGCCTATTTCGTGATTTTGGTATAAAGATGTTTCTTAATGTAAAATTACAAGTATATTGATTAGGGAAATATAGGATTATTATTAAGCAACAAAGGGGAGTCACTCAACACTCGCCTGTAGTGGAAAGTGACATTTATATCAGGGTGATCGGAGTAGGGCTGAGCGACTTCTTGGAGATCATCGTCATAAGTGTTACCCGAAGTGGGCCATGTTATGGTGAGGTTCCTCTAATCGATATACCTAATAAAATTGTGTAAAACGATAAGGAGCGAACGATGGATTATAAAATTGTATTTTTTGACGTAGATGGAACGCTTGTTAATTATGAAGATGGTCGTATTGAAGAAAGTACAAGAACCGCTATTAAGCAATTAAAAAACAAAGGAATTCATATTGTTGCTGCTACAGGAAGACCCTTGTCAATGTGCCAAGATTTAAGAAACATAGGCATAGAAACGTTTATTACAGCTAATGGTGCCCATGTTAAGTATCAAGATCGAGTAATACATAAAATGCCTATTGCAAAGGAAATTGTCCACGCAGTTAAGGCTTTTGCTGAAGACAATAAACAAAGTCTATCATTTTTTACAGAACAATTATCGATGAATAACGTCCAAGAAGAAAAGACATTAAAAGCTATGCAAGAAACATTATCTTTGCTAGAGTTTCCTGATATTAATGAAGATATTTTAACGCAAGAGGTTTACTTAATGTGTTTATATGGCGATGAGGATATTGAGAAAAAGTATACTTCAAAATTCCCTCATTTATTATTTAAAAGGTGGCACCCGTATATTACAAATGTTTTGCAACATGATGTTTCTAAATCTATTGCTGTCCATGCTGTACTAGATTATTTCGACTTGAGTCCTGAAGAAGCACTTGCTTTTGGCGATGGAGATAATGATATCGATATGCTGGAGCAGGTCGGCTTTGGTATTGCAATGGGCAATGGTAGTGAAGCATTAAAAAATGTCGCTAATTATGTAACGAAGAAATCAACTGAGGACGGGATTGATTATGCTCTACGTGAGCTGCAAATAATTTAATTATTTGAAAGTGAATAATATTTTAGGTAAATTATGAATCTACCAGTCACTAAGAAAAAACTATAGATATGTTACGATACAACATTGATCCATGTTTCATGGAGAAAATTGTATATAATCCATAATACTCATAATGTTGTCTCATTTGAGTTATTATAAAGCTAACTATTAAAAATTATTACGCTTTAGGTGGGATGATTTATGGCGCATCACGTGCAATCTCTTATTGAACATTATGGATATTTTGGCATCATTCTCATCCTAGTTGGGGGAATTGTCGGTCTGCCACTTCCTGACGAGATATTTTTAACGTATGTAGGATATAGCGTATATCAAGAAACGCTGGCACATATTCCAGCTTTAATCAGCGCTATGATAGGTGCAGCGGGGGGAATTACCCTGAGCTATTATATAGGTTATAAATTCGGACTACCTTTATTACGAAAATACGGTTCGAAAGTCCATATTACTGAACAGAAAATTGACTTTACTAGAAAATTATTTGCAAAAATAGGGCCGGGGTTATTATTAATAGGATATTTTATTCCTGGTGTGCGTCATCTTACAGCATATATTGCGGCTATCAATAATTATCCTTATAAAAAATTTGCTTTCTTTGCCTATACGGGAGCAGTTATTTGGACATTTACTTTTATTACCTTAGGAAAGGTACTTGGGGAGAACTGGCGTTATGTTGGGGTATATTTATCCCGCTACAGTATTTATCTTATAGTATTGTTCCTAATACTAATGTTAATCGTTTATTTTATTTTCAAAAAAAGGAATTCGCCAAAGTAAAAAAGGTCTGATTCAATACCTACTCAGGTTGTGAATCAGACCTTTTTATCTTTTAAGGCAATATTGCAAATGAACGCACAGGGAATCCAGAGGCTTTCTCAGGCTTCGGTACAATATTGAAAATAGCAGCACCTTTTGGAGGGAGCTTATCCAAATTTGTCATGAGCTCAATTTGGTAAGTATCTTGCTCAAGCACAAAATATTCGCCATCTAGCTTACCATTTTTACGAAAATCTGTTGCTGAATCCGTATCAAAGGTTTCGTGGCCAATAGCACTTACTTTTCGTTCGCCGAATAAAAATTGTAACGCTTCTAATCCCCAGCCAGGAATATGATTATTGCCATCAGCGTCTTTGTTGCTGAAAGATTCTTTATCTGGCCAACGTTTACTCCAATCGGTACGCAACGCAACAAAGGTACCTGTTTCAATTTCCCCATTTTCAGCTTCAAAGTCAAGAATATCTTGAACACTTAACGTGAAGTCGTTATTTACTTCGGCTTCTTTTGATTTATCAATAACGATTAGTGGTAGCACTAGTTCTTTTAGCTCCAATTCCTCTAAATAGCGTGTATCTCGCACAAAATGGATAGGTGGATCGATATGTGTTCCATATTGCCCAGGGAAAGTGAATTGCTGCGCAAAGAAGCCATCATCATGGGAAAATAATGTTTCAAATTTTGCATCATCAAACATAAAGAAGTGGGGCGAATTAGGACCAAATGTATGTGTTAAATCCACCCATTCTTTCGATTTCAATAGTTGAATTGCTTGTAAAAGTTCGTTTGCCATAATATCTTCCTGCTTTCTTTTAATTATTTTTGGATGTAACAATAAAAAAGAGCCCTCCTTGTAGAAAGAGGACTCTTGTGCAAAGCAACTAAAGTAAGTCTTCTCATCTTCAAGGCTAAATTTCGCCAATTGGAATTAGCACCATACCTATAGGCTGGTTGCTGAGACTTCATAGGGCCAATCCCTCCGTCTCTCTTGATAAGAAAATGCGATATAAGAATTTTCAGAAATAATGATTACAAGTACTTTAGCATATTTATTTATAGTTTACAAGTTCAATAGGGATACATGGTTAAAATTCATAAAGATGCTAAAGGCAAAAAAAGAGGCCCTCTTTAAAGGACCAACTCGTCACCAACCCAAAATTAGTGTTAGCTTACAACAGCTACTTTCAGTAAATGTTATACGAAATCCATCTGGTGTATAGGTAGTTTCGAATTTTATAGTAATGCCTGTTGACGTAATTAACTTTTCAACTTCTGTTTTATTTGATTGTTGTGCTGCGTTCATAAGATCATGCGCAAATTGCTCTGATTCATCAATTTTATCCGTAAGTAATTGTGCTTGCTGCATAATAACCTTGATCCGATTCGCAGAAGTCTTCAATTTCTTTGTATTGACAATTGGAAATGGACTTCTATTCGTTGGGTTTGTCGGCATTGCTAGATGGCTAGAAGGGTGTTGAATTGTTGGTTGATTTGCCATTACCCATGCCGGATAATAATTAGGATAGACAAAATACGAATAAGGATTGTAATACAACTAAATTCCTCCTATCCTATAGCTGATACATTATCTTATGTACAACAAAGACTTTCGGTGTTAATGGCTAATGCTTTGAAAAGCCTGAGCGAAAAGGGGCTCAGTTCAATGGCTTAAATCTTGACCAATTTATTCTTCCTCAAAAGGAGTTATTAAGATGGATATTCGTGCATACATAAAAAATGGTTTTGAAGTTTACTATGAACGTTATAATCAGGTGTCTGAAGCAGGATTTTGTAGGTGGATGTGCCCTGACGTACCTGAAGAAATGAAAGTAGTTGATATCGATGCAGAGTGGTCTATGTGGAGAATGATTCCTTCCACTGTAACAGAGGAAGATATTCAAACGTTAGAAAAAGAGTTCGGACTTAATTTTCCCGAATGGTATAAAGCTTTTATTTCAACGTATCATCATTATTTTGGTGTAATACCTGACCAAAGTATTGAAGAACCTTTAAATAACGTAAGGGATATGTTTAATCCATCATTATGCACTTTAGGATATCTTCCATTTACATGGGATACAGAGTATGGAAAAATAATTTGTATTGATTTAAATAATAATGCTGATGAAGAAAATTGTGCAATATATGAAATTGAACATGAAATTTTATTTGATGATGATGCCGATATTCAATCGTCATTAGACTATCTGTATCCAAATTTCAAGGCATATTTTGATGATACTTTCCTTGAATCTAATAAATAGCAAAAAGGAAGGGGCTTTTTAGAAAGCACCTTCCTCACATTTTTACCTATAGCAACATACCTATTGTTTGTTTCTATCAAAGAGTAACCATAGAAATGTAGTAGCTGCGGCAAGCATCACCATGCCGAATCCGTATATAGGTGTATGAGCTAATGATTGGTGGCGAACGATGATTCCTCCAATGTATGATCCTAGAAAAATACCAATGTTAAAGGCTGAAATATTTAATGCTGAAGCCATTGAAATAGCTGATGGTATATATTTTTCTGAAAGCTGAACGGCATAAAGCTGTAATCCCGGTACATTCATAAACATAAATAGCCCCATCATAAAGACCATTATTAATCCAACGATGGATGATTCTAAAAAGAAGTTGATGCCGAGTAGTGCTAATGCTAAGCCTAGAAAAATAATAAAGATTGAACGCAAAGGGTTATTATTAGCAAAATGACCACCTAATGTATTACCGATTGCTACACAAATACCGTATACAACTAAGATTATGACAATTGCTTGAGGTGAATAGCCCATATATTGCTCTAGAATAGGGGAAACGTAGGTATATACTACGAATGCGCCACCATATCCAATTGCTGTAATAAAGAGAATTAATAACATTCGTATATTCCCTAATACTTTCCCGATATCGCGAATAGATATTGGATTACCTTTAGATAATTGACTAGGCACAAGCAGAGCATTACTAATTAATCCGATAATGCCAATAACGACAATGAAAATAAACGACATTCGCCAATCGGTTACTTGTCCAATAAAAGTTCCTAGCGGGACACCAGTGACAGTTGCTAATGTTAGCCCAGTGAACATAAAAGCTATTGCACTTGCTCGTTTATTAGGTGCTACAACTTCTGCAGCGATAACAGAGGCAATGGACATAAACACGCCATGTGCTAATGCTGAAATAACACGACCGGTTAGTAGTAATGAGAATGATGGTGCTAGGGCTGCAAGTAAATTACCGATAATAAAAAGGACCATAACGAGCAATAATACCTTTTTGCGACTAAGACGCGATGTTAAGGCTGTTAAAAGCGGTGCACCAATAGTTACACCTAGTGCATATATGGATACGGTTAAACCCGCAGTACTTAACGTTATACCGAAATCTTCTGTAATTAATGGTAGAAGTCCGACGCTTATAAATTCTGTAGAGCCAATACCAAAAGCACTGATCGCAAGTGCGAGTAATGTTAGTTTAGCATTCGGCACTTTTGTATTTTTCATTCTATTAATATCTCCTTTGATTTTTTGTATAGTATATAGTAATATTCATACATGCCTAAAAGTTATATAGGGTACTTTTAGTTACTTTTGAATATTACAGGGGGTTTACAATGAAAAAAGTTTATAATATCGGTGTTGAAGCCACTCTTGAAGTCATTGGAGGCAAATGGAAACCTATTATTCTTTGTCATCTTAACCACCATGGTCAGATTCGTACGAATGAATTTCGCCGATTGATTCCAGGCATTTCGCAAAAAATGCTAACAAGCCAGTTGCGTGAATTGGAGCAGTCTGGATTAATTAATCGTAGGGTTTTCAATCAAGTACCGCCAAAAGTTGAATATTCATTAACACCTTATGGTCAAGAGATGGACCCTGTGCTGAACATCCTTTGCACTTGGGGTGAAAAACATATCGAAGTGCTACAAGAAAAAGGTGAAGATGTTCTGTTAATGCAACGGGATGAAGATATCGCAATAAAGCATACATCTTAAATAGATTGGAAAGAGACTGTCTAAAAAGTTTTCTATACTAAGAAAATAAGACAGTCTCTTTCACGTTTACATAGCTATCGTTTACATGACAAAATCAAACTCATCTGGGTTTGGTCCAACACGTTGATCTAGATTCATGGCGTTAATGATAGTCATCTCTTCATCAGTTAGTGAGAAATCAAAAATATCAGCGTTTTGAATCATACGTTCTTTGCGCACAGATTTTGGAATTGTGACGATACCATTTTGAATATCCCAGCGCAAGATAACTTGAGGGTTTGATTTCCCGTATTTTTCAGCTATTTTTGAAATAGTTTCATTTTCAAGAAGTCCACCTTGCATTAATGGTGCCCAAGCTTCCAGTTGTATATTGTGCTCTTCGCAGAATGAACGTAGCTCAGTTTGTTGTAATCGTGGATGAAGTTCCACTTGGTTAATAACTGGTTTGATACGAGCTATTTTAAGAAGATCTTGTAAGTGTGATACATGGAAATTACATACCCCAATAGCTTTTATTTTCCCTTGCTCGTATAAATCTTCGAGTGCTCTCCAAGCCTCAGCAAATTTATTTTTACCTGGCCAATGAATGAGATATAGGTCTAAATAATCTAGCCCTAATTTTTCTAAGCTGTCTTCGTATGCTGCAATTGTCTCTTCGTAGCTCAAGCCATCGTTCCATACTTTTGATGTAATAAATAAATCCTCACGTTTTAAACCAGTAGTTGCTAGTGCCTGACGAATACCTTCACCAACACCAGCTTCATTACCATAGATAGCAGCAGTATCAATACTACGGTAACCAACCTCAATCGCATTTTTCACCATTTCTGCTGTAACATCATTCGGTACTTGGAATACACCTAGACCCATACCAGGCATTTGTAAGCCGTTATTTAATGTAATTTTATCTTGTAAATGATTAATCATTTTTCTGTCCTCCAATTTCATTTGTGCTTTGTTGCTTTCTTATTATGCTTCCATGCCATTGCAAAAAAAAGTACGCACTTTTTGGTTTCATAGAAACGTGGAGGTAACTTTTGTGGAATATCAATGGTTCGTTGTAAGAAATTTTTATTAGTTTACGTGGTTCGGTCTTCTATATGCGTTACAATTAATGGTAGAAAATTGAATCTTTGAAAAGGGTTGGTGAACGTATGGTAATAACAAAAAACTTGGCAAATCACTTAGAAGAGACCGAAATAAAGATGTTCGAATCAAGGCTGAATGCAATTAAGGAAATTCAGAACAACGCAATGGGAGTGGAGGTTCGTCAATTTGATAGTGCCTATGCTTTCTCCATAAAAAATATCCCCGGTCCCTCTTACAATGTGGTAAAGGGTGATAGCTTTAGTTCAGAGGAAAACATAGAAAAAATACTAAACTTTTATAAAACAAGAGAAATACCAGCTCGTTTTGATTTAGCTCCACAATACGTAGATGCTACTTCACTACAAAAATTACATAACGCCGGTCTTTATCAGAGTGATTTTCATGCAACATTATATTGTGAGCTAAATGGAGAGATGGTAGGGAAAACAAAGAATTCCTTTATTAAAATAAGACAAATCGATGAAGCTGAATTTGATCGTTACGGAAATATCTATGTTGAGGGTTTTGGTATGCCAGCATTTTTAGCGGAAAGTGTCACAGCGAACAATAAAGTTTTGTATGACAAGCCAGGTTGGTCGTTTTATATCGCTTCTCTTCAAGGTGAGGACGTTGGTATCGGCTCTTTATATATAAATGATGAAACTGCTATTTTAGCCGCATCTGCCGTGAAACCAATTGCCCGTAATCAAGGGATTCACCAAGCATTAATTCAGTTTCGTATCAACGAAGCTCTTCAACAAAATTGTAGTTTAATGTTAGGTCACGCGAAATTTGCATCCATTAGCCAAAATAATATGGAACGCTGTGGGTTGGAAATGGCTTATACAAAGAGTATATGGACAGAGGCAACATGAGTGGATTGCGGAAGTTAGAAGGGGATTTAACCCTTAGGAATATTACATTTTTTCGGATTCAGATAGGTCGCTGCCACCAACCTGGTATAAAAGGTTTTTATGCGAAATCAGTGATTGGTGATATGAAAATACCCGGCAATTATTATTACATATACATATTTGTTGTAAAAAGAGGTTTTAAAAAGACTACATACTTAGATTTAATTGAAGTTCTCCTAAATTTAGAGGATACAAATTAATACATTTGATGATAATTAATAACTTTTTAATAATTATTTTTTATTCTGTAAATAAGAGTATTTTAAAACGAAAATTTTGAAAAATTCCAATGTATGTATTTTAGGTAATTTGAAGATCATTTCAATTTGTTAATAAACGAATTGAGTAAGTATCCAAATCTGTATAAGAACATGATATTAATATGCTTTAGTTAAACATTTTGATGAGAGATTTCTCATTCTATCCAAAAAACATTGTGCTGTAATTTTATTAATAAAGGTAATTACTCATTTAAAGTTTATGGTTAAAACCAATAATGCACTATAGAGGGAGGTAGTTTTTATGGAAAAAATCGCTTTAATCATTTCTATGTGTGCCTTGTTAGGTACATTTGTTGTCTTTCTTTATGAATTTATAAAAAACGGTAAGTTGGTATTTGAGTCTAAAATAGTAAAAATTTTATTCGTCGTTTATGTTGTTTTCTTTTTTGTTTTTGTGATTGGCTATAACTCTAAATAAGCATTTCTAAATTAGGAATTTCATTGCGTAAGCCGATGATGAGTATTTGAGACACTACAAGTTCTTTTTGAATTGTTCAAGTGGCATACTGTTTGCTGTTGCTACGTGTAGAAAAAATCTATAATACGCTAATTTTTCGTAGGGTATTTATGGCACATTATGAGTTATTTAAAAATATTATTTAGAGGAGACATGTTTAAATGATTTCAATTATTGATTTAAATTTACAAACAAAAAAACAAATAATATTAGAAGATATTAATCTTAACTTCAAAGATGGGAAAATATACGGTTTGTTAGGTCCTAATGGCTCAGGGAAAACAACTTTATTTAAATCTATATTAGGTTTAACTAATTATGATGGGGAAATATTACACAACAATAGACCTATAAAAGATGCGCATATTGGTAAATTAATTGAATATCCCATGTTTTATAATAATTTAACCGTGTTAGAGAATTTGAAGCTTCATGGAGCATACACAAACCTTGAAAATATAGATTATAAGGAAATCCTTAGTGGTTTTGACATTTATGAAGCTAAGGATAAAAAATATTCGGAAATATCTTTAGGGATGAAACAGCGATTAGGAATAGCTAGGGCCATTATGGGGGATCCTTCGGTTATTTTATTAGATGAACCTACAAATGGGTTAGATCCACTCGGTATTAAATCTGTTAGAAATTTGATTAAAAACTCTTTAAGAAAACCTACTAACTGTATATTAATTTCTAGTCATAATCTTACAGAAATCGAGTCAATTTCAGATGAATTAATATTTATAAAAAAGGAAAATTATTACAAAAATTAAGAACAATAATAATAAGCTATTCTATGTTGTTACTTTAAAAAATAAAGAGAGTCTTGCCAGCGATTTTTCGGAAAACCCATATGTTTCTAAATTGCATTTAGAATCAAACTTTAATAAATATATTTATAGTGGGGATGATGAAAAGTTGATTAAAGAAGGTAATTATACTTTTGAAAAATACACATTAGAGGATTTATATGAGGAAATAATGTGTTCTTAAGAAGGAGCTTATTAAAATGAAAATATTATTTAAAAATGAGTTGTTAAAATTAAAAAGAGAAAAGTTTATTTGGTTTCTACTGGCATTAAATCTATTACCTATAGCGATGAATATAATTAATTATATTGTTAACAGTAAAGATTCGAATATTAAAGATGTTTATTTTATTTTCTATAATCAATATTTTATGTTCTTCCCTATTATTGTTGGTATTTTAGTAAGTTCGGTATTTTATATAGAGTACAAAAATGGTACCTATCTAAACTGGATAACATATAACTTTTCGAAAAATAAACTTTTCTGGGCAAAAATTATTACGGCTTCGTTCTGTTTGTTTTTATTAGCAGCTTTAAATTATATATTATTATTGATCTATGGGATAGTTATTGATTGGGGGAAAGAAAGTTTAATTAAGAATATTGTTGATATCACAATTTCATATTTGATTATGACTTTTTCTTTAAGTGTGCCCATTTTACTTTTAAGCACAATTGTAGTGGTCTGGTCTAGAAATATTGTTATAAGTAGCATTATTTCTATCGTATTTTCACTATTCTCAATGATTCTAATTGCTGCACCCTTTGCTTATACTATTTTTTCAACATTCTCGTATAGGCTAGGTCTGTATAGAATAGATAAAGATTACTATTTTGATAATACTATGTCTGCCACAATAGTGGGAAGTATAGCTTGGTGTAGTACCATTTTAATTTTATATTGTTTATATGTATTTTTCACTTCAAGAAAATTAATTATTGAAAAATAGAAAAAAGAGTAACATTCAAAAGATCAGAAAAGGATCTTTTGAATATGGGACTATAGAAGATAATATTCGCTTCTATAATAATAATGTTTCATCTTCGGATATTGTACATGCTGCAAAAATGGCATGCATCCATGAAGAAATCATTAAATTTCCAATGGGGTATAATACAGTGTTAGGAGACAATGGAGCAACAATATCGGGTGGACAAAGACAGAGATTATCAATTGCAAGAACCCTTGCCGCTAATCCTGAAATGTTATTAATAGATGAAGGCACAAGTAACCTAGATATTGATACTGAGGAAGCAGTAATTAAAAATTTATTTGCTACTAACAAAACAATACTATTTATTTCACATAGACATAAAAATATCGATGGTGTAAATCATATTTATAAACTTGATAATAGATTGTTGCAAAAAGAAAAAGAATTAAATATAGTCCTCGTAATATTATTTACTTGGACTATATTTTGGAGAGGGGAGATAAAAATGGATTGCGGAATGCTAAAACATCTAAACTTAGTAATTATTGAAGATAATGAAGATATTTGCGAATTTTTACAAGACTTCTTCTCTAATTACTTCAAAAGTGTCATTTGTTTTAAAGATGGAACATGTAACTTATCAATATTTAATGGTGTACATATTGTAATACTGGACATTATGTTACCATTCGAGGATGGATTTAGTTTATGTTCCAGGATAAAATTGCAAAATCCAGAATTGCCCATTATTTTCTTAACAGCTAAAAATAATATAGACGATAAAATAAAGGGAATAACCATGGCTGATGACTATCTGGTAAAGCCCTTTGACCCATTGGAATTACTAGCTAGAGTAAACTCTATAGCAAACAAAAAATATCATTCTATTATTGAAATTAAACATTTACTATTTAATATGCAAACCAAAAGATTACATAATAAACTTAATAATGAAGAGATATCATTAACTGATAAACAACTAAATCTATTTTTATATTTCATTCATAATAAAAATATTAACCTTTCAAAAGAACAAATTATGTCTTATTTGTGGGAAAATTATAGTACTTATGGAAATTTATCGGTGCATATAAAGCATTTAAGAGATAAAATTGAAATTGACCCTCAAAACCCAACTATTATAGAAACAATATATGGTTATGGTTATCGTTTAAATTATTAACCTTGATTGGAATGAGAAAAGGTGAGTTTTAGAAGAAAATATAAATTATTCTTATATGTATCCTTAATAAGTATGCCATTTTTGTTTTTAATATCAAATTACCTTTTTTACTTATTTTTCTTAATTAGTAATTTTTTCTCGAAGGGATATTCTATATTTAACTCTGGAGATGCATATCCATATATTATAATACTCTTTTTATGTATAGTTTTTTTATACGGTTATTTATCATCAAAAATAATTGATAAGCTAACAGATGATATTAATAATATTAGAGATGTGATTGATAACATTTACAGCAATTCTAAAATACCCGTTAAGCTTCCCGTTAAAGGGGAAGATGAAATATCAAAACTTAGTTTAGCAATAAATAGGCTACTAGATAGATTAATCTATAATCAATTAAAGATTGCTCAACAAGAAAAACTAAGAAAAGAATATATGAATCAATTATCTCACGATATTAGAACGCCTTTATCAGTAATAAAAACCCAACTGTATTATATTGAGAATGAAAAAAATCTTCCACAAGCCATCCAAAAAATTAATTATAATATTAACTATTTAACTAAATTAATTGATCATATGTATGATGAAACTTTTATAAAACAAGAAGATGTAGACATTCCTTTAATAGAAGAAAATATTCAAGAAATTATATTGGAATCACTAAAGAAATGGAATTATTTATTTAAGAAAGAAAACATAACAATTCATAACAATATTAAACATTTAATAGTTTGGAAAATCGATAAATTATGGTTTGAAAGAATTTTAGATAATATCTTCCAAAACATTGTAAATCATGCATCAGATAGCGATAAAATTATAATTAATTATGTACCTTCAAACGGGGAAGTACACGAATGTATATCTATTATAGATTTTGGATCAGGTTTTGATTTTGAACAGGAAATGCGTAAAAATGAGAATACAGGTCTCAAAATTATAAATAATGTTTCAGAAAAAATAGGTATTACCGTAAATTATACTTCTTCCAACAAAGGTACTCAAATACAGATGTTTAGAAAGTTAATTTAATCTATTATGAAGTTTCGCTCGCATAGGTTAACTAATGTTTATCAAGCATTAATATAGTTTCGTTTAAATGAGCCTCCAAACGAAACTGTAGTTTCATGATAGGTCACGCAAAATTTGCATCCATTAGCCAAAATAATATGGAGCGCTGTGGATTAAAGATGGCTTATACAAAGATTATATGGACAGGAGCAACATGAGAATTGCAAGAAGCTAGAAGGGGATTCAATGCTTAAGATAGAATAAGTAATTGAATCTTTTATAAAGGAGAGAGTAGGATGAATCGTTTAAATTTAATAACATTGGGTGTAAAAGATATGGTCGAGTCTCTTAAATTTTATCGAGAGGGTCTAGGGTTTGAAGTAATTGTTTATGGTGAAGAAACAAATCCGGATGTTATTTTCTTTAATAATGGAGGGACAAAAATCTCACTGTTTCCGATTGACCGTTTAGTAAAAGATATTAACGAAGCAAATCCACCGGCTATGGGCGATGGCTTTAACGGGATTACGCTTGCTTATAACGGAAAGTCCAAAGAAGAAGTTGATCAAGTGTTTGATTTAGCTAAAAAGGCCGGAGCGAAAATTGTGAAAGAGCCAGAGACTGTATTCTGGGGAGGCTATAGTGGCTATTTTCAAGACCCAAACGGCTACTATTGGGAAGTTGCTTATGGGGACATGTGGCAGTTTGATGAAAATGATATGTTGATTATTACTAATAATTAAAGATATAGACGTATTTGGGGGATCCAAATACGTTTTTTTATTGTTAGCTTGTTTTATCGATGGAATTAAAGCCTACGGACGTAATTATGCCGAGGCATAATTGATAGTTATCGCCCAACTTTTTAGTTTTATCGACATACCTAGCACTAGATATGATGTTCGAGCATTTATTAAATGAATCTCTCACTTTACAAACAACGATTGAGTACAAATCTATGAAATCGTATAATACAGAATAACATTATTTCTAAAATATAGCTTAGATTGGGAGGATTACTATTGTATCGCATATTGTACATAGAAGACGAAAAAGAGATTGGCCAATGGGTGACAAAGGATTTAACGGAAAGAGGATATGAGGTTACATGGCTTGAATCTGGTGAAGAAGTCGATCAGCACATAGCCTCTAAGGATATCGCTATATTGGATGTGATGCTACCAGGCTTAGATGGCTTTTCGATTGGCAAAAGAATTAAGCGGGAAAATAAAGAAATCCCGATTTTAATGCTGTCAGCACGAACTGCTGTAGAGGATAAAATAGAGGGTCTCAATTTTGCAGATGATTATTTGACAAAGCCATTTCACCCAGATGAACTTATAGCTCGGGTTGAGGTTTTACTAAGAAGATATCAAAAGAATGATGATGTGCTAGATCTTCAGCATCTAAAAATTTATACGAAAGATATGCGGATTATCAATAAGCAGACCGATGAAGAAATTCAATTAACAGGTAAGCAGTTCTATCTATTACAGTATTTTATTCGCCACTTAAATCAAATTTTAACGAAGGAACAGCTTTATGAAGGTGTTTGGGGTGAAAGTTACATAGAAGGTGATAAAACATTAATGGTGCATATTCGATACTTAAGAGAAAAAATAGAAGTAAATCCAGCCAAACCGACGATTATCGAAACCATTCGAGGCATTGGGTATAGGGTGAAGCTATGAAATTTTTCCGATCATTATTAGCAAAGTATATGTTGATTATTTTTTTAGCCATCTCTATTGTTCAATTATCATACTTTGCTAGTGCCGCTTTTATTTTTGGAATAGGAAAAACTGATTTTTCAAGTGAAGTTCTCAGAGAAAACGAAGTAGAGAAAAAATGGCATACGGAAGCTAAAAGTATAAAAAGTTTTACAGATGTAGCCGTTTCTCAACATTTTGAGGATTGGCAAAAGCAATATCCAAAATCTTCTATGTTTTGGGTAGACGAGGATGGAACTTTACTAACAAAAGTGAATGTGAAGGAACAGCTTCCATCGAAATGGACTCCAGCGTATACTACAAAATTTATTAAAGAGCGATATGGGGAAGATCCGTTTACAGTTATAGCTTTTTTAGGACAGGACGAATCAAATGGGTTTATCGTTTTTGAGATTCCAAGAGAAGTGTTTAATCCACCTCTTAAAAATGTTTATGAACAATATGGAGCATTCGTATTTTTCGGTGTTATTGCGATTATATTATTTTTCATTATAGTCTCCTTTTTATTTTTCAGAGGGATTCGAAGACGACTATTGCGTCTTCAGGAAGCGATGGAAATTCGTGATGTAGATGGCTTACCTATTGAAACGAAGGTCAAGAAGAAGGATGAAATTGGTCAGCTTGAACAAAGCTTTAATCGCATGGTGTGTGAGCTTAGGGAGAGTAAGAATCGTGAGCAGAAGGAAGAACAGTTAAGACGTGAATTGATTGCTAATTTATCACATGATTTACGAACACCATTAACGAAAATACGAGCACAATCATATTCAGTTAGTAAAGAGGTATTATCAGAGGATGGAAAACAAGCGATTAAGGCAATGGAAACGTCGATTGTTAATATTGACGCCTTAATAGAAAATTTAATGTCCTATACATTGCTGACGGCTAGTAAATATAAATTTGAGGCGAAAGAAATCAACGTTATACGTTTTGTACGTGAGCAAATGACGACATGGTATCCAGTGTTTGAAAAGGAAGGCTTTGAAATCGATATTGAGCTACATCCATTTGAGAAAAATGAATGGCAAATTGATCCGATTTGGCTTGGACGTATATTTGATAATTTGTTTCAAAATATATTACGTCATGCGAGTAGCGGGAAATATATTGGCGTCGAAACCGAATCGACGGAGCGCTATGATGCATTTATCATAAAAGATCACGGAAAAGGAATGAAAAATGAATCCAATGCGAAAGGTGCTGGTATCGGCTTATCGATTGTTGATATTATGGTGAAGGGCATGGATTTAGAGTGGGATATAGAGTCCAGCGAATCCGGCACAAAGATTAAAATTAAACACTACAAATAGAATATTTCGTGAAGCATGCTAAGGCATGCTTCATTTCAGTAATTGTTCAAACAGTATGCCAGCAAAGCTTATGGCATGCTGTTTTTTTATTCATAATGCATACAGACTCCTTGGGAAAGTAGAATGGAGTAAGGCAATCGGAATTGCTATCTTCTTTTTAATGCTCATCACAAGAGTAGGGATACCATTTGTTAAAACGTACGCCATGTAAATAAGTTGATTGGAGTGGAGGCTGGGTGACTCCTCGGGGATTAGCGATAGAGGAACGAAGGCTAAAACCATCACATCCTGTGATAACGCCTTCGTGACCAACATCGTGTTGGCCCGAGACCCTGCAGCGAAGCGAAGCGGCTCATCGGACGCCCCCAGGAAGCTTTGCTCTGTGCGAAAGCGAGGCGTCAGCAATTGTTTTATCTGTGCGTAAGCGTAGCGACAGCAACAACAAAGCACCCAGTCGGAACGGAAATCAACCCACGTTATGATAAAGTATCTTTTTTAAACAAAATTTAAACTTGAGCCTTACCTGTTTTTAACCTTCATTTCTTATGATAATTACAGAGGTGAGGACAATGGAATATATCATACAAACAGAAAATTTATCAAAGAGCTTTGGTAAAGAGCAAGCTGTATCAAATATAAATTTAAAAATACGCAAAGGTGAAATATACGGATTTTTAGGACCGAATGGAGCGGGGAAAACTACGACGATTCGTATGCTTCTTGGATTAATGAAGCCAACTTCTGGGACCATTAAAATCTTCCAAAAAGATTTAACGAAGGAACGAATTAATATTTTAGCAAAGGTTGGTTCATTAGTAGAGAATCCTTCTTATTATCCACATTTGACGGCCTATGAAAATTTAGAAGCGTTAAGAAAAATTTTAGGTGTACCGAAGTCACGCATCGATGAAGTATTAGAAATTGTTCGTTTAAAGGATGCTGCAGATAAAAAAGTAAAAGGCTTTTCACTTGGAATGAAGCAACGTTTAGGTATTGCTGCATCTTTGTTACATAATCCTGAATTACTTATCTTAGACGAGCCAACGAATGGTCTTGATCCATCTGGTATTATTGAAATTCGTAATTTGATTAAACGACTTCCAGAAGAATATGGAATGACGATTATTATTTCAAGCCATCTATTATCTGAAATAGATCAAATGGCAACGCAAGTGGGCATTGTGACAAAGGGGAAAATGATTTTCCAAGATTCAATTGAAGCAATGCGTAGATTTGCTCAGCCAAAGGTAGTAATTAAAGTGAGCGATAGTGAAAAGGGCTGGCGTTCATTAGTGGCAAATGGCATTAAGGCAGAACATAAGGATGACCTCATTTTATTTGATGAATGTTCAGATGAAAAAGTAGCACATATTGTACAAATCCTTGTACAAGAAGGTATTTCGGTATATCGAGTAGAGGAAGAGAAACGATCTTTAGAGGAGATTTTCCTTCAAATGACAACAGGAGAGCAAGCGCTATGATAGGGAAACTGTTAACTTCTGACTTTTTGAAAATTAAACGCAAAGGATTATGGTTTTTAACAGCTTTAGGACCAATTGGTGTTGTTGCCATGCAAATGGTAAATTACGGCGTAAGGAAGGACTATTTGTTAGAGCAAAGCGAGGACGATTGGGGTTTCTATTTATTAAATGTTCATTCATTTACACCACTTGCTATCGTATTAGGGATTGCTATTTTAACTTCATTTATGGCGAGCATTGAAAATGAAACGAACGCTTGGAAGCAATTAATTGCACTACCGGTGTCTAAATTAACGGTGTATTTATCAAAGTTCACGGTTCTAGCGATTTTACTGTTCTTGTCTTCCACGATTTTAATGTTAATGACACTGACTTACGGAATCTTTTTAGATTTAGGCGATAGCACACCCTATATGGAAATTGCTAAATTTGCTTACTATCCATACTTTGCAGCGTTGCCAATATTGGCACTGCAGCTTTGGATTGCGAGTGTTTGTCATAATCAGGGGATCCCAATTACAGTAGGTATTTTCGGCGTGATTTTTGCTTATTCATCATTTGTATTGCCTGATTGGATGATTTGGAAATGGCCATCTTTAATGAACCGATGGGATGAACCTGTTATAAATGTCATGCTTGGAATAGGCATTGGTATTTTACTGTATATTATCGGAATGATAGATTTTGCTAGAAGGGATGTAAAGTAAATGTGGTCTATACTGAGCGCTGAATGGTTTAAATTGAGAAAATCAAAAATGGTGCCAATCATTTTAGCAGGACCGATAATCGGACTTTTTATCGGATTAACATCAAATATGGAAGCTAATTTGCAAGGTATTGATGTGAATAATTGGTATATTCCGTTAGTTTCAATGAATTTAACGTATGCATTATTATTTCTACCTTTAATTGCAGGGGTATTTGCAAGTCTTATTTGTAGATATGAGCATCAATGTGGTGGTTGGAAACAGCTTCTAGCATTGCCGGTAACGAGAGGAAAAGTATTTGCTGCAAAATATGTGTTAATTATGATTCTTATGATGGCGATGCAATTACTATATTTATGTTCTATATTTGCTGTAGGCATGATAAAGGGCTATACAGATCCTTTCCCGATGGAGATTGTTTGGAAGAGCATTATCGGAGGATGGGTAGCGACATTGCCACTAGTGGCTTTGCAGTTGTGGATGTCTATCATGTTTAAAAGCTTTGCTGCTCCATTTGCTGTTAATGTAATTTTTACTTTACCATCTATATTAGCAATCAATTCAAAAACTATCGGACCCTACTATCCATGGGCTCAACCATTCTCAATGATGTATGTAGGCGACAATACGGATGATGTATTCTTCGTACCTTGGGATCAATTATTAACAGTTGTAGGTGGAGGATTTGTACTGTTTTTCCTTGGAGGGTATTTATATTTCCAACGAAAAGCTGTATAAAGTGAAATGGGGATTTACTCATCCCCACTTAGTCTTCACCAATAGGGCGATAAGGAATAAACTTTTAAGGGAGAATTTTATAAATGGTATTTGTTAAAAAGAGCTTTTTATTAATTTCAGCATTATTTCTTTTGTTATCTCTAGCGGGATGTGGCAAGGGAGAAGCCGTTAAGGATGCTTCGAAATATACATCCGCGGTTGAAGATATCGATATTCCAAATGATGTGAAAGTAATTGGTTTTGGAGAAGCAACACATGGAAACGTTGAATTCCAAACATTAAAGAAGGATGTATTTCAGGCTTTAATTAAAAATGAAAATGTTCGTGTTTTTGTATTAGAAGGAGATTTTGGTGGCGCTCAGCAAATTAATCAGTTTATTTTAAATGGTACTGGCACAGCTGAGGAAGCGGTAAAAGCTTTGGATTATGGTATCTATAAAACGGAGCAAATGATTGAGTTTGTTCAGTGGATGCATGATTATAACATGGCTGCAGATGAGAAAGATAAAATTTATTTTTACGGTAACGATATGCAACGCTATGATTATAGTAAAAAAGGGTTACTAGATTATTACGAAGTGGTTAAAAGTGAAGGCGCTAAGAAATATAAGGCACAGCTAAAAGATGTAACGAATAAAACAATGAGAGATTTATCAACTAGTAAGCTAGAGGAGCTTGATAAAAATATTGATGCAATCATCAAGGATTTGCAAACTAATAAAGAATCTTATGAAAAGCAATCCTCGAAAGAAGCATATTTATTTGCTGCTCAATATGCACAAATCATCAAGCAACGAACGCAATTATTTTTAAATGACAGCAATTATATGAATCTTCGTGATGAATATTTAGCGAACAATTTACAATGGATCGTTGATTTTGAAGCGTCTCAAGGTCATGATAAAGTACTAATGTCTGCTCATAATGGACATATAGAGAAGACTTCTGCTAATGTGGCAGGATACAAATCTATGGGTCAATACTTAGACGAAGTGTATAAAGATGCGTACTTTGCCATTGGGACTGACTTTGTTAACAATACGTTTCAGGCACAAAATGGGTCAGGCGAAAGAAAAAATTATACAATTAAGCATCATAATGCTTTAGTAGACGCCTTTAGTGAGGTCAAGGACAATATTTTCTATGTAGACTTTAAAAAGGCTAATGAATCTCAGGAGTTAGCTGACATCGTAGCAAAAGAACAAAGAATGGGCAATATCGGCGATGATTTTAGCTTTTGGTACAAGTTCACACAGATGCTTTATACGATTAAAATGACACCTGCTGAGGCATATGATGGCATGATAATTGTTCAAGAGGCAACACCAACAAAGGTTATTGAATAATGCGCGAAAAAAATGCTATTACCTTCATGTAGGTAATAGCATTTTTTGGAATTATGGATGAGTTTCTTTACCAGAAGCCAGTAAACATCCATATACTTCTGTTTCATTACACCTTCTGTATTGAATACTTCAATTTTGTTAATGATAAAAAAGAGGAGGTGTGGAAACAATGGCACAAGAAATTCTTTGTGAAGTTAATAACTGTACATTTTGGAACTCTGGAAACAGATGTGGTGCAGAAAAAATCTATGTTGTAAGTCAAAAGGGACAACAGGCATCTAATAGTGAAGAAACAGATTGTAAGACATTTAATCCTGAAACGCATTAGATAGTAAGGGTAACCATATAAATGGTTACCCTTTTCCAATATCTTTATAAATAGACATCGACTTTTACCTTGCTAAATAAAAGCGCATGAGCATTCTTCACTTTTTCCTCTACATAATCTAATGAATACTGTCCATAGGAATCTGTTAAATCACCAATAGCACGAGATAAATTATCAATAACGGGAATCAAGGTTTCTAAGTGAGTAAGTTCTTCACCTTTATTCATTTCATCAGTAATTTCATGAGCAAGATGTTGAATCTTTCTTAGTCGCAATTTTTCAGATTGCATGGAATCCTCCTTATTGAACCGATTTATGATGCTTTAATATATGTCAAACAATACGATTTCATGAATGGTTCTGGCAGGCCTTCAAGTTGATCGGGCTCGCCCCGAAAGTGATCGGGTAAGCCTCAAAAGTGATCGGGTCCGCCCTGAAAGTGATCAGGCCCGCCGAAGAACTGCTCAAGTCCAACAACTGACAACTCGGGCGACATCCAAAAGTGTTCAATTCCCATATTACTTTTTAGGTAATGTAATAATAAACGTTGTCCCATTAGAAGGTTCGCTCTGTACTGAGATAGTGCCGTTATGAGCTTGAACGAGTTTATAAACAATCGCCATGCCCAGTCCAGTACCTTCAGAAGAAGATTCTGTAGTAGTTCCTCGATAATATTGTTGGAATATATTGTCCATCATGTGTTGAGACATACCTATGCCATTATCCACAATGTGGATTTCTACATGCTCTGCCCTGTTAAAAATCTGTGTATAAATATCTGTATTAGGTGGATTGTGGATAACGGCATTCATAAGAATGTTTTGTAATATGCGTTGCATGAATTTTGTATCAATGTCAATGTTTATAACAGATGTATCAGTTTTAAAATGCAATATATAGTCATTGGCCTGTGGATTGTTGCTTATATTGGCAACAATTCTTTTTGTGAAATCCACAATATCCTGATTTGTTTTATGCAAGGGTAACTGACCGTCTGTATTATTAAACTGAATGACAAGACTTAAATCTTGAATAAGTTCCTCCATATGCTTGCCTTTATCTGCAATCTCTTGAATAAAGGAACGAGCTTCCTCCTTGGACCAATCGTATTGATCGTTTAATAGTAGGGTAGAGTAGCCTGTAATATACGTTAATGGCGTTTTTAAATCATGGGATATACCGGCAATCCATTCTTGTTTTGCTTGTTCAACCTTTTCACGTTCTGTTTCAGCAGCTTTTAATTTTCCTGATAAGGATTGTAGGTGTTGAAGTACCTCTTGATATAACATATAACGCATACGGAGCTTTCCTTTGCGTGTATAGATTTTAGATAGTCCAACAGGTTGTGTATAGTTTTCCTGTGATAGCTGATGGATCCAAGACATTATAAAACCAAGAGGACCCCCGAAATACCAGCCAAATACAGCGATACAAACAATAGTGCTGAATCCGAAAATCCATGCGACTAGTAGACTCTGATAAGCTTCACTAACAGATTTTTTAAAGAGTGGGAGAATACCTTCGAGTCCGATCACAATACAAATTCCACTCAAAAGCATCCACAGAATAATCCCCAATGCAAGATGTAACGTAAATCGAGTGTTTATTCGCATAGTGAATCCTCTTTCGGTGGAATGAATTTATACCCAATGCCCCTTAAGTTCACAATTATTTTAGGTTTACGCGTATCATCCCCAAGCTTTTTCCTTAGCTTCGAAATATGAATCGTGACGGTTTTCTCCTCACCATATACATCATTTCCCCACACGAATTCGTAGAGCTGTGAAGTTGTAAAAATACGATTTGGATTTTTACAAAAGAAATGCAGTAGCTCTAGCTCTTTAGCCGTACATTCGACGAGCTGATTGTGAACGGTTAATGTTGCAGATTCAGGATTAAGAGCAAAATAACCGAAATCAAATTTTGTAGTCTGCTGTTGTTGAGCACTTTCATACATTTTTTGACGTCGAAGGATGACCTTTATTCGAGCGACGACTTCTAAAGGATTAAAAGGTTTTGTAATATAATCATCTCCGCCAATACCCAATCCCGTTAATTTATCAAAATCGGTAGAGCGAGCACTGACAAAAATAATAGGTGTATTTGTATGCTTGCGTATTTCTGTGCAAAGTTCAAAGCCACTTATATCTGGTAGCATTATATCGAGCAAAATAATATCGTAATTCTTGTCTTTTACAAGCTGTAGTGTACTTTTACCTGTTGAAGCAGTATCAATATTGATAAAGTTTTCTTTCCGTAACGTAATTTCTAATAATTTTAAGATACCAATCTCATCATCTACGATTAGGATTTTTTCAGCAGTTTCCATTTTTATCCCTCATTTCAATTTCATCATAACAGCTTCTGATTTTTATATCTTTACTATCTTGAAAAAATTACTGTCATTTTCCATCGAGTTTACTTTGATTTTACTTTCGTTTATTAAGCTTAATGTAACGAATTCAAAATGGTAAGGAGCACATAACATGGAAACTGTTATTCAACTACATCAATTAAGTAAGAGCTTTAAAGGAATCGAAACCGTCTCGAATGTCAATATGAATGTTAAGAAGGGAGAGATTTATGGGTTTTTAGGTCCGAATGGGGCTGGAAAAACAACGATTATGAAGATGATTTTAAATTTAGTAAAACCAACTTCAGGTGAAATTAAAATATTGAATCAATCCATTTCTACTACTTCCTATCAATACTTAAGTAAAATAGGCAGTATTATCGAGTACCCGGAATTTTATGACAGGCTAACAGCGAAGGAGAATTTAGAGCTTCACTGTGAGTATATTGGAGTTTATGAAAAAGGAGCTACCGAAGAGGCATTAGAGATAGTAGGTCTTAATGGTGTTGAACATAAAAAAATACATGAATTTTCTCTAGGAATGAAGCAAAGATTAGGTATCGCACGTGCCATTGTTGCTAAACCAGAAATTCTTATTTTGGATGAGCCGATAAATGGTCTTGATCCAATAGGTATTAAAGATATTCGAGAGCTCTTGTTATATCTAAAGGAGAAGCTTGGAATCACTATATTAATATCAAGTCATATCGTGTCAGAAATTGAATCAATAGCAGATACAATTGGCATCCTTCATCATGGGAAATTATTAAAGGAAGTAAAAATGGACGATATTCGAAAAGAGAACATGGAGTATCTGGAGATTAAAATAGACGATGTGAAAAAAGCGATTCATGTGCTAGAGAACAAGTTAGGAATTCGAAAATATGAGATTGTCAATCAACATTGTATTCGAATTTTTGAACATGATATTTCTCAATCTCAAATTAATAAAGAACTTATATTCAATAATATTACTGTCAATAGCATTGAAAAACAGCAACAGCATTTAGAAGAGTATTTCTTAAACCTTATTAATGGAGGGAATCAAATTGCTTAAACTATTAAAACTTGAATGGAAAAAGAATAGTATGTCTAGCTATTTTAAAGGCTTAACCATTTGTATTATTGGAATTTTTGCGGCAGTGGCACTTATGGCAGTTGGTTCTGCAGATGAAAAGATGTTTCAAGATTATACAGATTTTATGTCTTTGACAAATATATTAATTCGCATTGTTTTTATCATTTTTTCGAGTGTAATTCTATCTCGTTTAGTCATTGACGAATACAAAAATAAGACGGTTCAATTATTATTTACGTATCCATTAAAAAGGAAAAAAATTATTTTTGCTAAGCTGTCTTTAGTTTTCGGATTTTGTTTCTTTAGCATTATCATTGCGACCTTAATGATGAATATCGCTGTTTATTTTTTAAATCCAATGATGAACTTCTTTGAATCTCCTGTTGAGATACAGGATATGGTAGCTACTATACCGTCTACTTTTATCATTGCTTTTATGATGGCTGGGGTAAGCTTAATTCCTTTGTATTTTGGTATGCGAAAAAAATCAACAGCTGCGACAATTACATCTGCTGTTTTAATTGGATTTTTGATTAATGCAACGGTTTCAAATGGGGATACATCTACAAGTTTATCTCAATTTATCATTGTCCCAACAATAATGTGTCTATTAGGGCTTATTATCGGCTATCTGTCCTATTATAAAGTCGACAAAGTAGATTTAACTTAAAAATGAGAAATGAGGATGTAAAGTGAAAAAAGCAATCATAGCCTTAATATTCGTTATTGCGGTAGGAGGAATATTCTTCACTCTTAAAATCAATGGAGAAAAGAGCATCACTGAAGAACAGTCCTTTGATGTTGAGCAAATAGAAGAACTAGAACTAAACATAGAGTCCTGGAATATAGCATTAGAAAATACAGAATCTGATAAACTAACAATTGAATTTGAAGGTAAGCAACAACAAAAGCAGCAAAGCAATCCTGTTGAAATTAAGAAAGACGGAAATAAAGTAAAGGTACTTCAACAAGACACTGAAAAAGGGGCTATGAAAAACTTTAGCTTTGGAAAAAAAGATACTATTCACATTTATATCCCTAAAAATGCAGTGAGTAAGATTGCATTAAAAAATAGTTATGGTGATATCAAAATTAACAACATTGAAACAGAAGAACTTTCGATTTCAACGGATTCTGGCGCTAAAATCATTAAAGGACTATCGGCTGATAAAGGTACAATTACATCAAAAGATGGTGAATTAAGTATCGTAGACAGTTCTTTAAATGAATTAACGATAGCTGCTACAAATGGTGATAGCTATATTACTAGGGTCAACAGTCCGAAAACGAAAATTACTTCGACTAGCGGTGAAGTCTTAATGAAAGAAATCAGCGAAGGAAAAGCACTATTTGTAGAAACGTCTTCAGGGGATATTACAATCTCATACAAAGAGGCACCAAAATCATTAGGGGTTATAGCGAACAGTGAATCATCTGACATAAGCGTGAATTTAGAAGGTTACCAGAAAGAAAAACATACGGAAAACCAAAAGAAAGGTAAGATTGGTGATGCATCAAACGAATTGGAACTAATTAGCAAAAGAGGTATAATAACCGTAAAATAAAAAACTTACAATCAGTGAGGTTAATGCATAATGTTAAGACGAGAACTTGTTTCAAAAGTAGCGGATAATAATGATCGGTCCTCCATATTTCCTCTAGGAGGTTAGAAATGGCTAAACATATCTATGTAATAAGGCATTGCGAAGCCAAGGGACAGTCACCGGATGCTTCTTTAACAGAACAGGGCTTTCAGCAGGCTGAAGTTTTAACAGAGTTTTTCGCTGACAAAAAAATTGATCGAATTATTACTAGTCCCTTTTTACGAGCAATTCAAACTATAGAACCGCTAAGTAAGAGGGAAAATATAAATGTTGAAATTGACGAACGCCTTTCAGAACGCATATTAAGCACAAGTGATTTGCCCGATTGGTATGAAAAACTTCGAGCAACTTTTACCGATATGGAGTTAAAGTTTGAGGGTGGAGAGTCAAGTAATGAAGCGATGGAACGTATCGTTAACGTCGTTGAGGAAACTTTCAAAAGTGAGTCTGAACATACAATTATCGCTAGTCATGGAAATATAATGACCTTACTTTTGAAAAACTATAATAGCGATGTTGACTTTCAATTTTGGACACGTCTAAGTAACCCAGATGTTTTTCAGTTAAGTGTTAAGGATCATGAAGTGACTCTAGAACGTATATGGGAATGATAAAAATAAATAGCCTCCTATTCAGTAAAAGTTCGATGTCACTAGTTAAAACGTATTCAGTGTGTAAGTTGATTGGATTGGAGGCTGCTTCAATAACCTCAAGAGCCTTCAGGTATGAGGTAGAAGGCTCATTTAATATTGAAACTTCACTCTGACATTCGCATTAATAGTAATTTGACCTTGTTCTATAGGTGTAGAAATGGTGGAATCAACCGTCGCCATTGATCTATATAGGACAGGTCCAGTTTCATGTTCCTCAATGATTTCGATTGGCTGGGGTTGGATGGGCAAATGCATCGTTTCAGCAATTGTTTTGGCTTTCATTTGGGCATTATGAAGAGCTAAGCTGAGTGCCTGCTGGTAGTATGCATCCGTATTTTCAATGTTAAAATGTATAGAGGAAATGCGGTTTGCACCATTTTGCACAGCTGTATCAATGACTGAGCCAACCTGATTTGTATCAGTTACTTTAACGGAAATGGCATTTGTCACTTCATAGCCATTAAAAACTTGTTTACCATTTTCAAATTCATAATGAGGTGCAATATTGTAGCCTGCCGTTTGGATATGTTCTTTTGGGATATGAAGAGCTAAAATGGATTGTATGACACGATTCATAATCATCGCATTTTCCTGCTGTGCATCTTGTACATTTTTCGCTTGTGTACTTACCTCTACTTGAAGCTGGACATAGCCTGCTTTAGCCATTACTTTTCCGGTTCCAGTCACAACTATGACATGGGGAGTTTGCTGACTAACATTTGTATAATACATAGAATACCACCTTTCAAAAGGCTCATACTATGCAAGATGAAATCGTTCAATTGAGTTTTATAATGAAGAAAAAGCGCCTAGTTTAATGCTTTGACGCTTTATTTATATCCAAAAATATCGATTATACCATTTTTAATAATGCCTCTACGCCAGACATTCCTTCAGTAATACCAAGTTGATGCGCTTCATATGTCACGGATTCTAATGGAGCCGTCAATAGCTCATCAATTGTTTTCACACCAACTGCTCGACCAGCAATAATCTTCCGGTCTGCTAAGCGGTCATTTAATAGACCAACATCTAAAGCCCCACACATAATGTAGCCCGTATCATTTGAAATTGTCAGCAGTGTTGTTTTTGGCAATTGAACAACTACTGCAGTGAAGAAATGGCCTTTAATCATAATAGGCTCAATTATTACCATCCGAAATCACTCCTTTTCTCTATATACATATGGCGATAGATAAAAAGGTGTTCGACTTTTCATTAAAAATTATTTGTTACCTAAAACGAACGACGCAAATGTATTATCCTCGATCATAACTTTTAAAAACCTTATAAATGATGTCACAACCGATTAAGTAAATTCGTTATAAGGAAAAAAGGAGGAGTTATGATGAAGAATATTGTCATTGTAGGCGGGGGTTATGCTGGAATAAATTTATTAGAGGGATTAAAAAAGGAATTTCAAGGTCAAATCGGAAAATCAGTAAGAGTTATTTTAATTGATAAAAATAGTTATCATTTAAAAAAAGTATTACTTGTTCGGGCTGCGACAAGGGATATAAATTTGAAAATACCTTTTACCGAATATTGTCAGAACGGGATTGAATTTATTCAAGGGGAAGCATTAGCTCTTCAGAAGCAAAATCAACAAATTACTATTAAGATGGAAAACGAGAAAACTATAGATTTACATTATGATTACTTGGTGCTGGCATTTGGAAGTGTAATTAGAGAGATATCTAAAGGTTTTGGTGGAATCACTTTAAAAGATAAGCAGAGCTCCATAGAAATAAGAGAACAACTATTGTCACTGATGGAATCATTTAAAGCCTTGGAGAAATCACAACAAAACCAAAGTTTATTTAAGGTAGCTGTTGTAGGTGGAGGAATCGCAGGTATTGAAACAGCTGCTGAAATTGCTGTGTGGTCTAAAGAAAAGTTGGCAGAAGCAGGTGTTAATCCAAGTTTAGTGGAAGTTTTACTTTTTGATGCAAAGGATCGACTTTTACCAGAAGCACCTGTGAAAGTAAGTGAGAAACTCGTCAACCATCTTGAAAATATTGGGGTAGTCGTCAAAAATGAAACAAGGGTTTCTCATTGTAAAGATGGTCAGTTATCTACTAATGATGGCCAAAAATATTCTGTAGGAACTTGTATCTTTAATCCTGGGGTAGAAGCAAATCCAATCATTTCTAGATTAGGTTTACCTATCTCAGAAGAGCATCGAATTATTGTTAATCATTTCTATCAGGTTAAAGATGAGGAACATATTTATTCCATTGGAGATTGCGCATTAGTAGTAGATTATAAAAATAATCTTCCAGATGGTATGACATGTAAGGAAGCTATTCCACAAGCGACAAGGCTAAGTAAAATATTGAAGGCATCAATAAACCAAACACCAGTGAACATATTACACGAGTCATATCCCGTAAAATTCTTTTGTATTAGTTTAGGACCAAATAATGGGTTTGTGTGGACACGAAAATGGGGGCTTGATTTTACGATAACTGGAAAAATAGGTGCAAGAATAAGATACTACACTTGGGAATTAGCAAGTCTTCAAAAATAAACAGCTTATGAGGTGAGCAATGGATAATGAGTTAATAAGTCAGTTGTATAAAGAGTATAAATCACTGCTTTTTTCAATTGCCTATCGCATGACAGGTAGTGCATCAGATGCCGAGGATATCGTACAGGATGTATTTGCGCAGATAGGGAAAACCAGAGTAAATCATATGGACAATATAAAAGCTCTTTTATGCAAGATGGTGACGAATCGTTGCTTGGATTTGTTAAAGTCTTCAAGGAAAAAAAGAGAATTATATACGGGAACATGGTTGCCTGAACCTCTAGCATTACATGAGAATGATCCTTTGTTTACTATTTTAAATGATACGAGTATTTCACTAGCAATTATGATTTTGTTTGAGGAACTAAATCCAATTGAGCGGGCTATTTTTATTCTGAGAGAAGTTTTTGAGTATGAGTATCCAACAATTGCTGCAATCGTTGATAAAAGTGAGATAAATTGCAGGAAAATTTTAAGTAGAATAAAAAAGAAATTACCTGAGCTAGTTAGAAAAAATAGTATAGTTACAGACAAGTTGGAAATAAAAAATACAGTGACTGTTTTCATGTCTGCTTTTCAACAAGGAAAGGTCAAGGAGCTTGTTCATATTTTAAAAGAAGATGTTGTTTATTATGCAGATGGTGGAGGAAAGGCTACAGCTGCATTACATCCTATTTACGGTCGTGAAAAAGTTTTCCGTTTATTATCTGCTCTTTTTCGTAAGTTTGAAAATAATGAAGAAAATTATACATTAGAATTGATGAATATTAATGGTACAACTGGCTTAGCATTAATACTCGAGAATAAAATTCAGGCAGTAATTGGCTTCGAAGTTGGACATGGACAAATCGAAGCAATTTATTATATGGTAAACCCTGAAAAGTTAAGATATGTTGCTGAAAATTGATTTATACGTAAAAAGTCAAAAGAATCAACCCGTATCATATGAGTTGATTCTTTAAAATTATTTTGTATAAGAAAGCATAGCTGTTTGCTTGAAATTTTTTAACGCAACCGTTGCCTCGTTTTTAGTTTTATACTCGAACATACGATAAGTATTTTGTTCAAAAACTGTAATAATCCACATAATGAAAGATCCCCTTTGTTGTTTTTTTTGTATTATAACAGATGATGGGATGATTGATTTTTTCTTGCGTTGTTATATATCAGTTATGTCTTTTATTTTACATCAATTAGTGAAAAAAGAAAGTACTTTGTGAGTGTTTTCACATTTCGTTCAAAATATAACAGGAAATTTAATTTTTTTGAAATAGTTAAGAGGAGAAAACAGCCAAACCTTCACAAGTATAATTCAATGTAATTCGTAAATAGTAAGTTGACGGAGTTATGTGAATTAGAAATTGGGAGGTGATGCTTATGACACGTAAATATATATTGGTTTTATCCCTTTGTTTTTTAATTATATCGGTATTTTTTACAGGGCTGACAACTTATGCGGATAAAGGTCGACCTTATTATGAGGAGACAGGGGAAGTTGTGTGGGATATTAACACAAAAGACAAAATAATTGCTCTAACCTTTGACGATGGACCTCATCCCAAATATACCGCAGCTATTTTAGATTTATTGGCAAAGTATGATGCAAAGGCGACGTTTTTTGTTATTGGAAAAAATGCAGAAAAATATCCAGACCTTGTTTTACGATCTTATTCTGAAGGGCATGAGCTGGCCAATCATACGTATTCACATCCGTTTAAAGCTTCCGTAGCTGAATTACAGGCACAACTACGTAAGACAAAGGAAATAATTTATGGTATTACTGGATTTGCACCAGTTTTGTTTCGTCCTGTAGGTGGTTACTATAATGATCAAATGATCAATTCTGCTGTTAAGGATGGATACAAAGTAGTTATGTGGTCTTGGCATCAGGATACTCAAGATTGGAAACAGCCAGGAGTTAACAAAATTATCCAAAAAGTGATGAAGGGATCGAAGCCTGGAGATGTTATTTTGTTCCATGATGGAGGCGGAGATCGTACGCAGACCATTAAGGCGCTGGAAGAAATCTTACCAGAACTTAAAAAACAAGGTTATACATTTGTCACAATATCCGAGTTGATTAAAAGCAAACAACAACAAGAGCAAGTGCAATAAGGAAAAACAAGCCATCTCAGCAACATGAAATGGCTTGTTTTTTTCCCCGATGACAGTAAGTCTTTCATCGCGCAGCGGATAGTATAATTAGTCATTTCAATATTACCAAAATAGTAGTGGTGCTAGGGCAATTCCGGCAACTGCTCCAAGTGCGATACCAACTCCAAAACCGGCTCCTGGTCCTCCCCAACCCCAATAACCTAAACCATAACCGCCAAATCGTCTATCAGGTTGAATCCATACCTGTCTTCTATCCACCCTAGTTATTTCTCCGTAATGTACTCTGCCACCTCGTTCTTCAATTCTTACACGTTTACCATGATATTGACAACAAAGATTATAAGTATTAGCTGGATTCACAAACTATCCCTCCTTTCGACTTCCTTATAAGCTAATATATGCGGTTGCAATCATTATCACTAGCCGATTGTCTACTTCAGACATAAGCTATAGTAAGGGGGGAATGTATGTCTGTAATACCAACAGATGAGTGGCTCAATCAATTAATAGCTAGTCAAAGGCTTAATCTCAGTAAAAACTTTGAAGACTTACAACGTTCTATTCTTTGCGATCGTTTAGTAGGGATTTTTATTGGTGGATCTCCAGATGAAATACAATTTGAACTACAGCAACAGGGGCTTTTTAAATCACATGAAAAAATAGACATTAACAAGTTAAAAAAACAAAACGTTTGGGAAGTAGTACAGAAGGAATTTAACTATTTAAAGGAGAAATGGAACGGTCCAACAATACCAATCTATATCTTTCCGATCACGCAGGAGCAAACGATTACTAATAAAAACGGTGTAGCCTATCCAAATGCTATGTTTTTATATATTGGAGAGCTTGAAAAGCAGGAGCTTAAAGCGTTATTTGCACATGAGTATAATCATGTTTGTCGTCTGCAATATTTAGATAAATCTCTAGATGAAGTGACTCTGTTAGATTCTTTAATTTTAGAGGGATTAGCAGAATGTGCAGTGGAGGAGATTTACGGTGATAAATGGTTAGCGCCATGGTTGAGGTCCTACTCATTAGATAAAATGCTAGAAATTTGGAAGGGGCATATTTTGCCTCAAATCAATATTCAGGGTTTAAACAATCATGCTGAATTTTTATATGGTGGAAAGCTTCCTCAATGGATAGGGTATTGTATTGGTTATGAAATTGTAAGGACGTATAAAAAAAATCATTCATCCAATAACCTGCATGTAAAAAGCTCAAAGGAAATACTTGATGGCTCTGATTTTCCATTATAATCAATACCTAAGTAAAAGGAGAAGTGGAGACTGGGCGACTCCTTGGGGTCAGATCAAGATCACAGATCGCAGCGTCACGGATGAAACCCTAGAGCACAGCGGATGTGTTCTGTGCGAAAGCAACAACAACAACAAAAGCGGCTCATCGGACGCCCCAGGAAAGCGCCCAGCCAGAACGGAAATCGACCCTACGCTATGAGGATAGAAAAATAACCAGTTGCCGATTAATACTCGACAACTGGTATTCTAGTTAATTTATTAGATAGCAATAATTCCTAGTGCTACAGCAATGAAAAGTAAAGTAATGCTCAATCCCCACATCCAGAAGAAAGAGTACTTTAAGTGTTTCCCCATTTCTAAGCCTGATAAGCCTAAAGCTAACCAAACAGCAGGGGCAAGTGGCGATACAAATGTACCTACAATATTACCAATAATCATTGCATAGGCAGTTGAAAGAGAATCAATATCGAAAGATAAGCCAATCTGTTCAACTACAGGGAATAAAGCGAAGTAATATGCATCTGTACTTAGTAATAAATCAAATGGTACCCCTAATACCCCGATAATGATATGTAAATAAGATGATAGGGCTGATGGTAGAATGTTTACAGCGTTGTTGGCAATTGCAGTTAACATCCCAGTACCATTAAGGATACCTAAAAATAATCCAGCAGCAATGATGATAGATGCCATCGTTAAGGCATTCGGAGCATGTGCTCGTACACGTTCCATCTGTTCTTTAGGAGAACGATAGTTGATTGGTAAGGCGATGGCCACCCCAATTAAAAAGGCTAATCCTGCTGGTAAAATACCTGCAACTAAAATGCCGATAACAAGAACAGTAACAATTGCATTAATCCACAATAGTTTTGGTCGTTGTAAGCTTGTGTCTACTTCTGATGAAACAACACCTTGTGTAATAACATGATCATCATTTGTGAAGTCAAGGGTACCATATTGTTTTAGAATACGGCGCTTTTCTCTAAAACCAAGGAACACTGCTAAAGCTATCATTAACACGACACCAATGATTTGAATAGTGATTAAAGGATACCAAAGTTCAGTTACATCCGTCTCTAAAACTGAAGCAACACGACCTAATGGACCACCCCAAGGAATCATATTAATAACTGCTGCAGCTCCCCCAACTAGTAACAGCAATAGATATGGATTCATGCGTAAACGTAAATATAAAGGCAATAATGCTGGGATTGTAATTAAAAATGTTGAAGCACCAGAACCATCTAGCTGCGCTACTACAGCAATGATCACTGTTATTACTGCAACGACAATAATATTTCCTTTTGAAAGCGCAATCATTTTATTGATCAATGGTTCGAATAATCCTACATCCTGCATAATACCAAAGAAAATAATAGCAAAGATAAACATAACAGCTACGTTCATCACAGAGCTTAATCCAGAACTAAAGAATTCTCCTAATTCATCAAAATTAAAGCCAGCTATAAATGCTGCTACGATAGGTGGTATTACCATTGCTACAAGTGGTGATACACGACCACTAATAAGTAGAGCAACAATAATAATAATTGTTAAAAATCCGATTATACTTAAACTCAAAAATATTTCCTCCCTTTGTGATCAATCATTCTGATTATTTAAAAAATATCATAGTGCCAAAGGGAGGAAAACAATATAGTCATATGTTAAATAAAGAATATAATATTAGTTTTGTTCATAAGTTCCATGATATACATATTTCCGTTCAGGTCTTCCGACGGTGCCGTAAATCAATTTTGTCTGTAAAAACTGTTCGCCAACTAAGTATTCTAAATAACGGCGGGCTGTTGAACGACTTGAACCGATGAGTTCGCTTAATTGTGAGGCTGTAAGATCCTGGGTTTTGAGATCTTCGAAAATGCTTTTAACAATCTGTAATGTGTGCAAATCAATGCCTTTTACAAACGTTTCTTCATCTATTATTTTATTGGTGGATTCCCTATAAAATAATGAATCAAGATCCTTTTGAGTGACATTTTTGCTATTTTGAAATAAATGATGTTCCTGTAAATATTTCTGAAATGCTCTTTGAAGTCGTTGCTCTTCAAAGGGTTTTATTAAGTAATCTGAAATCCCTAAGTCCAATATATCCTTTATTAAACTTATTTCAGTTGCTGCTGAGATTACGATAATTTTTATAGATGGATAGAGGTGGCGAATATGGCTTACTAATGAGCTACCTTCAACATCAGGAATATACAAATCTGTTAATATAATTTCTGGTAAACTAGAGGTCGTCTTTAGCTTTTCAATCGTTTCTTTTCCTGTGCGTAAATTTTCAGTAACGATAAATCCTTTTATATTATGAACATAATCTGCATGAATTTTTGCTACTCTAAAGTCATCTTCAATAATCCATACACTTTTTGATATTGTCATTCTCAATGTCTCCTTTAGGAACTATTATTAAAAAACATGCTCCTGATAAATCACCTGAATCCAATAAAATTTCCCCATTTATCTCCTGAAGGGCTTTCTTGCTTATAGCTAGCCCATGTCCGCGATCTAACCCTTCTTTAGTAGATACCCCTTTTGTAAAAATTTTATCGTACATATTGTTATCAATACCTGGTCCATTGTCTTGAATCTCAAATAAGTAATGATTTTTATAATTGTTAATTGATAGTTGAATCACTTTATTTGAGGATTCCCAGCTTTTTAAAATTTCAATAGCGTTTTGAAGTACATTACCAAGAGCTGTTAGAATAGCGTTTTCTTGCTGCTTAGATAATTCGATAGATGAAGAAATTTCGTTTAGCTCGAGTTTGATGCCTAGTTCTGCGGCTTCTGCAATTTTCCCCTGAATTAATGCAAGTAGAAGAGGGGTTGTTACATTGCTATTTAAAAAAGCTTGATTTTTAAGTTGTATATTTCGTTCTTCTTTAATAAATTCAATGGCTTCGTTGTAATGCTTATGAACAAGTAAACCTAAAATGATATGAAGCTTATTAGCAAATTCATGAGTATATGCCCGTTGAACATTTGCATACTGCTTCATCTGTTTTAATTCATCGATGATTTTTTGAATATCTACTTTCTTTCTAAAGGTGTATAGTGAGCCAATTTTCCTTTTCTTTTCAACTAAAGGCGTTTTATTTAAAATGATAATATGCTCATCAAGTGGTAGCTCTAGATTATGAATGTTTTTCTCTGCAACAATTTTAGGCGTAAAAATATGTTCAATTTTTGCACCCATCCAATCTGATAGAGATTTATTGTGAGCTGAATCTAGCATTTCATAAGCACTTTTATTGATGGTCGTAATTTGATTAAAGTGATCGACAGCTATTATACCCTCGGCTGTTGTTTCTAAAATGACCTTGTTTTGTTGATATAACTTAGCAATTTGAATAGGTTCCATATTAAACAATAACTTTTTAATATAAATGGAAATAGCTATTGCACCCAATATGCCTATTATAAGAATAAATACGGTGTATTTGATCCATTTGTGAATATAGCTTTCGATGATTGTATCGATATTTTCTGTTAAAAAACCGACAGATACAACACCAATAATTTTATTGTCTAATATGATGGGGGCTTTACCTCGAATAGATTCGCCTAATGACCCTATAGTTTTAGAAATATAAGCTTGTCTATCTAGCAATGCAGCATCATTATCTCCACCAACCATTTTTTCTCCAATTTTATCTTTTATAGGATGTGAATAACGAATTCCTTCAGAATTACCAACGACAATATATGCTGCGCCAGTTTCTTTTCTTAAAGGCTCGACGATTGGTTGGATGATTTCACTTGGATTTTCTTTATTAAATGCGGTAATGATTTCTTCCATAGATGCGAGGGTTTTTGCAATATTTAATGCTTCCTCTCCCATCTGTTTTTCTGTCGTATCCCGAATATGTTCTTGCAAAAGATACATAAACATACCACATATTAAAAGAATCAAAATACTTATTAAAAAAATCATTTTAACTGTAAGAGATTGGAACCAACTTCTCATATTTCACCTCTATGTAGTTTGATACTCGGAATTAATTTTTCTTCGTATAGGCACTTTAAAAAATAAGTGACAGTATACTAACAAAAACATCTCAAAAAGAGTGCATTTGAATTAGTCTATCATAAATATCCAACAAATAGAGAAAGGCCCTCAAGCTTGATTTATTTAATCAACCCGCGATATGAAAAGTATTGATTTTTGATAATTGATACATGCCCTTCAAGGATATTGCCACAAATTTTCCGCTACAATATAAAGAAGGAGTGATTGTAATGTCGAATGAACTTAAAAATGTATTACCACCAGTTATTGATCTATCAACGAAGGTGCTAATTGTCGGCTCAATGCCAGGAAAGCAATCATTAGAGAAACAACAATATTATGGTAACCCGCGCAATCACTTTTGGCCGATTATTGAGAGAATATTAGAAGTAGATGTACCTCAGGATTATGGACAAAGATTAAAATTGTTAAAGGATCATCATATCGGTCTCTGGGATACAATTGAATCGTGCGAACGCAAAGGGAGCTTAGATGCGGCCATTCGCAATGAAAAACCGAATGATTTTAAAACGCTTTTTGAACACTATCCTAATATTGAGTTAGTGCTTTTCAATGGCGCAAAGTCATTCGAAGTTTTTAAAAAGCATATTGGCCTTGAGGTTTTAGATGGTCGAGCATATCAGAAAATGCCTTCTACTAGCCCAATACCAGGTAAAAATATTAAATCTTTTGAAGAAAAGCTAGAGGATTGGCGAGTGATAAGCGCGTATTTGCTTAGATAATTTCATTACAAAAAATCTCCTCATATTAGTGTTATTTGACGGAGAGGATTATAAGTACTATTGAATTGGACATTACTGCCGAGTGTTTAGTTAGTTCCTGCGGGGCATTAATAGAATTTAAAATGATATTTTTCAGCAAAGGTACGACTTTTTTTCTTGGAAAACATACCTTGTAAATACGATTACGCTTTAGAACGACTGAATACAAGACCAATGGGCAATTTGCTCAACGGTTATTAGCCCTTTTACATATATTGAATTATGTAAAGGGAGGGGTTTATCATGTACAATCCATATGAAGAAATTATGCCACTGCCAGAACCCGGTTTCGAACCATCATTTGGACTTCCTGGCTTTAGACCGCCACCATCATTTGGACCACCCGGTTTTGGACCACCACCAACATCTAGACCACCAAGTTTTGGGCCGCCACCACCGTCTGGACCGCCTGGTTTTGGGCCGCCGCCAGCAGGTCAAATGCCTCTTGGACCACCGCCTAGCTTTGTGCCATCACTTCCACCTTTTGGAGTAGGTACAAGTGGTATTCAATCATGCTTATTCAGGAATACGTATATATGGATGTTAAATGGAACAGGCTTTTGGTTCTTCCTAACTGCTGTAGGAAGAGAGTTTATTGCAGGGTTCCGCTGGAGTAGTAGAAGTGGTTGGCGCTTCCAAACTATTGCAAGAAGAAATATTCGCTCGTATGAATGTTCGAGATGGTAATTAGGCGTATTAAGTAGCCATGTTAAACTTTGTTCCTTTATTACTAATCCCAAAGAAGTCGTCTAATCGGAACGAAGACAAACTATATTACTTAGCATGTATCTTCTAGTATGTTATTCCGAAAGCGAATAAAACGTAAATCAACTAAACGTCTGCATTGACCATTTTATTTTTCAACAAGAATAAAACTCCTAAAGCATGTGTCTCTGCTCTAGGAGTTTTATTCGTGATATGTTTAAATCTCCTCTACAGCATCCACAAGTTGTTTATACTCTGCAAACCATTTTTGCCATTCTTCCATTGGAAATTTCTCATGTACAGTTCCGTTTAATAAGTCCGAAAGCAGGTTTAAGCATATATGCCAGCCGGCTAAATCTTTAGGCGTATGGTCAGTTAGCCCACCAATCGTTTCAAGTAATACTAATATGGAGCCATTGTCAGTGGGGGAGAGTTCAAATCTTACTGTATCTTTGCCCCAATCAAATTCGAGTACTTCCTTCTCGGCATAGTCTGTAATCGCTATTTCCTTATAAGCATTTGTTTCATCATTCATATTAAAATGGATTTTGCCATTCTTTCGAAGATCAATGATTTCTAAATTATTCATCCATTTTTGAAGCTTTTCATTCTCCGTTAATACGGCCCAAACAGCATCAGCTGAATGTGACAGCGGACGGTTGAATTTTACGACATAGTTATTTTGTTGTTTTTGAATAATAGCGAGCATAAAGATCCTCCTTATTTACTTTACCTCATCATAAACTGTTTGAAATAGTCTTGTCACACCTTCTGCTATTTCATTCTTTTTTGTTTCTAAGTAGTAGAATTCCGGTTAATATTAGTTAAAAAGGGGGAATTACCATGCCGTATCAACAAGCTTTAGAGAGTTATATTGCAGCGACAAACTCCCATGATTTTAATAACGTAAAGGAAATTTTGCATCCGCAAGCAGTGTATTGGTTTTCGGATAAAACATGCATAACCTTAGAAGAAATAGGTGCTTATTTTAATAATGCTTGGAATTTGATAAAGGAAGAGATATATTCAGCTACTAATGTCCAGTGGCTTACGGTTGATGAACAATCAGCTACCTGCATTTATACATACCACTATGAGGGCTATCATAACAGAAAATTTGTATCAGGTAGCGGAAGGGCAACGAATATTTTTACTGTCCTAAACAATGAATGGAAGTTAATTCATGAACATTTAAGTAGTTAAATGATTTTTATTGCTACTTGAATAAGTAGTAATGTAATGATGATTATTAGTAGTATTTTAGCTGCTTTTATCGGAATTTTCGGTAGAATTAAAAGGCCGAGTTGGGAGCCGATAATGGAGCCTATTGCCATCGCTATTGCATATTGCCATTGAATAAAGCCAGTTTGGTAAAATACTAAAAATGCCCCTGTACAGCTCCCGAATATAAGTACACGTGTGAGCTGTACAGCCTTTATGTAGGAGTAATGATAGCGTAAAAAATGCAGTATGCTGAAGGTTGAAGAGCCGGGTCCAAAGCCGCCATCATAAACTGCAATTAAAAATGGCTGCCATAATTTATTACTGTGTTTAGTGTCATTTTCTTCTGAGCTAATAGTCCATTCTTTATTTTTCAACGTTATAAACAGGGCGAAAATAAGTAGCATGCATGCAATAATATTCATTGCTTTTTCTGAGATGGATACTGTTAGGAGTGCTCCACACACGCCTCCGGCAATTGCTACAGCAACATATTTCATAATAGCTGCTAGACGAAGCTCTTTATGATAAAGAAGATAAAAGATGCTCGACAACGCTGCAATGCCCGATGAAAATTTATTCGTAGCAATGCCTGTTTGAATAGGTATACCAACAAGCATCATAGCAGGGATCGTAATTAGCCCAGCACCTCCAGCAAGTGTACCGATAAAAGCAGCAATAACTCCGATACCGACGAGCGTCAGTGAAAGCTTTGTATAAAAAAGTCCTATTGCAATGGCAACGGTCACAATGAAAATAAAAGATTTTTTCATAAGCGGCTCCTTTAATGTTGTTAGTTAAAGGGTAATGGTAAACAATTTATAAATCTAATATATTATTTTTCGTTTTGTATAAATGATATTTATACAAAGTACAACTGATTTTTTCTTTTTAAATACAGTCTTCTTAAAGCTTCAACCTCTCCTAATTTATTATGCTTACGTTCATCTGCATAGCCCCTTTGAAATAGAATTAAAAATAGTTATTATTGTAAGTAATGGAAGTGATCATTTGCTGAAGGGGATGGTAGCAATGAAACAAAATATTTATCAATGGGGCGACTCACAAAATCCAACGTTAATCTTTTTACATGGGCTAGGGAGTACGGGCCAAGCATTTGGAGAACTAGCAAAACATTTATCAGAGTATCATATCGTCACTTTTGATTTACCTGGACACGGCTATGCAAAAGCCTTGGAAGAAGAAAAGGCTTATTTTCCGTCCAATTTGATTGAAAACATAGAAGAAACAATAAATCAGCAGTTAGGGTATACATCTCATTATTTAATAGGTCATTCTTTTGGGGCTGATTTGGCATTGCATTATGCCGCTAAATATCCTAAACGAATAAAGGGAATTATTTTGTTAGATGGCGGTTATTTGTCGCCGAAAGATCTTGGCATGTCATTAGAAACAGAATTACAAGCTATAGAGAAATTTTGCGATGAAGTAAGATTCCCATCATGGGACGTATTTTTTGAATCGGAAAAAGAAGAGCTTTCCCGATGGTCAGTAGAGCTGGAAGAGGCATCGAAAGCTCAAGTTAAGGAACAGGATGGAGAAATTAGACTAACGATTTCTACTTTTACAGGGCAATCTATCATAAAAGGTATTTATGCAGAACCTGTCACAGATATAATTGCACAGGTGCATTGCCCGGCTCTATTGATACGCGCAACAAAACCAACTGAAATAAACTCTACTAGAAAGAAGAGTATTCAAATTTTGCAAACAAGAGTTAAGAACTTGGCTATTGAACCAATCACGGATGCGGGGCATGATATTTTCCGTGAAGCACCTAAGGATGTTGCTAAAAAAATAAGAACATGGGTTGAGAATCATTAATAAAGAAATAGCGCAAGCATTGGTATGACAAATTCTGAGGTGAATGAAACTGATAAAAACAGAAGAAGAGCTAAAAAACTTAATTGCAGCAGATGAATGGATGATGGAAATTTTAACAACTGTAGAAAAGCTACAATTACCAGATTCATGGGTATGCGCTGGATTTATTCGCTCGAAGGTGTGGGATTTTCTACATAAAAAGGAGTACAGAACACCATTAGCCGATATTGATGTAATATATTTTGATAAAGTAAACTCTTTAGAAAAATATGAGAAGCAGTATGAACAAAAATTGACGAAGTATTTACCGAATGAGCCTTGGTCTGTGAAAAATCAAGCGAGAATGCATGTAGTAAATAATAGTGAACCTTATCAATCATCTATTGATGGCATTGCGCATTTTCCAGAAATACCGACAGCTATTGGTGTGAGGCTAACTAATGGAAGACTTGAAATAGCAGCACCTCATGGTATCAAGCACTTAGTTTCTGGGATTGTCGCTCCTACACCATATTTTCAGAAAGGCTCTCCAATGCATGAGGTTTATATGAATAGAGTTCGTAACAAACAGTGGTAATTAAGTTGGTCGAAGCTACAGATTGTCTACTAAATTGAAGCGAAGGAGCTAAAGACGTGTATTACGATAAACATCATATAATTTCGCATTATGAAAGATCTATCGTGTTTGTGGAAAGCTTAGCAAACATAACAGAAGAACAATGGCGTACTCCTATAGAATCTGGAAAATGGACGGTTGCAGAGGTCATTGGACATCTTACTCCGTGGGATGAATTCGTGATAAAACAACGTCTACCGTTTCTTTTTACAGAAGAAAGCTTACCAAAAGGACCGGCTGTAGAAGAGATGAATGCTAGTGCGGCAAGGAATAGTCGTGCACAAAGTAAAGAAGAAACGATAGCCGATTTTATCACTCAGAGACAGCAGCTAATTGACGCACTTTATCAAATAGTGGATAAGCAATGGCAGCAGCCTTTTACAATAGGTGCATCAGAATTAACACTTTCCGGTTATTTTGCTAGTTTAGCAGATCATGATTTGCATCATTTTTCTCAAGTACAAAAAGCTTTAAAGAATATAGAGGGTATAAAGTGGATATCAAGCATTTAATCGATTATTATGCACATGCATCTGTAAGTTTTACGGATGTTTTTACAAATAAAATGGAGCCGGGCCAAATAGATATTGGTCGAACAACAGCCCCTAGGAAGTGTGGCTTGGTTGTGCCGCTGGCGGGTAGCGCTATATTTAGCTTTAACGGTATCCCTTATGCAATGGAGCCGGGTATGGTCGTACATGCAGGGCCACAAATGCCAATCGAAATTAAAGTTACTAGCGATCAGGAATGGGAGTATGCAGTTGTACATTATCATATTCCTCCCGAAGAAATACCTCAATATCCATTATCAGCTCAGCATTTTTTTATCAATACAGGCTATCATACAAAAATTATTGACTATGTACAGCAGCTAATAGAAAGCCAAGCAATGCCAGGTAATATGTCAATATTCAAAGCAAAGATTCTATTTATGAATCTTTTGGAAGCCATTCTTATGTCGGCAAAAGTGAAGGTTCTTGATACGGCAAGTGAGCAGATGGAGCAAGCTTTACAGTATATACATGAGAATTATGCTAAACAACTTTCTGTTTCGAAAATTGCTGAAGAATTTGGCGTGGAGCGTCGTAGGTTTGCCTATTTGTTTGAACAGCATACTGGGATGAATCCTAGCATTTACTTAACGGAATATCGTATACGACGGTCGAAGGAGTTACTGAAATATGACAATTCCCCAGTAGCGGAAATAGCTGAATGTGTAGGTTATGTAGATTGCTTTTATTTTAGTCGAGTATTTAAAAAATGTACGGGAATGTCCCCGACAGCTTATCGGAAATTAATGATGGAGGAAGCTAAATACGTATAAAAAGTTGTTTCTTGAAAAAAGAAGCAGCTTTTTTTGTTGTTTCAAATCGGCAAAAGTCCATGTGATTCATGAAATTGTCCATTCACAACAGGTTTTCTCTTTGTTAGGATAGTATCCGTAAATGATAATGAATATCAATTAAATTAATAAAGTCTATTGACTTATAAATGAAAATGATTATCATTATCAATATAATTAAGTTCGTTAGGAGAGAATAAATCTATGAATAAATATTTTAAAATGTGCGCACCCGCTTTATTAGCTCTATCCTTGGCTGCATGTGGTACGGATAAAGCGGAAGAGTCTAATACATCTACAAATAATACGGCAGAAACTAGTGCAACAGAAACACAAACAAATCAGGCGAAAACACAGACGATTACATACTTAGGCGAAAAATATGAACTTCCTGCAGAAGTGAAAAACATTGTAGCTGCAAGTTTAGAATCTATGGAAGATGCGGCAATGCTCGGTATTAAGCCTGTTGGTGTACTTGATATCGGTGGAAAAATTCCTTCCTATCTTGCTTCTGAATTAGAAGGTGCTGAGCTTGTTGGAAATAAAATGACACCGAATACTGAAGCCATTCTTAAACTTGATCCAGATGTTATTTTAGGTTCCTCAAAATACCCTGAGGAAATGGCTGAAAAGCTTAAAAAAATTCAAACGATGATTCCATATTCACATGTCTCTACAAATTGGAAGGAGAATCTAACATTACTTGCCCAGCTTACAGGTAAAGAAGATGAGGCGAAAAAAATCATCGCTGATTATGAAGCGAAGGTTGCTGATTCCCAAGCGAAATCTAAAGAGCAATTAGCGGACAAGCAAGTTCTAGTTATTCGGATACGTGGTGGCATAATGTATATCTATCCAGCAGGCGTTTACTTAAACCCTGTTTTATATGAAGATTTAGGGGCTCCGGTACCAGAGGTTTTAAAAACAGCAAAGGCACAGGCCGAACTATCGCTTGAAACATTAGCAGAGGTAAATCCTGATGCTATTTTCCTTCAATTCGAGGAATCAGAAAATGCTGACGCACCAAAAGCGTTAGAAGAGCTACAAAAAAATCCGATTTTCGCAAGCTTAAAGGCATCACAAAATAAACAGGTTTTCGTGAATGCAATTGAACCGTTAGCACAAGGTGGTACTGCATGGTCTAAGGTGAAATTCTTAGATATCGCAGCTGAAAAATTACTTAAATAGTTTAGACAGGCTGGTAGTAGATTTGGTGGCATCACCAGGCTATTACCAGCCTTTTAAAGGCATAATTGATATAGAAAAAGGTGTGGAAATTGAAAAAAACAAACATGGTGGCATTTTCAATAGTAGCAGCTTCTCCATTCCTAATTGCGGTTGTGGCATTAGTATCTGTTATGTATGGCACAAAAGACATTAGCGCAATTACGGTGTGGCAGGCGATTACTGCATTTGACCCTTCAAATGTGGATCACCAAATTATTCGAACAGGACGCATCCCTAGAATTGCCGCAGTGTTACTAGTTGGAGCATTTTTAGCAGTAGCTGGGGCAGTGATGCAAGGTATTACACGAAATTATTTAGCGTCCCCTTCATTAATGGGAGTTAATGATGGTTCAGCATTTGTGATTACGTTAGCAATAGTATTTTTCCCAGGGCTTCCTAATTACCAAATGATTCTACTTTCAATGCTTGGTTCAGCATTAGGGGCAGGGATTGTCTTTGGTTTTGGCTCTTTAATTCGAAATGGTTTATCACCAGTAAGACTGGCCATTATTGGAACGGTCATTGGTACGTTTTTAAGCAGTATTGCTACAGCCATTGCGATGTATTTCCAAGTATCACAAACGGTAAGTGTTTGGTATAACACAAAGGTACATATGGTGGATATGGATATGCTCATGTTAGCTGTTCCATTTGGAATAATTGGTTTAGTTCTTGCACTGTTATCAGCTAAGGCTATTACAATAACTTCACTAGGAGAAGATATCGCTATTGGACTTGGACAAAAAACAAAAGCAGTGAAAATTATTAGTATGCTTGCTGTAGTTTGTTTAACAGGTACAGCAGTTGCACTTGTAGGAAAGATAGCCTTTGTAGGGTTAGTCATTCCTCATATTACACGTTTCCTTGTTGGAGTCGATTATCGCTTTATCATTCCTTGTGCAGCTGTAGTAGGTGCGTTTTTCTTAGCGCTCTGTGATGTACTTAGTCGCTTTGTTAATTATCCATTCGAAACTCCAATCGGCGTATTAACGGCCTTGGTTGGTGTCCCATTCTTCCTATACTTAGTTCGTAAACACGGAGGTGAACAACGTGCGTAAAAAAACCTCAAGTGTATTTGTTATGACTGTTTCCATACTCATGTTATTTATTTTAGGTGCCAGCTATCTCCATATGACAAATGGTGTCTTTGATATGTCGGTGATGGATGTTTTAAAAACATTGCTGCGCATTGAACCAAATCCAAAATTCGATCTTGTCATTTTTGAATTCCGTTTACCACGTATTGTTATTGCAGCATTAGTAGGTGTTGGCCTAGGGATGGCAGGTGTTGTGCTACAAGGCATTACGCGTAATGGCCTAGCAGATCCTGGGATTTTAGGGATCAATGCTGGGGCTGGTGCAGCGGTGGTCATATTTATGTTTTTCTTTCAATTACGTCTCACATCCGCTGATTATAGTAGCTGGTTATCGATTTTGATGATGCCGATTTTTGGATTCGTCGGTGGTGCGATGGCAGCTATGTTGATTTTCTCATTTGCCCGAAAAAATGGTCATTTAGATATGCAACGGCTAATTTTAACGGGGATTGCGATTAATAGTGGCTTTGGGGCATTGTCACTGTTTTTATCATTGAAAATGAATGCTCAAGATTATGAAGCTGCCGCTGTTTGGATGGCAGGCTCTATTTATAATGCAAACTGGATCTTTGTTGTGACAATGTTACCGTGGCTTATTTTATTAGGCTTTTATGTTTATCGGAAATCGTATTTGCTCGATTATTTTCAATTAGAAGAGGATAGTATTACTAGCTTAGGAATAGCGGTAGAAAAAGAGAAAATGAAGCTGTTATTGGCAAGCGTCGGCTTAGTAAGTGCCTGTGTATCAGTATCAGGTAGTATCGGTTTTATTGGATTAATGGCACCACATATTGCTAAACAGCTTGTTGGTATCCAACATCGTTATGTCATGCCAGTAAGTGCGTTGATAGGCGCGGGATTGCTTATATTAGCTGATTTTATAGGGAAAACAGTATTTGCGCCGTCTGAGCTGGCAGTTGGTATTGTCGTCTCGATTATTGGGATTCCGTACTTCTTATATTTACTAGTGAAATCGAAGGCATAGGAGGAAAAAGTGTGCAAACTGCATTTAGAATGGAAAATTTATCTTCTGGCTATGAGCAGATTCGTGTGTTTGAAGACTTGAATTTAACAATAGAAGAAGGAAAGGTTACGACCATTATTGGTCCCAATGGATGTGGGAAATCTACACTATTAAAAACAATTGGTCGTATATTAAAGAAGCAACAGGGCACGGTTTATTTACAGGATCAAAACATGCAAAATTTATCGACGAAGGAAATTGCGAAAAAGCTAGCTATCTTGTCTCAGACTCCTGTTGCGCCAGGTCAGTTAAAGGTTGAAGAGCTCATTGCTTATGGTCGTTATCCACATCGAAATAACGTTAATCGCTTAACAAACAAGGATGAGGAAATGATTGAATGGGCCTTAAATGTGACAAATACAATGGAGTACCGAAATCGAGAGCTTGCTCAGCTTTCTGGAGGTCAACGCCAGCGTGTATGGCTTGCAATGGCCTTAGCGCAAGAAACAAGTATTTTGTTATTAGACGAACCGACAACATATTTAGATATGGCACATCAGTTAGAAGTGTTAGAAATTGTGAAAAATTTAAACGAGCAGCATCGTTGTACGATCGTTATGGTATTGCACGATATTAATCACGCGGCACGATATTCCGATCGTTTAATTGCAATGCGACAGGGGGCTGTAATGAAAACCGGAACACCTGAGGAAATTTTATGTGCAGATGTTATGCGGAACGTCTTCAATATTAATGCACGTATTATGGAAGATCCAGTTACGAAAACACCAGTATGCTATGGATATGATGTTATGAAGGAGACCAACAAATGATTGAGGAGAAAATCGTGAAAGCACTTGATTATATGACGCAGCAAATTGTATCGAAGTTTACGGATTATACGTATACGGTAAATATTTATGTACCGAACGGAGAAGTACCAGAAGGAGGCTTTCCAGTCTTATACGTATTAGATGGCTCGTCTTATTTTCATCTTGTAAAGGAAGCGGTTCGCCTACAAAGTCGTAATGCACCTAAAACAGGAGTTTTACCAGCCGTTGTCGTTGGCATTGGGCATGGCGCAGACATGCATGAACGACGATTTTATGATTTTACAGGACAAGCCGAAACGTATACTTATCCTGCTAGGTTTAAAGGTAAGGGCCATGAGAAACATGGAGGTGCAGAGAACTTTAGTAGATTTTTAGAGGAGGAATTAAAGCCAAATATTCAGGCTCAATTCCCTGTAAATATGCAACATGAAGCACTATTTGGACATTCATTAGCGGGTTACTTTGTACTTTGGCAATTATTCCATCATCAAGCAAGTTTCCAACGCTATATAGCGATTAGTCCTTCTATTTGGTGGAATGAGCATGAACTAGTAGGTTATGCGTCAACATTTTTAAAAGAGCGTCCATTTGCTTATGAAAAACTATTCATCGGTGTGGGAGAACTGGAAACCTTTATGGTTGATGATGCACAACAAATCGCGAGTAAATTGCAGAATATCATGGATATCTCCTTCTATGAAGCGTTGGAGGAAAATCATGCTTCAATCGTTCCAACTGTTATGAGTAGAGCAATACGTTTTGTGAACAAAAAATAAAGAGTGGTGACCGCATTATCTTAAGGTAATGCGGTTTATTTATGATTAAAAATGCATTATAATGTATTTTTAACCATGAAAGGAGTGTTGACAGATGAACATTATTTTAGCACAAGTAGAGGATGCTTCAGTAATTCATAACGTTATGCTACAAGCCTTTAAAGAGTATGAACATGCAACACCACCATCAAGTGCATTAAATGAAACGATTGAATCGATTGAACAGGCGATGATGAAGAAAGGAGAGCATGCCTTCATCGGTTATATAGATGAACAACCAGTTGCAATGGTAAGATTTACACTTAGCGCTCAAGGAATTTATTTTTTTAGATTATCTGTAATTCCAGAAAAGCAAGGACAAGGATTGGCTACAGCATTAATTGCTGAGCTTGAACAATTCGCGTGCACGAAAGGAAAAAGGATTAGTGAATGTAAAGTGCGTATGAGTGTACCAAGAAATATTGAGTTATATCGCTCATTAGGTTATATTGTCACAAAAGAAAGCAAGGAAGAAAATCGTAACGGTTTCTCTCTTTCTGTGGCGACAATGGAGAAACAGCTTACGAATTAGGGGGGACTGCTCTTGAGGAAAAAGCTTGGCTGTTTACATGCACATCATTCAAATATTGAGTATATAGAACAGGCATTTCAAAACATTGAAAACGTAGAACTAGTCCATTTTGTGGATCCAGGTCTTATACTTCAAGTATCGAAAGGGGCAGACAGGTTAGTTTTTAAGGTGAAAGAGCAACTCAAATGGATGGAAAGTTGTGATATGGATGCCATTTTAATAACGTGCACGAATTATATTGCATTGTTAGAGAAAGAACAGCTGGAACTTTCTATTCCAATTATTAAAATAGATGAGCCGTTCTTTGAAACAGTATGTGAAGAAAAACAGCCTCAAATGATTCTTTTTACAAATCCAGAAACCGTAGAAGGTACGATGAACAGACTTCAGCAATACGCTGAGCAACATGAAAAAACAGTAGATGTAGTAGCAAAAGTTATCGACAATACGTTTGAACTGATTATGCAGGGAAAAAAGGAAGCGTATAATAACGCTATTAGACAAACTCTTCATCATCTAGCGGAGGAGCAACGGCAAATTTTAGTTGCACAACTTTCAATGGTTGAGGCTGCACGGCGATTCGAAAAAGAGTCAACGTTAACGATTACTCATCCACTAAAGTCGTTAGCTAAATTTGTGATGAAGTCTATAGAATAATAGTCCGTACCGAATTTTCTGAATACTCTGTAACAATTTGTGTGAAAAATTCGTTTCATAGGAAATAGCCATAACTTATAGGGAGTGTAGTAATGAGGCGATGGGTACTTATGGTAACCGTGTTGTTATTGTTGGCAGGCTGTACAATGAGCGAGAAAGCGATTGCTCTGCCAAATGATTTACCTGATTTTGTGCAAGAAAGTGACTTTAAATCAATTGATTGGGACCAAAAGGTAGCTGAATTTGGAGAGAGAGGTATTATTGGTAATGCAAATAAATCGGGTGTTATCGGTGCCGATATGCCGAGTTTAAACACTCAAAAATGGATGTGGCATATTTGGGGAATTGAAGAAGGTCAAGATACCAAGTTAACAATTGTCGGGTATCATAAAGATTCTAAAACAGTGCATCCTATTTTAGTAGATGGTTGGACTATAGGGCTTGGAGGACCTGCTAATGGTGCAGATGCTCATGCACCTTCAAATGTGACAATCCCGAAGCCTGGAGAATGGGCAATTTTACTTTATACGAATGGGAGCTATTTTGATACGTTAATTTATGATATTACTAAATAAAAAGTTAATATTCCACATAATGTGACCCTCGTTTTGTAAGCAGAAATTCTTACAAAATGAGGGTTTTACTTAAAAAAATTAAGGTGAATAGCGTGAAAAATATAAAATTGGTAATATGAAAAGTAAGAAAATAGAAATGGAGGATAGCTAAATGACCGATTTACGATATCCAATTGGACAATTTCAATTTCCGGATGTAGTGACAGCGCAGCAAGTAAAGGATTGGATAGAGGATATTCGTCTATTACCGACACAACTAGCAGAGGCACTTAACGGAGCAAGTGAACAAGCCTTAACAAAATCCTATCGAGAAAATGGTTGGACGGTTACGCAGCTTGTCCACCATATTGCAGATAGTCATATGAATAGCTATATCCGTTTTAAGCTAGCTTTGACAGAGGATGCTCCAACGATTAAGCCATACAATGAGGAAGAATGGGCAAAGTTACCCGATTCAGAAATGCCTGTCTCAACATCATATAAAATGATTGAGAGCTTGCATGAACGTTGGGTTTATTTGTTAACAAATTTAACAGCAGAGCAATTACAACGAGCATTTAATCATCCTGATACGGGATTAATGACACTTGAAAAAGCTGTAGCCTTATATGCTTGGCACGGGAAGCATCATCTTACTCATATTCAGATTGCTTTGGCGAAATAATAACTAGAACGAAAAGTAGGCGATTTTCCGATTAGGAGAAAATCACCTACTTTTTAAATTTTTTTCAAGTAAATATCGTATGTTACATGGATAAGGATATTATAAGGTAGCTTTAATCTTACCTACGAACATATTTTTTATACAATATTAATTCCTGCACTTGCGTTACCTTCAACAGCAGCAACAATTCCTGAGGAAGTAATGGAGAACACCATTAATAAACGATCACCAGCAGCTACTGGCACTGGTGTAACGTTTGCAGTACCAGATGTAATAGTACCTACTACTATTGTTGAGAGAGCTGGTGTTAAATCAACAAATGCTGTTGTAGGGCTGAAAACATTACTTCCCGCAACCGCACGGTAAATTTGTGCTCTAACTGTTGCTGTTCCTGTAAGGGTTACAGCAACTGTTGCAGACAATGATGCAGAAATAGACGTAATAGTACCAGCACGTGGAACTGAAAAGGCTTCTGTTCCTGTAGCAGCTGTTAAGTCTATATTTGTACCAGTAAGAGTTACCCCTGGAATAGACGTACCGAATCCTACAAGACTAACTGTACCGATTGCGCCACCAAGAACTGATGTTAAAATAACAGGAACTATTCCTGATGAGAATGGGATGATCGAGCCTGTTGCTGGTGGAGTAGTAATACATGCAGCTTCTATAGCTTCAAAAGGACCGAGTGCAGTACACTCATTTTTATTTGCGCAGCCGCCGCACGTTGAATTCATACAATTCATACACATTTTTACACCCCCTTTCTTCATTATTCTATTCAGCTAAGATTATAGAGTGAGGGCAATTAACTACAATGCAATTTTTATATGGAGGTTTCTTTAGGGGAGTTTTTGGCAATGGCAAGTATTCGCTAATGAATATGACTTTCTGCTAATTTTTTAATTGAATACAAAAAAGTCCAATATGTATTTTCATACTTATTGGACGGATTTAACGTATAAATCTCCATTGTAACTGAATTCGGTACACTACTTTAAACTAACTCCATTTTCGAAAGAAATTGAAAAATAAAGAACCCTTCTCTTTTTTATGACCTTCTTCAGCTGATTCTTCTTTTATCTTAGTTTGCTTATTTATCTCTTCAATTTGTGTATGGGTTTCATACACTTCCTCTGACGTAGGTTCAAAAGTTTCAAATACATCACTTTTTAAAATAGGGAAAGTATTTACGTCCCCTTGCTCATTAACCACTTTAGCTGCTTCAAGAATAACAGGTTCATTAACCACTTTAGATACTTCATAATTGTCTAGGTCATTTGTTTTTACAGAGTTCACTTCATCAACAATTACTGTGTTATTTATGTAATTTGCTGGATCTGAGGCATCGGCAGTCGATAAAGTATTAGATTCATAAACTCTAATTGGAATTTCCTGTGCGTTCGTAGCGTTTTTAAAATGGAAGGTAGATTCGGTAGTGGTATTTTTATATAAACCATTATATATCTGGCTTGGATGAGTGTTTATTGATTGAAAGTATTGTTGATTAAAATGGCGTTCTTCGGGTACATTTCTTTGATTTTCGTTGCGAGTAGAGGGTACACCATTGTTGGCATCTAATTGCCCATTTGTTGCTTTACCTGCTAGACTTTGTAGCATTTTATAAGATGGCTGTGCTGACGCATTCGCCGATTGGCTTGTTGTTTGTGCCATTATCGGATCCCTTTGTGCACCGTTAGCCATAAATTTAGGTGTGTTTTCAGTTTTGGGTATAGTGGCAGGCGCTTTAGTATTTTCACTCGTAAGTAATTTGTTTAAAACCCTTAGTATTTCTTGGTTCATTTTCTCAATCATTTGATTCAGAGACTCAATTTGTGTCGATAGAAGGTTTATTTGCTCCTCATAGCCCCTGATTTGTGAATTTTGCTTATCATCTATTGTTTCAGTTTGCCCTTCTAAAAGTGCCGTTTGCGTTTTAATCTCCTCAAAATCCTTTTTCATAAATAGGTAATCATCAATTGAAGTTTCCATTTTCAATGAAGTTAACGTATCCTTGTAGGCATCTAACTTCTGCTTCAATTTCTCAATGTCTTGAGTGGAGTACAATTTTGAATCTTCCATTGCATTTCACCCCTTTCAGTCCATTAATATTTTATTAAAAATATTTACTTTCTGTTACAAATATACAGATTCTTTCAAATGTTTTAGTTTCTCCATTAGAAAAGAAAATGTAAGCAAAAACGATACATACTGATACTTAAGTATTTTAATAAAAATCAAAACGAATTATTTGTTAGCCCATGCACTTAAAGCTAGAAAACATATGATACAAACGAAAGATAAAAAATTTATGGAGGTGTCAAAAGGATGCTAGAGAATATGCCATCCCAGGCACAGGAACTAATTTGTATAAACGTCGATAAGGTATTTGACTGGATTGTAAAGGAGATGTCATTTGATATTTCCCCTACGGGACCAATTACTTTCCCAGGAGTAACACCAACTACTGATTTAACAGGTGCAGTAGTTACATGTAAGGTAGTTCCAGCAACAACTAACCCTATTGTTATCTTGAATCGTGAGAATCGCCAATTCTCCATCGATGGTGCAACTGTATGTCTTCAAAATCTAACTATTCAAAAGAACTTTATTCTTACAATAGTTGTTTGTTTACCAAATGGCACTATGTTCACAAGCAATACTATTCCAGTTTCTCGTTGTGAACAAGTTACATTATGTGCACCAACAGGGACAGACGTAGAAATTTTATTCACTGATTTAGATTGTTTCGTGTGTACAACAGGAACATTAACAGCTGGAACAGGCACAATTACGTTTTCTGCGCTAACAATTACTGTATCAGTTTGCCAAAGTATTCAATCTACATTCCCAGTTACTGTGGAATTCTTAGCGACATTCTGCGAACCAAGAGCAGAATTACCATTCACATGTCCGGGTGTAGTTCGCCCTGCGCAATGCCCTGCTGTATTCCCGTCTGTTGGTTAATGGTACTAACACATAGAAGAGAATCATATTGTAAAGAGAGGGTAATCCTCTCTTTTTTTTTTATGAAAGTATTTCAGAAAGTAGCTATCGTCTAAAGTGTGAATTCTATGGTTAATTTAATACTATTGGCAAGGGGGTACTAATTATGACTACACGTATCGATCCTGTGGAAGAAAAGATAAATGAACTAAAAAAACAAACGGATTTTTATGTTCATGAAATTAAAAAAACGGTTGAGAAGCTTTTTATTCCGGATAGTGTCAACATCATAAGTTATTTCACATCCTCGTTCAATATTTCTTATAATCCTGATGAGGAGAGCTTATGCTTGGGCTCTTATCATATTCGCAATATAGGTAATCAGCCTATAACAAATCCGTATCTATGTATAAAACTGCCTGAAGAATCTCCATTCTCATTCTCAGGAAGGTATGTCTATGAACATTTCGCACCAAATTTAAAAGGAAACAGTAGCTGGGAGCGAATCAATGATCAATCAAGCAAGGAGGAATTCTGGCTTAGACCTATAGGAAAAACAACGCTGGAGCCAAACGAAACACTATCATTCCCTAACTTTCAAATCAAATGGGGTCATAATTTTTCTTATTCAGGAAGTATCATGGGTTTTACATATTGTGATCAGCTAAAAGATGGTGTCGTTGTCTTAAATCCTATTAATCTCAATGGAATTAGTCATACACAGGAGGATGAAAATGAGTGAGTCTGAAAATATAAATCAAAAAATAGATAGTGTTGTCCATCAACTAATAAAGGAACAGCTTACGAATCTATCTAACTATAGTAATACGAAAAATAACAGCTTTGCTTATCTCGAGAAAGGAACTTTGAATCTACTTCTTGCTTATTTAATGTCAGGAGAAAAGAGCAAAGCTGAAGAAATTGGTGATGAGGGAATAGAAATTAAGATTATTAAGCAGCTTGATGAGATGTTAGAGGATAGTAAGGAGCAATTTGAAGAAGTGATTAGTTTACTTAGAAAAATGTCGTGATAGGTGGTGCAAGTGTGGATAATGATATTGTTAAAAACAATGATCCTGTTCAGCTGCAGCAAATGATCATTTTTTTAAGAGCCGAATTAGCGAAATATAAAAATGAAGTTAAAAGGCTCAGAGATAGTGATTATTATTCACTAGTACTGAGATTAGAGCGAGAAAATGTTCAATTAACAGATCAGAAAAAGGAGCTTTCGATGGAGCTTTTAAAGCAGAAGAGAGACCATGAAAGAAAGATAAAAACTTACTACGACGATATACAAGCAAGAGAAATCCAGAAGAAAAAACAACTTTCGGCGATAGAGAGTTTATTAAAAGAATTAGAAGAACTGCGTGCGGAAAATAAATTAATAAAGGAATCTTTAAAATTCACTAAAGAAGAATTGCTTTCTATGAATTCAGATGCTAATGATAGGTCAATTCTGGAAGGCCTTGAAAATAAGTTGAATGTTTTTACAAAGGATATAAGCCAACAAATGAAGATTATGATTGAAGCCGTTGAAAAATCTCAATTAGAACAAGCCGATTTAGACATTCTTAATAAGCATTTAGTCTTGGAAATAGAGGGGAAAAGTACTGAAATAGAAAAATTATCGGAAGAATTAGCGGATGTAAAAAAACATAGCTTTTCTTTAGATCGAAAAACAATGATGAATCCAGAGTTCCTTGCACATTTGGATGCTCAAGTAAATAAGGTATTGGCTCAATCAATGGATTTTGAAAAGCAGTTGAATTATAAATTACGTTTGCTTGATGACTTGGAACACAAATTAAACGAGCTAACTATGGAAATAAATGCTAATGAAACTATATAAAGTATTATGGAAGGCTGTTTCAAAAGTAAGGTGAAACAGCCATTTTTATGTTATGAGGCGATTAACGTGGAATAAAAGAAGATTTTGGCTGGTCTGTAACATTTAGGACAAGTAATGGCACAAGGTGAAAATTCATTTCTTCAGTTAAAAATTTTTCTCCAAAAGTTGTAAGTCTGGCTTTAGATAGGTCAACAGAGTGAACTCTTTCATCGTAATATGTATCATCATCCCCAAACCAATAAATAGTAACATCAGCTATATATGTTCTATCATGCATATACTCAATAAGATCTGCCCACATGTCTAAATTTAAATTGTAATCTGTATGAACAGGTATATTTCCATTTTTGACTTCATTTAAGATATTAAGTATTATTTCATTGTTTTCCAATTAACAACACCACCTTCCGAAATACTTTATGAATTCCAGTCTATAGTATATATAAAACCTCCAAAGCGTCGTTGGGTAACATTTCATAAAAGGTTGTTATTCAATAATATGGCCCGATTGTTGAACAACAAGTTAAACAACACTCTTCAACTAAACTGCGTCGTTAGTTCAAAAAAAATAAAATGAAGGTTGTTTTTTTTCCCCTCTTAAACACTTTAATTATATGAGAGCGAAAAATCGTTGATAACATGGTTCGTGGATAACCTTAATCAACGACATCCACTAGTCTCACATCTCAAATAACTTTTAGGAGGAAATAATAATGGCTTCATGTTCTCAATCTGATTTAACTGCTGTGACAATCCCAAATGTTGTACCATCTTTAAAGTTATACGGTAAAGCAAGTAATAATCAACGTTTTTTCTTGTCTGATAATCCAGAGACTATTAGTAGCTCTGTTCCATTTACTAATGGTTATGCAACGCTTTGGGCAGATACTGCACCTGGATTATTGAGTGTAACTTATCGGATGTTTGTTTGGCATCTAAATAACACGGGTGCGACTATCAAGTTCGGTGTTACCATTGGTAATGGTTCAAGTGGCAGTACTTATAAAGTCTCTGGTGTTAAAGACTGTATCGATACTATTACCGGCTTTGTAGCTCATGGGAAATGTGCCGCAAAAGCTTTACTCGGGAATACATTAACTCCTAGTTCTCCGGTTGATAGTTCCATTGCAGCGGGGAAAGTTGGATTAGTTAAAGAATGGAAAGTACCAAATGGTTATTTGGTAGGTGGAATTATTGAGTTTACTTTATCGTCTAGTTCTGCAATGTCTTATAAAGTCAGAACAGTAGCTGCTAAAAGTACTACTGCCGATCTTCGTAGTAATCAAAATGCAGTTGTGTCACCAGTTGGGACTCATCCGCGTGGTTCTTGGAACTTTTCCAATATCGACGGCTTTGGTACTTCAGGTGGCTCTGCTGCTCTATATACTGTCGGAGACGGCAATAAAAGTTTCTCCATAAATAATGGAGATAATGACAACTTAATGACTAAAGACACTAGCTATTCGCCTGGTGATGCTGTAGCAACTAATAAGGGGCATTATGGTGTTATTTACAAGGCGAATATCACTTTCAAAAACCCAACTCAAGCCGATAAGACATTAAAGGTATATTTGACAGGTCGTGGAGGTCCATACGGCGGTGCTGTACGTTGGAACAACGGTACAACTCAAGGTATTCCTACACTGTCTTCCAATACCCAAGGTGTTCGGATTGCTACATTTACTGTACCTAAAGGAACTAGTGTTACACATCCAGTCTATACTTCTACAGCTGGCTCGCTTAACACCCCAGCGGCGATACTGATTACAGAGTAATTAAATATATTAAAAAATTTCTCGTAAAATAAAGGAACCCTGTAGCTTATCGCAAATTCTCCGATGAGCTACAGGGTTCTCTACATATCATAATATAATAGTCATTCAGAAACATCTTGGAACGTTAAACCAGGGGAAAACGGTATAACTACTTAATTGGGTATCACTAATTATTTGAGCTTTATCTAAAAGGATAAAACCTAAAACTCCCCATCCCTCAACTAAGAAATCTCTAGAGGGGAGATGATTTTAATCAATCTTTTCTATAAAACTGCAAGTATAGGAATGAACAGGACGACATCATATAGATGGATGCCGTCTTAAAAGAGTCATTAAAATGTGCAACATTCTAATAAATTAACTAAGATAACAACTTAAACGAATTAGTTATTGACTTTTAATAAATTAGGATTCCGAAATCTTCTTTTGAAATACATGATTATAATTTGTAGCATCTCGCAAAGCTTTTTCCTCAATTGGAATGCGCACAGACAGCATTGTTACATTTAAGAGTGTAAAGCAAAATGCTGTGAAATATGCTTGAAACATTAATGGCAGTAGAATAATTTCTAAGCAAACTACAGCGTAATTTGGATGACGCATAAATGTGTAAGGACCTTTCCGTACAACTTTTGCATCCGGCAATATGAGTATTTTTGTGTTCCAAAAAGACCCTAATGAACGGATACACCAAATGCGTAATATTTGAACGGCAATAAATAATAAGAATAATAACGGAAATAGAGGCGATAAACTTTTATGATTAGTAATGACTTCAATAATTAAAAATAGGAAGAAACCGGTGTGCAAAGAAACCATATATGGATAATGAGAAGAACCAACTTCATATGCCCCTTGTGAAAGCATCCATCTTTCATTGCGTTTTGCAATGAAAACTTCTGTCAATCTTTGTAGAATGACGAGGATCAAAATAATATAAATAATCATGCTACTCCCTCCATTTAAGTAATACAGCTTCAGCACAGAAGCCAGGGCCGAGAGCGACGAGCAAACCAGTATCCTCTACTTGTCCTTCGTTTAACATAAATTGCTCCAATACATATAGCACCGTAGGAGATGACATATTTCCATGAAATTTCAATATTTCCCGAGAAATATCGGTTTTTTTGGAAGCTAAATACAGAGTATCTTCATAAGCTTTTAACACTTTTTTACCGCCAGGATGTGCAATGAAATGGTTAAGCTGTTCACTGTATAGTTCGTGTTCCAACAAAAATTGCTCAATGAATGGGCCGAGCCAATTGGTGATTATGGCAGGAATACTTTTCTGAAAAACGACATGGAGTCCATTGTTTTTAATATTCCAGCCCATAACATTTTCTGAATCGGGCATCCATTTAGAGCCAGTCCCGATAATAGCAGGTAGTGGTTTCTTTACTTCGATATTCACTTCATCTCCACAGACGAGTATACATGCGGCTCCATCTGCAAAAAGAGAGGCACCAATTAAATTGCTTTTTGAAAAATCATTTGGCTGAAAGGTTAGACTACAAAGCTCAACACAAACGACAAGAACTTTTGCTTCTGGATGGGCACGACAAAAATCATAGGCTCTACTAACACCGGCCGCACCACCAGCACAGCCAAGTCCCCAAAGTGGAATACGTTTAAGTCTGTCTGAAAAAGGAAGTTTATTCATAACTCGTGCATCAATACTTGGTGTGGAAATACCAGTGCTACTTACAAAAATAATGGCATCAATGTCTTTAGGAGAAACCGGTGATTGTAAAAACGCTTCATTTTGTAAACAGGCTTGAATGACATCAACGCTATATTGTGTAGCTAGTTCAATATATAAATCGTTACGTTCTTCAAAGGAATGATCAGTACGATGCCATTCAGGCGGTACACAAAAATGGCGTGTTGCAATACCACCATTCTCAAAAACTTTTAAGTAGCGTTCTAATTTAGGGATTTTTGCATGGAAAAGCTCCTTTGTTAGCTCCTCGGCATTTGTCTGTTGTAATGTGTACGGTGGTTGGTATGTACTGATAGAAATGATTTTTGACAATTCAACATCTCCTTCATAAATAGTGGACTGGTTTATTGTATGCAGGAGGGGAGGGGATACATGCTTGTTAGAATTTAATTGACAATTTAAGAATATTTTGCTACATTGAGAACAACTAAATCGGAAGTAGGTGATGTGACATGATGAATAGATCCGTTTTTAACGAACTGCAATTCGGTTTGTTCAGTTTCACACGCCTAAAATATATAAATTGACCACGTAGTGTATTTAATTCACAATTGTGGTGATTTGTATATTCTCTTAAATGTGCCTGTGAACCTTGTAACTGCCGAATTGCGCAGAGACAAGGTTTTTTTGTTTATTATCAATTGATTACAAAGGATATTCACATTTAGGAGGAAAACAAATTGAATTTAACAACTTTAGGATTTTCAACATATTTTGAAGAGCAAATGACTGGATTTAAACAGGAGGCTAAGCTGACGAATTGTGTGCCGGCTAGGGTTACTTTAGAGCATAAGCATTCCTATCGTGTGCTGGCAGAAGAAGGAGAGTGGCTAGCCACGATTGCTGGACATTACGCGTATACATCATTAGCACGTGAAGATTTCCCTGCGGTAGGGGATTGGGTGCTAGTGGAGAAAATGCCGGGTGAGGAAAAGGCGATTATTCATAAATTGTTTACACGAAAATCAGTTTTTTCCCGCAAGGCCGCGGGGCTGGAAATACAAGAGCAGATTGTAGCATCGAACGTTGATATCGTACTTCTCGTTATGAGCTTAAATGCAGACTTTAATATTCGTCGTTTAGAACGCTATTTAGTAGCTGCGTGGGATTCGGGTGCGAAACCAATCGTTATATTGACGAAGGCTGATCTCTGTGAAGATATTTCTAGTAAAATACGTGAGGTTGAGTCTGTAGCGTTTGGTGTGGATGTTTTTGTAACTAGTGCTTTGTCAGGCGAGGGCATAGAGGATATTCGTGCGCTATTTACGGAAGGTGTGACAGGAGCATTGCTTGGCTCTTCTGGCGCAGGGAAATCCACTTTAACAAATGCTCTTAGTGCTGAGGAACTTATGAAGGTTTCGGATATTCGTGAAGATGATGCGAAGGGGCGCCATACAACAACACATCGTGAGTTAGTTCTATTGCAAGGTGGCGGATGTTTAATTGATACGCCTGGAATGCGAGAGCTACAATTATGGGATCAAAGCGATAGCTTATCCTCTAGTTTTCAGGATATTGAGGAACTTTCTGCTGCCTGTCGTTACAGGGATTGTACACATAAGAAGGAACCACATTGTGCTGTACAGCAAGCCATTACAGATGGTGTGCTTGAACAATCACGTCTCCAAAGCTACTTTAAATTGCAAAGAGAGCTTGCTTTTATCGAACGAAAAGCAAATGCACAGGCAAAACTAAATGAGCAACGTAAATCAAAGCAAATTGCGAAGGGGAAGAAAGGTAAAAAATAAAATTAAACGAAACTTGATATGAGGATGAACGGTTATCAGCGAGAATCACACTTTTATCAGCAGTTTCAAAGTTGAGGGCACACGCATGACAATCCAAAACATAAATCATTTATTATTTTCAGTTTCAAATTTAGAGGAATCCATCGCATTTTATGAAAAGGTTTTTGACGCAAAATTATTAGTGAAGGGTAGAACTACAGCCTATTTAGATGTAAATGGGCTGTGGCTTGCCCTGAATGTAGAAAAGGATATCCCACGCAATGACATACATCAATCCTATACACATATAGCGTTTTCTATCCAGGAGGACGATTTTGACAAAATGTATGAAAAGCTAGTCCATCATAATGTCAACATTCTGGAAGGCAGACAAAGAGATGCACGAGATAAAAAATCGATTTACTTCACGGATCCAGATGGTCATAAATTCGAATTTCATACAGGGACTTTACAGGACCGATTGGACTACTATAAGAAGGAAAAAATGCATATGGAGTTTTTTGATGTCTAATGGTTGCAACACTCCTTCTAATGAAAACGTAATAATAGTAGAAGGGGTGATTTTATGAAAAAAGCTATTATTTTTGATATGGATGGTACTTTATTTCAAACAAATCTAATATTAGAGCCAGCACTGTCGGCAACGTTCGATGTGCTACGTGCAAAGGGCTTGTGGCAGGGAGAAACACCAATAGAGAAATACCGTGAAATTATGGGGGTCCCATTACCTGTTGTCTGGGCAACGTTATGTCCTATGCACACGCTAGAGACACGTGAAGAAAGCAACGCATTATTCCATGTTAAGCTTATTGAACAAATACGTAATCGCCAGGGCGCATTGTATCCAAATGCAGAGCAAACACTTGCTACGTTGGCAGAAAACTATAATTTATTCATTGCCAGTAATGGGCAAACAGAGTATTTACAAGCAATAGTAGAAACCTATCAATTACAACGTTTTATCAAAGATACATATAGTATTCAGTCCATTTCGAGCGGTCATAAATCTGATTTAGTGAAAAAGGTCATCGAGGAAAATGCCATTGAACGCGGAGCAGTTGTAGGAGATCGTTCTTCTGATATTCAAGCAGCCCATGACAATCAGTTACTCTCTGTTGGTGTTCGTTTCGACTTTGCGCAGGACACAGAATTACAGAAAGCAGACATAGTCATCGATGATTTAAATGAGCTACTTGATTTAAAGCTAGGATAAAATTTTATCGACTACATTCTCTGATTTATCACCCAACTTTTTTGTCTTATCGGGAATTTTCAGATATTTATCGACATGCATTGCAATTTAAAAGAAGAAAGAGTAAAATGGGTGGAAATCTATAGTAAAAGCATTGATAAGGAAAAGTAAATTGGAGAAGCATTATATAGAGAGCCTCTGTTGGTGGAAATGAGGTAAATGATCCCTTTTGAAAATGACCTTTGAGCTTCGTACCGAAAGCAAGTTTGCGAGTAGATTACGACGAGATGGGCACTCGTTATAACAGCGGCAGTATCTCTCATTGAAATTTGAAATGAGACGCACTGATGGAGGCAAATAGTGTGAGCTATTTGTAAATATAGGTGGTAACACGGGTATACTCGTCCTAATCAATTTTTGATTAGGGCGTTTTTTTATACACTTTTTTACAGATTTTAGAGGGGAGCAACTTAGGATGACAATTGTTATTGGAGGCGCGTGGCCATATGCAAATGGTTCTTTGCATTTAGGGCATGTTGCCGCATTATTACCAGGTGATATTTTGGCTAGATATTACCGACAAAAGGGCGAGAAGGTTTTATATGTTTCGGGAAGTGACTGTAATGGCACGCCGATTTCTATTCGGGCTGCACAGGAAAACACGACAACGGAAGCAATTGCTAATCATTATCACGAGGAATTTACAAGATGCTTCAATGATTTAGGATTTACTTATGATTTGTATACGCGAACAGATGCGCAGCACCATCATGAATCTGTTCAAACGATTTTTTTACAGCTACTAGCGAACAATTTTTTATACAAAAAGAAAATTGAACAAGCCTATTGTGAAACGGACAAGCAGTTTCTGCCTGATCGATTTGTAGAGGGGATTTGTCCAAACTGTGGTGCGAAGGCGCGTGGTGACCAATGTGATAATTGCTCAACCATTTTAGACCCGCTTGATTTAATTGATAAGAGCTGTAAAATTTGTGGAAATAAACCAGTTATCAGGGAGACAGAACATTTTTATTTTGCTTTTAGTCAGTTTCAAGGGAGGTTGGAGACTTATTTAGCGGGGGCAAAGGCGGAAAAACGCTGGCGAGACAATGCTTTAGGTTTAACAGAACGTTATTTGGCAGAAGGGGTCCCTGACCGTGCTGTAACGAGGGATTTGCCAAATGGTATCGATGTGCCGGTACCAGGTTTTGAAGGCAAAAAAATATATGTGTGGATTGAAGCAGTAGCAGGTTACTTAACAGCGAGTATTGAATGGGCGAAGCAACATCAAATAGCGATTGAAGATTTGTGGAATAAAGAAACAATTTCGTATTATGTGCATGGTAAAGATAATATCCCGTTCCATACAGTTATATGGCCAGCCATTCTTATGGGGATAGGGGCAAAGGCCTTACCTACACATATTGTATCGAACGAATATTTAACATTAGAAAAACGAAAATTATCGACGAGCCAAAACTGGGCGGTATGGGTGCCGTATATTTTGAGTCGATACGATGCAGATTCCATTCGATATTTTTTAACAATGAATGCGCCAGAAAATCGCGATACGGATTTCTCTTGGCGAGAATTTATTTATAGCCATAATGGCGAATTACTTGGCGCTTATGGTAATTTTGTCAATCGAACATTGAAGTTTTTAGAAAAATCGTTTAGTAGTAAAGTGCCTCATGCCGAAGTAGATAATACCATTCGAAAACACACGATTCAGCTGTTTAATGATGTTGGGAATCATATAGAAGCGGGTCATTTTAAGCAAGCATTAGAGGCTGTTTTTGAATATATTCGTGCGGCTAATCGCTATTTTGACGAGCAGCAGCCATGGCTACAGGTGAAAGAGAATGTTGAAGCTGGAAATCGAACACTGGCAACATGTGTTTATATCATCGCTAACCTTGGACAGCTATTACATCCATTTTTACCGTTTTCAGCTGAGAAGGTGAGAAAAATGTTAGGAATCAATGAAGTGATGTGGCATGAGCAAGTGGACTTACCAGTAAGCATTAGCGAAGTGACACCACTGTTTGAACGTCTTGATGTTGAATTGATTGAAGAGGAATATCGAAAGTTAGTAGAGGGTAGTCGATAGGAAAAATAAAGCAGTATGACTCAATAGTGTCATACTGCTTTCAACTATTTAATTCATAACAGGCGTTAATTTAGCAACAACAATACTATTGATCGCATTAATATAAGCTAGCGCACTCGCTTTTAAAATATCTGTATCTGCAGCTTTTGCGATATATTTTTCACCTTCATACTCGATTGTAATTTTTACTTTTCCAAGCGCTTCTTTACCACGAGAAACGCTATTGATATTATATTCTACAAGTTTCACATCCATGTTTGTAATTTCTGCGATGGCTGAATATAGGGCATCAATTGGACCTGAGCCAACTGCACTTGCTTTAAATACTTCGCCACCTTTACGTACTTTCACGCTTGCTGAAGGGAAGCTTGCGTTGCTGACGACTTGTAGATCATCGAAGTCGAAGAACTGATCACTGTAATGAGTGGCATTGGCATTGTTTGCGTCATGTTTTTCATAATAGCTTTCAACAATAACATATAAATCGTGATCGTAAACTTCTTTCTTTGCATCTGCTAACTTCAAGAAACCTTCGAATATTCCTTCGAATTCCTCCGCTGAAAGATTTGAAAAGCCCAGTTTTTCAAGGGCGTTTTTCACCGCGTGACGCCCAGAGCGAGCTGTTAGGACTAACTCCATATCGTCTAGACCTACATCTTCTGGATGGACAATTTCATAGGCATCACGAGATTTAAGAAGGCCATCTTGATGAATACCAGATGAATGGGCAAAAGCATTATCCCCAGTAATCGCTTTGTTTACTTGTACGTCTAAGCCCATAAAGCTTGAAACGAGACGAGACGTATTCATAATTTCTTTTGTGTTAATACGGGTCTCAGCATTGTAAACAGAGCCGCGTGTTTTCAACGCCATAACGACTTCTTCTAATGCTGCATTTCCTGCGCGTTCACCAATGCCGTTAATCGTACATTCTACTTTATCTGCGCCGTTTTTAATCGCAGCAAGCGTGTTAGCAGTTGCCATACCAAGATCATTGTGGCAATGAACACTTAACAAAACGCTATCGTCTAAGTTTTTCATACGATCATTTAGTTTATAAATCATCGCTCCAAACTCTTCTGGTTCTGCAAAGCCTACTGTGTCAGGTACATTAATCATTGTTGCGCCAGCCTTCATCACAGCTTCAATGGTCTTCCAAAGATACTCAAAATCAGAGCGAGATGCGTCTTCTGTTGAATATTGGACTTGTGGTAGAAGAGTTTTCGCATATTTTACTGCATCAACGCCAATTTGTAGAATTTGATCCTTGGATTTGCTAAATTTTTTCTCAACATGAATATCAGAAGTACCAAGCACCATATGAATCATCGGATTTTCAGCGTATTTTACAGCGTTATAAACAGCATCAATATCTGCCTGTACAGCACGTGCTAAAGCAGTAATCATAATGTCATTTGTATGACCAACTTTTTGTGCGACAGCTTTAACTGCATCAAAATCCCCTTGTGATGAAGCCGGGAAACCAGCCTCGATAATATCGACGCCTAATTTTTTGAGTTGCTGTGCAATCTCTACTTTTTCGTATAAATTCAGTTTTGCACCAGGCACTTGCTCGCCGTCACGTAAAGTTGTATCAAACACCCAAATTTTTCTTCCCATTTTCAAACACTCCTTTTGTAGTAGTTGTCATTATATTGATAATGTCTCAGCCTTGCACAATAGAGACGAAATCCACACCTAGGCCAATAAAATAAAAACAAAAAAACCCGCCTCTATATAAAAATATAGAGACGAGTTTATGCTCGCGGTACCACTCTAATTGACTTTCTCATGACAGAAAAAGTCCCCTTATCGACAGCCATCACTGTCTATCCCGTTAACGGAGGAAACCGACGTCCCTTACTTAAAGTTCAGGGAGTGGCTCATGGACGAGTTCAAAATGTGTGCCTATCGGTTTGCACCAACCACCGACTCTCTACAAGTACACTTGCATTTCTACTATTTCCAATCTTGGCCTACAATGTGTTGTTGAAAGCAATCATACTTCGATATCTCAATAATGTCAACAATATTCTAAAAATTATTTCTTTTCAGTCTTAATGGAGGGTCATTTATTTTTTTTGTAAAGTGAATTAAAGTAGTTGCATCTGACGTAACGGTAGATTTTATACTGAAGAAAAGGGAGATGAAAATATGTATTCAATTGGTCAATTTGCGAAGAAGACGGGGCTAACGGTACGAGCGTTACGATTTTATAGTGAAAAGGGATTGCTAGAACCATGTTTTATTTCAGATTCGGGTCATCGTTATTACAATGACGGTAACATTGAAACAATTCAAAAAATAGTAACATTAAAATATTTAGATTACTCATTGGAGGAGATTGAAGATTTTTTACGGAATGGGGAACAGCAGCTAATAGAATCATTAATGTTTCAAAAACTACAACTAGAGAAGAGGCGAAACCAAATTGATCGTGTTATTGCGAGCTTGGATCATGCGATTGAAATAGGAAAACAAAGTGAAATAATTGATACATCAATTTTTTTAACGGTGATTTTTAACTTACTAAAAGAGGATGAACAAAAGAATTATTTACGAAGTATATTACCTGATGAGTTGGTAGAGCGCCTATTTGACTTTTTCGGAATGAATATTATTGAATTAAATCAAACATACATAGATTTAGCAAATCAGTTGAAGCAGGCTTACATTCAACCGACTCAAGACGAATATTTGAAATCGTTAATCGAGCAGTTTTTCTCACTAATTCCACAAGATATAGTAGAAGAGTTAGTAGAAGTATTAAAGGAAGATGAGGATATTCAACTAAATGAATGGTTATTTCCTTCACCCTTTACAAAGGAAGAGGAAGAGTGGTTGATTTCGCAGGCTGAAAGACTTGGGATGCATGGAGGTGTGGATGATGAATAATTCTGTAAGAGGAATTTGGCAGCTTGTTAATAGTAGTCGATTGTCGAAGCCACTCACGATAGGTACTCTTTTACTAAGTATCGTTGAAACACTTATCGGGTTGGCTGTTCCCTTAGTTACGATGAGAATGATTAATGATTTTTCAACGATTGGCTTTTCATTGCAGTCGATTTTATTAGTAGGTACATTTCTGATTTTCCAAGCTGTACTGAGTGGAGTAACGTTTTACATGATGCGTAAGCTTGGGGAAAGAATTGTGGCTAATTTGCGCAATACGGTATGGGCACATGTTTTACGGTTACGTATTCCTTATTTTGATGCACATGAATCTGGTGAAACAATGAGCAGAATTACGCAAGATTCTAATATTATTAAGGAGCTTATTACAGATCATTTGATTAGTTTTATTTCGGGTTTATTTGCTATTGTTGGTGCAGTAACAATATTAATCATCATTGATTGGAAAATGACACTACTGATGCTAATTTCAGTTCCGCTAGCAATTTTATTGACACTGCCTCTTGGACAACGTATTCATAAAATCGCGAAAGCAAATCAAGACGAGCTTGCTAGTTTTACTGGACAGTTGGGGCGTGTATTAACGAATATTCGACTTGTGAAAACTTCGCAAACAGAAGATTTTGAGCAGCAAAATGGAGAAGAAAAAATTCATCATTTGTATCGATTTGGATTGAAAGAAGCGAAAATTTTAGCTGTTTTATCACCGATTATGACGTTCATTATGATGGTTATACTCATTTTATTATTTGGCTATGGTGGCGCAAAAGTAGCAACAGGTACGATTTCAGCAGGTGAACTTGTAGCGATTATGATTTACCTTGTGCAAATTATTGTACCATTTACGCAAATGGCAACATTTTTCACTGCACTTCAAAAAGCGATGGGGGCAACAGAACGATTACAAGAAATTTTGAACGAACCAATCGAAGGGCATGGGATGAATACTATTTCGTCTTCCAATGAGTCGATTGCTTTTGAAAATGTTGCATTTCAATACAATGATAATCCTATTTTAAAAGGTATTTCCTTTACGATTCCAGCAGGAAAAACAACCGCATTGGTTAGCGCTAGTGGGGGAGGAAAGACCACAATGTTTTCATTAATAGAACAATTTTATGATGTAACAGATGGTACTATTCGATTTGGAAAACAGCCTATTGAAAGTATTGATTTAAAGCAGTGGCGCAGTTTATTTGGTTATGTATCGCAAGAAGCACCACTCATGAATGGAACAATTCGAGATAATGTAGCTTATGGCAAAAGCGACGTTTTAGAAGCAGATATTATAGAGGCATTAAAAAACGCTTATGCATGGGATTTTGTTCAACAATTTGAAAAAGGGTTAGAAACAGAAGTAGGGGAGGGAGGCATTAAATTATCAGGTGGGCAAAGGCAACGGATAGCGATAGCACGTGCATTATTTCGAAAGCCAGCGATATTATTATTAGATGAAGCAACATCTAACCTTGATAATGACTCCGAGAGAGAAGTACAAAAGGCATTCGAGCATGTAATGAAAGAACGTACAACGGTTATTATTGCACATCGCTTATCGACAATTACACATGCGGATCAAATTCTAGTGTTTGAGGATGGTCTGATTACTGGTTCTGGAAAACATGAGGAACTTCAAGAAAACCATACTTACTATAAACAGCTAATTAAATTAATGACGACAGAAGCTATATAATGATTGATTATCAAGTTTGAATAAAGTAGTAAAGTTGTTACATAGTGAAACAAATTGAATCGCACTTACTGTAATATTTACTCAATTATAGAAAGAGTAGTAAGATAGCAATTAATATCAAAAAACAATAGTATAAATCCTCTAAAATTAGGAAGTGAGGTGAGCAATATGTATAGCGAAGTAACTCAAGATGTAATTTGTTCTTTAGAAGAGTGTTTATTAGATGATTGGCAGTTAGATGATTATGCATCGCATATCGGCTATTCAAAATTTCATTTATCACGTATTTTCAAACAAGAAACTGGATTGACGATAAGTGAATATATTCGAAAACGAAGATTGGCAACAGCAGCAATGTATTTATTATATTCAGATGAATCGATTCTTCAAATTGCGTTTGAGTTACGCTATCAATCACAAGAAGCATTCACACGTTCTTTTAAAGAGCTATATAAAATGCCGCCTGGCAAATATCGCAAAATCATGCGAACACTTCAAGGGACGGAGGAAAAAGATATGAGTGATTTAACGACAATTAAAGGATGGATTTTAAGTGGTTCACACCCAACTTTCTATGAAATGAAAGCCGATGGACAAGTATTTCATACGGGCATGAAATCAGGTTTACTGTCTTCGAAAACAGATGTAGGTGAAGGTAAATTCGGGACAATGATGCAAAGTTTTTCAGCAGAATATTGGTTAGGAAAACGTATAAAAGTGTCTTGTTTCTTAAAAACAGACGAAGTTGTAAAATGTGGAGTTTGGTGTAGAGTAGATAATAGTACAGGTGATGTGATTCAGTTTGATAACATGGATAATAGACCTATTCAGGGTACAACGGACTGGAACTTCTATTCGATTGTATTAGATGTACCAAAAGAAAGTGCTTCTATTCACTTCGGTGTTCTATTAATAGGAACAGGTAAAGTGTGGGCTGATGGATTTAAGTTTGAAGAAGTAGATTTATCTGTTACATCAACTAATATGCTTGGTCAAGAAGAAAACTTGCCATTAGAGCCAATTAATTTAGGATTTGATGAAGGGTGATTATTTTTGACGTAGTTATTGATTTAGTGTTTACAAGCTAGACGTCACTAGGCTTTGGGACAAAGGAATATAAAATCCAATCGAAAATGGAAAAACTAAGTAAAGAGTAGCCTAAAATGCTACAATACTATCAGCAAAATCAACGGATTTTCGAAACTGACGATACCCTAGGAGATTTAGTGCTAAGCCAAAATTTGAAAAGCGACGTGGAAAAGGAGAACTTTGTCTCGTTAATCCATCAACGTTTTATAAATTCATTGTGAAATATTACACGTAAACAAACGAGGGTGTTAGTTCAACAAGAAGTAAACTACTTTATTATTGATTTTTGTGTACAAACACATTTAAATGGTTAGAAATTAAACAACTTTGAAAAGCCTTACTACAATATGAATTGTAGTGAGGCTCTTATATTTTTATATCAAAATTAAATAACTTTATTATCACTTTACGGTGGGCGACTCCTTGGTGATTAGCGATTTAGAGGAACGAAGGCTAAAACCATCACGTCCTGTGATACGCCTTCGTGACCAACATCGGTGCTGTTGCCGCTTCCGCTTCGCTTTCGCGCAGATAAAACCCTTTTGCTGTCACTTCGTTGCACTACGTTTTCGCACAGAATGAAACCCTTTTGCTGACGCTTCGTTAGCACTACGCTTTCGCGCAAAAGACTTCTGTTGGCCCGAGACCCTGCAGCGAAGGGGTTCATCGGATGCCCTTGGGAAAGCGTCCAGTCGGAACGGAAATCAACCACGTGTTGGCGATAATCATTATTTTTCGCAATAAATGTAAGTATTTATGTAATAATAAAGGGGTAATTAACAGTTTAGAAAGAGGGCGTGACAATGAAATTTGTATTTGATTTGGACGGTACAATTTGCTTTAAGGGTCAACCATTAAGTGAGGGAATTACTAATGCTCTAGAAGCTTGCATCGAAAACGGGCATGAAATCATTTTTGCATCAGCTCGTCCGATTCGTGATTTACTACCAGTATTACCTGAAACAATGCGAAAGTTTTCAATGGTTGGGGGAAATGGTGCATTTGTTGCACGGAACGGAGAAATTATTGAAGTAACAGCATTTGAAGCAATAATTGTAGAAGAGATTCAAAATATTATTACAGCATTTCGATTGCTGTATTTAATAGACGGTGATTGGGATTATGCATATACAGGAAGTGAGGCACATCCAATTTATCAAAATTTAGATCCGCTAAAGCTTGCGAAAAACGTGTCATTGCAGGATTTGAAGGCTATAGTGAAAGTTGTATTATTTCCTGGAGAGCAACGCAAAGAAATAGTAGATGAGCTAAAAAAACTACCAATCTCGTTATATGAACATACATCCGAAAATATTGTAGATATGAGCCCGAACGGCATAGATAAATGGAGTGGCCTGACGAAGCTAGGTATCGCTGAAGGTGAATTTGTCGCGTTTGGTAATGATGCGAATGATGCGTCCATGTTTGCAAAGGCGAAAGAAAGCGTTTGTGTAGGTGAACATAAAGTACGTGAGATTGCGTCTTTACAAGTATCAAGTGAGGAGACGGCAATAATTAAGATGTTAAGTGTGCTAAATGAAAAGTACAAAGAAGAGGCTTTAACTGATTAGATTCCTGTGCTACTTGTATTGGGAATCCTTCATAGATCGAAGATTCCAGTACACATACAATGAATGTCATCGATAGATACCATCTAGGGATAATCAGAGTCCGTTCTCATATAGGAAGATGTTAAAAAGGAGAAGGTAATATGGTAGATCCTAACACAATTTTGTTCCTTTGGCAGCTCTCGTTTTTCATTTCTGGTGTTACATTAATAGTAGGTATTTTTAAAAAGTCTTGGGTTTTTATGCTGATTAGTACAATTTCATTTTTGCCTATAGCATATTATTTTTTTGGAGCAGTAAATGCTTTTAAATATATTGGACTCACACCATTTGTTCTTTTCATAGTAGCTATACTATTTTGGTTTTTAAAAAGAAAAGGATAAATATATTTGTTTCATGAGCTGACTTTGCACTCGTAGAATCAATGGTTTTCTGTATTTTACCAGGTAGATACTTTGAAAACAGCTCATACGTTTAACTATAGTCGTGGTGCTTCGAGGCATAATATTGTTAAAATGCATGCAATGTATTCAAGTTGATTGGAGTGGAGGCTAGGCGACTCCTTGGGGCTCATCGGACGCCCCCAGGAAAGCGCCTAGTCGGAACGGAAATCAACCCCACGTTATGATAATTAGCTATTATAGAAACTTTACCAAATTCCTTAATCCACCTTAAAACGCGAAACCTGTGTTTGTAATTCCTCGGCCATGTTTGATAGTGTGGCAGCAGAAGCGGCAACTTCTTCAATAGTCGCTAGTTGTTCCTCAGAAGCAGAAGCTACATTTTGTAGGTTTGAAGAGGACATCTGTGCGATTGTTGCAATTTCATCGAAGGATGCGTAAATTTGCTCAGCGCTTGATGACATTTCTTCTGAAACAGTTGTTGCTTCTTGAATTTGGTGGGATACTTGTTCGATCAGTTCAACGATTTTTGAGAAGCCTTCCTCAGCTACTTTTACTACTTGAATACCGACTTTTACCTCTTGTGTACCGGTATCCATAACAGTTACGGCACGGTTTGTATCCTGTTGTATATCTGAAATCAGACTTGCAATTTGTTCAGCAGATTGCTTAGATTGCTCCGCTAACTTCTTTACTTCATCCGCGACTACTGCAAAGCCGCGACCATGATCCCCTGCACGTGCTGCCTCAATTGCAGCATTCAGTGCTAGTAAATTTGTTTGCTCAGCGATGTCTGTGATGAGACCAATAATATTTCCGATTTCAATGGAATGATTTCCTAAATTTTTCACGACGCTAGCAGATTCTAAAACCGCTAAATTAATTGTGTCCATCTGTGTAATAACACGGTGTAGCGATTCATTTCCTTTATTAGCTTCAGTATTTGTTTCTATAGCAAGCTCTGAAACGGCAGCTGTCGTCGCAGCCAATTGTTGAATGCCTTTTGTCATAGTTTTCATAGCTGCTGAACTTTCAGTAGCATTTTTTCCTTGGGCCTCGGAGCCACTTGCAACTTCTTGTATAGAGGAAGTGATTTGTTCTGTCGCTTGGATTGTTTGTTCAGCGCTTGCAGTTAATTCAGCGGCAGACCCACTTACTTGTACAGTATTATGACGTACATTTGTAATAAGATCCTTTAAATTTACCGCCATTTGATTAAAGGCAATTGCTAAATCACCTACCTCATCACGATTTTTAATGTGAATTTGCTCAGCTGTTAAATCGCCATCAGCGATCTTTTTCGCAGCTTTTGCCATACCTTTGATAGGGCGGGAGATAAGGCTTCCCATGACCATAGCAATTATCAGACTAATGACGACGGCAAAAACGCCAAGAATAATCATTTGAAATTTAATGGATTGTATTTCTTTTGATGTAGCAGCTATTTGTCCTTTTATATATTCATCTTGGTAGTTAGCAAGGTTAGCCACACGGTTATCGAATTGTTTAATAAGTAGGCGGCCTTGTGTACTATCGAGCTTTTCGTATTGCTCTGTTTCTCCAGCATCCTTTAATGAAAACATTCGATCTGCGAACTGTTGGACATCTTGCTCGCTTTTATTGATTGCCTCTAATAACTCAATAGATTTTTGAGAATCGAACGAAGCCTTTAATTCATCATATTTCTTTTTAAATTCTTCACGTGAAGCCGTATTACTTTGAAAATTTTGCTCGTTACCAAGTAATAGATAACCTCTGATATTTACAATTTCTTGTTTAGCAATTGCGCGTAGCTCTTGAATACTAATAGATTTAGTTGTTTGTTCTTCGAGTAACACACGATATGTTTTGTTTACTGCATTAAGCTGTTTAAAATTTAATCCGATTGTTCCAACTAATACTAAAATAACAATAAAAAAACCGAGTACTAACTTCTTGTAGATAGTAAATCGCATAGTTGTTGTTCCCTTTCTCAGTAATTTAGTAGAAATGTTACAAAAAAGTGAAATATGTATATACCATTTATATCAGATTATACGAATTTTACAAAGTATTGTGATTATTTTTACAATATGTAATAGGGATAATAAGGTGATTAGTCGCGGGTAGAATGATAAAAAAGTTGAATGATTCGCTTTTTTACAGTAAGTAAAGGCGGATAGTTACCTGTGAATCTCGAAAATTATGACAATTTACATAAATTTGAAACTAATTGAACTGTAGTAACGTAAAATGAATAAAGGAACAAGTAAGGATGTGGGAAGATGTATAGGCCAATTTTGAAATTGCCGAAAACAAGATATGAAAAAATTTGGGATTTCATCGGTGGCGGGTTATTTGTACTGTCCATCCTTTATATTATTGTAATGTGGGGTCAACTACCCGAAAAGATTCCAGGTCATTTTAATGGTGCAGGAGAAGTTAATCGGTGGGGTTCGAAAATAGAGTTACTCATCCTTCCGTTTATCGGAATATTGCTGTGGATATTACTAGGGCTCCTTGAAAAAATTCCGCATATTCATAATTACCCAGCACGCTTAAATGAAAGTAATGTAGAGGCATTTTATTTAAATAGCCGAAAAATATTGAATGAAATAAAAAACCTTTGTCTAATTATATTTACAGCTATATCATTCCAAATGGTACGTATTGCACTTGGAGAGGCAGAGAGTCTTGGTTGGTGGTTTCTACCAGCGGTGTTAATTGTAATGGCCATTCCGATTATTAGAGGGATAGTTACGGCTACAAAAATTAAATAGCTTATCTCAATCTTAAACGCTCGAGAATATTCGAGCGTTTTTTTGTACGAAAATGGCACTAAATCAGCTATACTATCAAAACTAAGAGAAAATTGTATTGATAATTAGAAGAGGTGTCAAAACTATGCAAAAGAAATTTAAAATTAAGGATGGACTATCCATTGCCATTCATAATCAACCAGAGGAGATGCAATTAGAGGGAATAGCTCAAACAGGGAACGCACCTCATGATCGAATAATTGCCTTTGTGTTTACTATTGATGAAATGGTAACGTATTTACAAAATGTACTAAAGTTAAACACTCTTACGGAACAAGGTTATTTATTTTTTGTTTATCCGAAAAAAGGTAATAAGAAGTATGATCAGTTTATCCACCGCGATGAAATCTTCCCAGCAATTCAAGTGGACGAGGAAAAATACATTGTTGGCAGTGATTATAAATTTGCAAGTCTTATGTCATTAGATGAGACATTTTCTATAGTAAGTATAAAGAGAGATGGCAAGGGACGCGGCAAGAAGAAGACAGCGAGTAGTCAGTGCGTTAGTGACTATGAAGGTATGATTCCTCAATTGCGTGATTCACTTGCGGAAAATCCGGATGATTTAATATTTTATGATGGATTAACACCGGGTTATCAAAAGGACTGGGCCCGATATATCTATAGTGCGAAAAAGGAAGAGACGCAAGTAGCACGTTTAGAGGAAATGCGCGAAATTATTAGATTAGGCTACAAAACAAAGGAATTATACCGAAAAGCAAAGGCGGAAGGTAAAGCATAAATTACAAAGAGGCTTTATTGATTCCTTTAAATGATGCTATATTCATTGTAATTGGCAATCCTATGATTAGCCTAGTTTGTGAAATAAGACAGCAATTAGGATTTATTATGTAGCGGAGCGATTAAATACTTAGTCGGTAAGGAAATCAATTCTATGTTATGGAATGAGTTTTCTAATTAATAAAAACACACACTACTATGTTGAAAAGAGGGCAGAGAATGAAGAACTCATATATTGAACAAGTGGATGAAAAATGGCAGGAGAGTTTCGCCAAACTTGTGGATGTGGTAGAAAGCAATTTACCAGAGGGTTTTGAAGAAAGCATGTATTATGACATGGTAAGCTATGTTGTTCCACTAACTACTTATCCGAAGGGCTATCATGTCACGCCCAAAACTCCCTTGCCCTTTATAAGTCTTGCTGCACAGAAACGTCATATTGCAGTTTATCATATGGGCATTTATGCAGATCAAGCGTTACTCTCGTGGTTCCAAGAGGAGTATGCGAAACGAGTACCGACGAAACTCAATATGGGGAAAAGCTGTATTCGTTTTACAAGCACTAAAAATATTCCGTATGAATTAATAGGTGAGCTAGTTGCGAAAATGACACCAGCACAATGGATTACAAAATATGAAGGGGAGTTAAATAAATGAAAAGTGCCACTACATTTTTAATGTTTCAGGGACAAGCCAATGAAGCTATTCAGCAATATCAACAATGGTTTTCAGAATTACAGGTGGAAAGCTTAACTTACATGGAAAACTCACAACAGATTGCGATGGCTGTTCTTTATTTAAAAGGTTTGAAAATGATGGTGAATGATAGTGTAATACAGCATAACTTTACATTTACACCGTCAACTTCTATTTTTATGGAATGTGAGTCTGAAGAAGAAATCGACAGTCTAGTTGCTCAAATTTTAGAAGGTGGACAAGCTTTAATGCCACTTAATAATTATGGATTTTCTAAGAAATTTGCCTGGATTCAGGATCGTTTTGGTGTATCTTGGCAACTAACGTATAATTGATTTTCAGAAGAAATATATATAAATAAATGGATGAAATAACTTCATTATGTTAGTAGAGGATGTTACACAGTCCGTTGTTAATCATGTTAAAAGGAGAATAGCATATGGTAGTAACTTTAGTGAGACACGATATAAAATATGCTGAAGCGATGCATGCACTGTCTTCTATGCCACAGGTTCGAGATGCACTAGGGTTACCTGCTGGCAAAGTAGAAGATACGATTAATTTTATTAAACGTGAATGTGTGGACGAAGAAGCTGGAAAGACAGTCCCTCGTGTTGTCTTAGATGAGGAAGGGCAACTTATTGGTGTGACGGCATTAATGTTTATTGATCACAATAAAAAGAGTTGTCATATTGGCTCATGGCTAGGCCATGAATTTTGGGGAAAGGGCTATAATCTTCAAGCAAAAGTTGCAATCTTAGATATTGCATTCTTTGAGTTAGGGCTAAAGCGTGTTTTTGCAGGAGCTAGAAAGGTCAATATACGCTCACAAAAGGCACAGGAAAAGTTGTCTTTTATTCGATTAGGAGTTGAGAATGATTTTCCGCAAGAGCATTCATGGCTAGAGATTAAAGAAAAGCAGCCGTGTGTTTTAAATGTTTTTGAGCGCGAAGATTTTGTTCAATATCGTACAACCTTAAAGAAAGTGGAAGGTGTAAGGGAAGACTATTTGCCACAATTATTATTAGCTGATGAAAGTGAAGTCGCTGTTCGAGAATATTTAAATGACGGTGAATTATACGAGATTAAATGTGGTGAGCAGTTAGCGGGCGTAGCGTTACTTCTTGAACAGTCTGATTCGACAGTTGAGTTGAAAAATATAGCGATTGTACCGAAGTATCAAGGTAAAGGACTTGGGAAAGAAGCACTGCGACAAATAACAACCATTTGTCAATCACAAGGATATCAAACGATAATAGTTGGTACTGCAAATTCTAGTATTGATAATATTGCCTTCTATCAAAAAGCAGGTTTTCGTATGGAAGCCATTGAAAAAGATTTTTTCAGTAATTACCCAGAGCCAATCTATGAAAATGGCATTCGTGCACTAGATATGATTTTCTTTTCAAAGGCATTGTAAAATATTTTAGACATAAAGAAATACCCGTCCAACTTTAGTTGTGCGGGTATTTTTATTCGCCAAGCAACAGTGCCATCAACTTTTCTTTTGAATGTAAAAAGTCATCTAGAGTATAGCGATCTAAGACTGTTAAATAGGCCTGTAATGCTTCGTATAATACGCCTTTTAGCTGGCATTCCGGAGCAATCTTACAAAGATTATTTTCTTTGTCAAAGCATTCGACAAGGTGAAAATCCTCTTCTGTATGACGTACTATTTCACCAATTGTAATGGTCTTTGGATCAATTGCTAGGCGAATTCCTCCGCCACGCCCTCGAATCGTTTCAATATAGCCCAATAATCCAAGTTGGTGTGTCACCTTCATTAAATGGTTTTTCGATATATTATAAGCATCTGAAATTTCTTGGATAGTTGATAATTGGCCATCTTCCTTCGCACCCAAATATATGAGTGTTCGGAGAGAATAATCTGTGTATAAAGTTAAGCGCATAAGAACACCCTACTTTCTATAGTTCAAAATAATTATAGCATTTTTACCTTGAAGTATTATAAATTCAATACTTTTTTAAAGATGTATTTAAAATACATTAATTATGTCCATTTTGTTAAAGATGTATTTTATATATTGCTTTTAAAAAGTGAGAGCGTTATATTGTAATCACGAAAGGGTGGTAAGCGATATGTTAAAACAAGAAACAGTACAAATTATTAAAGCAACAGTTCCTGTATTAGAAGTTCACGGAGTGGAAATTACTAAAACATTTTATAAAAATTTGTTCCAAGCTCATCCAGAATTATTAAATATTTTTAACCATACAAATCAAGAAAAAGGTCGTCAGCAAACAGCATTAGCAAACACAGTTTATGCGGCGGCAGTTCATATTGAAAATTTAGAAGCTATTTTACCAGCGGTGATGTTAATTGCTCATAAACACCGTAGTCTAGGAATTTTACCTGAGCATTATCCAATAGTAGGAGAAAACTTACTAAAAGCGATTAAAGAAGTGCTTGGTGATGCAGCAACAGATGATATCATTAATGCATGGGCTGAAGCATATGGCGTCATTGCAGATATCTTCATTCAAGTAGAAGAAGAGCTATATCAAAAAGCTGAGGGTAATGGCGGATGGCGCTTATTTAAACCGTTGAAAGTAGCGAAAAAAGTAGTAGAAAGTGATCTTGTTACATCTATCTACTTTGAAAATGAAGATGGTTCCCCTCTACCAGCTTATGAGCCAGGTCAATATATCAGTATTCGTGTGAAAGTACCAGGTGAAGAGTATTTAATGAACCGTCAATATACACTTTCACAAGCAAGTACAGAAGATGGCTATCGTATTTCTGTAAAACGTGAAAGCGATCATACGCCAAATGGTAAAGTATCTAACTTTATTCACGACGTATTAGAAGTCGGAGATTTAGTGGATGTAAGTGCTCCAGCAGGACTATTTGTCTTAGAAGAAACTTCTGCTCCAATTACATTTGTAAGCGGTGGTATCGGGGTAACACCATTAAACAGTATGCTGCAATCACTAAAAGATAATGCGGCAAATGAAGTAAGCTTTATTCAATGTGCGCGCAATGAAAAAGTTGTAGCATTTAGCGATGACATTCAAAAGAAAGTAAATGTGCTTCCAAATGCAACATACACGGCGTTATATTCGGATGAAGATAAGAAAATAACAAAAGAATTTTTAGCTGAAAAAGTAGCCAACAATGCAGATGTTTACGTATGTGGACCTGCTGGCTTTATGGAAGCGGTCATTAAAAATTTACATGAGATTGGCGTGAAAGACGAAAAAATTCATTATGAATTCTTTGGTCCAGCCATGCAATTAGTAAAATAAGATTTTTAAAATTATGGGTGACGTGCTCTTATTTAAAAGCACGTCATCTTTTTAATTTCATAAAGAATTAGTTTTTAAAATAATCTGGTCGATGAAATCCTTCGTAGTCTTTATTGGATTCAATAAATTTCTGAAAATCTGCAGAATGATATGCTTCAATTAAATCCTTTACAAATTTTTTATCTTTATCCTCAGTGCGAACTGCTAATAGGTTTTGGTATTCGAAAGTTGGGTTCTCTAATGCTAAGTTCGATGATAGTTTTCTTCCAGATGACAAAATAAAGTTACCATTTACAAGTGCAAAATCTACGTCAGACAGTGAACGTGGCAATTGTGCTTGCTCCATTTCGACGAAATCAATGGTGTATACATATTTAGTGATATCTTGTTTACTCACTGTAGTGGGTGAATAACCTTCTTTTAGTTCAATCCATCCAAGATCGTCTAAGATTCGTAGAGCACGTGCAATATTAGCTGGATCATTAGGAATTGCTACTGTATATTCTTTATTTTTTTCTAAACTGTCGATAGAATCAAAACGATCTGAATAGACCCCCATTGGTGCAGTAGGAACTTTAAGTATTTCTGTCAAATCTAAATGCTTCTCTTTTTTAAAGTTTTCCAAATAGGCTGTGTGTTGAAAAATATTAGCATCAATTGAGCCATCACCTAAAGCGATATTAGGCTGGATAATATTACTGAATTCAATTGTTTCAATTGTGTATCCTTTTTCTTTTAGTATCGGTGCAATGCCAAGTTGAAATTGGTCGCTGTATGGACCGGGTGTAAAACCTATTTTAATTGTTTTATTTGATGGATCTTGTGCAGTCCCGTTTGAATTACAAGCTGCTAACACTGATATCAATAGCATAGTACTTAAAAGGAAAAGAAATTGTTTCATTTTTTTTATCCTCCATTATCTAAAAAAGTAATATTGACACTGACTACTAGATATAAGCAATAAAAAAACGCGTAAACGACAATTGTTTACACGCCTCCGGTGATTCCGGTCAGTAATTATTTTAATACCAATTGGATTAGTAGGATTATAGCAAACGCTTTTTTATAAATCAATAAGTTTTTAACTTCTTTCAGTAAGTGTTTGGGTAGCGAAAGTGAAGAGACAGGTAACAGAAGTCTCCCACTTCTATAGGTGGTGAGATGAATGCGGCGGACGCAATTTAGCCGTGGTAAATTGATAAATTAATTTTAAAAGTATACTTGACTTATTGGTTTTGTTTGGTTTAATATGTAAATTAATTTATATAATGTGGCGACTGAAAAAATCGGAGCTTTAGTTTTAGAACTAAAAGCTCCGATTTTGTTTTTTGCCTAAAAAAATATTCATAGTGACCATAAAAATGGAGCTCTCATTGATGTCTTAAGCGAAGATTTGCGAAGGAGATTTGGTGGGAGTTTTTTGTGTTCATGAAAAGGAGTTGGAGAAATAAATGTCTTTTAGTGGAAGTTTGAAAGATGGAAGAAGTGTGTGGCTGGACGGAGTAAAAGTGGACGTAACAACTCATCCTGCCTTTACGGGAACATTAGAAACTATCACAAATTTAATAGCACTTCTAGATGATGAGAAGAATCAAAGCATTGCAGGCTTTAAAAGTCCGAAAAGTAATCGATTTGTTCATAGTGCATTTTATATTCCACGTAGCTATGAGGATTTAATAAAGCGTAAAAAAGCATTTGCTCTATGGTCGAATAAAACCTATGGAGTGATGAGTCGTTTATCAGATTATGCTAATTCTCTAATTACCGGATACTATTTGGATCGTCATCAGTTTGCGCAATATGATGTTGGATTTGTTGAAAAAATAACGAAATATTATGAGTTGGCTAGAGATGAACGGCGAATTGTTACTACTGCAATTTTGGATCCTCAAATTGATCGTTCGAAACTAGCAGAAGAGCAAGATGAAGATGCATTATTGCGTATTATACGGGAGACCGAGGAGGGGGTAGTTGTACGAGGGGCTAAAATGATTGCAACTGGTGCTCCGTATGCACATGATGTCATTGTTACTTCTCCGCAAAAATTATCATCAAATCAAATAGCACAAGCAAATATGTTTATTGTGCCATTAAACTTACCTGGACTACAAATTGTTTGTCGAGAATCATTTGCTTCAAATAAAGAACATCATAAATTAAGTTCAAGATTCGATGAAATGGACGCTGTTTTATTATTTGACGATGTTTTAATTCCGTGGGATAGGGTGCTTATTAAAGGTTCTCCTGAGGGCGTGTTGAAAGCTCATCAGCATCAGCAAATCGATGCGCTAGCACAGCATCAAACGGTGGTTCGTTTACTATCAAAATTAGAATTTATTGCTGGAGTTACAACAGCAATAGCTCAATCAATTGGTGCAGATTACTTTCTACATGTTCAAGAAAAAATAGGGGAGCTTTATACACAAATTGATAGTATTGAAGCTTTATTAATTTCATCAGAAAAAGAAGGGCATCTAAATGAGCAGAAAGTTTATTTACCTAATATTACGCCACTCCAAACAGCAAGAAATTTAGGTACCCATTTCTATGGCCGTGCTCTAGATATTTTAAAGCAGATTGGTGCAGGAGGCTTTATTCAATTATCGTCATTTCCGATCCCAGAAAATCATGAGCTATATCCGTTATTTTCTAAATACTATAAAGGGGCAAAGGTGGATGCACAAACTAAAGAAAAGTTATTTAGAATTGGGTGGGAGCTTATTGGCAGTCAACTCGGTTCACGTCATGATTTATACGAACGGTTCTACACAGGGGATCCAATTCGCGTCTATGCATTGCAGTATGAAACTTATGATAAGTCCTATTTGAAAAATAAGTTAAATCATTTTTTGAATAATTTGATTGAAGGGGAGGTAAACGAAGATGAATACGCCGATTCCGTATTTGCAGAGGTTGAATAATGGGCGAACAGTTTGGTTAGATGGGGAGATTGTTAATAATTTAGAAAACCATAACGCCTTTAAAGGGACTGTTCAAACAATACAGCATTTATTAAATTTACAAACAGTGGAGCCGACAAAATCGATTTTAACGTATGAAACGGAAAAAGGTACAAATGCCCATTTATCTTTTTTAGTTCCAACATCAATCAATGATTTGAAAAGGAAAAGTTTAGCTTATAAATGCTGGGTAGATGAAACATTTGGCGTAATGAGCCGTTTATCCGAATATTCTCGTTCGCAGTTAGTAGGTTGGTATGCAAGTAGACAACAATTAGATGTTTTGACACCGGGCATTGCAACAAAGCTTGAAAAACTATACGAAGAGTCGCGTGATTTAGATTTATTATCAACGGTAGCTGCACATGACCCGCAAAAAAACCGTTCAAAATCTGCTGAAGAGATAGAGCACGGGAAATTACGTGTAGTTACTAAAAATGAAGAAGGCATTTTTGTGAGTGGTGCTAAAACAATTGCTACAGCAGCACCATATGTAGATGAACTGCTCATAACCTCTTATCATAAGCGAGGGTTAGAGGAAGCACTAATGGCAAATGTATTTTATGTTCCAACCTCAGCTCAAGGGCTACATATGGTATGTCGAGAATCGTTTGCTTCAACTGATACAAACAACCATCCTTTAAGCTCTCGTTTTGATGAAATGGATGCTGTCTTAATATTTGATAATGTTCTAATCCCTTGGGAAAGGGTGTTGGTAGCAGAAGATCCTGAATTAGCTTGGAAGCTACGAATAGAAACGGCATCATCCTTGTTAAGTCAGCATCAAACGGTTGTACGCCTGATTAGTAAATTAGAATCGGTCGTCTCAATTGGCAACGAACTAGCGGAAACAGCTGGAGCGATGGAGTTTTTACATGTAAAAGAGAAGTTGAGTGAGTTAATCATACAGTTAGAAACGATAAAGGGCTTATTAAATGCGGCTGAATATGAAGCTATCGAACACAATGGAATTTATCTACCTAAACAACGATTTTTAACGACTGCCCGAAATTTAGGTACACGTTATTATCCACGTGCTTTGGAAATATTACAGCAAATTGGAGCAAGCGGATTACTGCAAGTGCCGTCTACTATTGAAGAAATCAATGGGCCAATAGGCGACAAGTTACAGTCGTATTATGGAGGTACACATACAAGTGCCTTTGCAAGAACCAAATTTATTAAACTAGCTTGGGATTTAATAGGTAGTCAACTTGGAGCGCGTCACGAATTATATGAACGTTTTTATTCAGGTGATCCTGTTCGTACCTTTGCAGCGCAATATCAAAATTACAGTGAAAAGGATCGATTGTTAAAGCTAGTGGAAGAATTTAATTAGGTAAGGAGAGAGAACTATGAAACCACATTTTTATTGGTTTGCTCCTACAAATGGAGACGGAAGGTATTTAGGGTTAAAGCAGCCTGAAAGAGAGCCGACCTTTGAGTATTTAGTAGATGTAGCTCAAACAGCAGAAAAAGCAGGATTTGAAGGGATTTTGATTCCAACAGGTATTCCTTATTTAGATTCTTGGCTTGTGGGGTCTGCGATCATTCATCAGACAAAGCATATAAAACCGTTAATTGCATTTAGACCCGGCTTTGTTTCACCGACAGTTGCATCTAAAATGGCAGCAACTTTAGATCAATTTTCGAAGGGGAGAGTGTTGGTCAATGTTGTAACGGGCGGTTCAGAAAAAGAGCTAGCACAAGACGGTGACTATTTATCACACCAACAACGCTATGAACGTACAGATGAATTTTTAACTGTAGTGAAAGAAACATGGCGAGGAGAATCGTTTCATCATGATGGCGAGTTTTTTAATGTAACTGAAGGAAAGTTGATTCCTACTCTTTATCAAGAAAAAGGTATTCCTATTTATTTTGGAGGTTCTTCCGATGTGGCTAAGGAAATAGCTGCTAAAGCTGCAGATGTTTATTTGCAATGGGGGGAGCCAATTGCGAGCATTCAGGAACAAATTCAAGATGTTGAAAGACGAGCTAAAAAGTATAATCGTCAATTAGAGTACGGTATTCGAATTCATATAGTTGTACGGGATACAGAACAAGAGGCTTGGGATGCTGCTTATAACATTATTAGTAAAATTGAAAACCCTGTACAATCGAATCTTAATCGATATTATGAAACGGTAGATTCAGTGGCTCAAAAAAGAATGAATGTCCTTACTGCTGAAAACGAGCGATTTGATCAATACAGTTGGGCAGGTATCGGGAAAATTCGAAAAGGTGCAGGAACCGCCATTGTTGGTACACCGGAGCAAGTAAAAGCAGGGTTGCAAGCGTATATTGATATCGGCGTAAGGCACTTTATTTTATCAGGCTTCCCTCATAAAGAGGAAGCGGAAATTTTCGGAGAAAAGGTATTGCCATTATTTGAGTAAATGGAGTGATCATTGAATGGAATTTGTTATTTGGGGCTCAAATTTAGCAGGTGGATTTTTACGTTCTAGGATAGAGCAAAATACAGAAGGAAGCTTTGAGTACAATAAAACATTGATAAAATTGGCTGAAAAGTTAGATATAAATGCTGTTTTATTTCCAATTCGATATATGGGTAATATTGGTGGTAATGATAGTGCTGAAGAAGGGCAGCTGGATGCCCTAACGATTACGGCAGCGTTATTTGCTGAAACGAAAAATATTCACTTTATAGCAGCTGTTTTGCCTGGGTTCATCCATCCAGCAACTTTAGCTAAAATAGGTTCAACAATAGACGTCATTTCAAATGGGAGATTTCATATTAATTTAGTGAGTGGTTGGTTTAAAAAAGAGCAAGAAACCTTTGGTATTGAGTGGATCAACCATGAAGATCGGTATCGACGTTCAACAGAGTATTTAGAGGTATTGAAAGGTCTTTGGTCACAAGACAACTTTAGCTATGAGGGCGATTTCTATACAATAAAAAATGCTACGCTTACACCAAAACCAATTCAAAAGCCATATCCTTCAATTTATCAAGGTGGTAATTCAGAAGACGCTCAAGTTATGGCAGGCGTGCACAGTGATGTTTATTTTATGAACGGAGCTCCGATTGTAGAGTTGCAAAAACAGATTGAAAATGTAACTGAGATTGCGAAAAGAAAGGGGCGGACGATAAAATTTGCTGTTAATGCATTTGTGATTGCCCGTAAAACTTCTGAAGAAGCGTTCCGAGAATTTCAATCTATTATTGACCATGCAGATGAAGAAGCAATCCTGCAGTTCCAGAATCGCAAAGAAACGTTAGGGATGTGGAAAAATGCCACTCAGTTAAGTGATTTTGTAGCTAATAATGAAGGTTTTCGTACAGGGTTAATCGGTAGTTATGATGAAGTAATTGCTAAATTACAAGAATTAAGTAGCATCGGTATTGAAAAGGTACTAATTACATTTAAAGAACCGTTAAAGGAATTACCGGAATTTCATAAACATGTTAGCACAAAACTAAATCACAGTATTTTTAACCATTAAAACATTGTAATTCTATAGGTTAAATAAAAAATGGGGGGTGTTATAAAGTATATTTTTATTTGTGCAGAGCGTACAATTCCTTTGAAATCATACTGCGAAAAAAACGAAAACAATCTATAAGAAACCTTTACAAAGAAATCAAAAATTCACATGAGATTGGCATGAAAGACGAAAAAATTCATTATGAATTCTTTGGTCCAGCCATGCAATTAACAAAATAAATGAACCCTTGTTATAAGAAGCAGTTATTTGCACTTGTAGCAAGGGTTTTTGAGTGCGTAGGTTTGAAAGAGTTATTAGATTTTTCATTTTTTTTAAAAAAGTGATTGAATTCGTAGTAAAACAGGTGGTAATATATCTTATAAGAATACTTGGATATCGAAAGGGGAATTATGGATGGTCCAAATGGTTATTACAGGACTTATTTGTGGAGCTTTACTAGGATTTGTAATGCAGCGTGGTCGTTTTTGCTTGACTGGCGGCTTCCGCGATATGTATTTGACAAAAGATAATCGTATGTTTTACGCATTACTGATTGCGATAGCAATTCAAAGTGTTGGTGTATATACCTTAATTAGTTTAAAGGTATTTGAATTCAGTGCTGGTTCTTTACCAATAGTAGCTGTTATTGTTGGTTCATTTATTTTTGGGATTGGCATTATTTTCGCTGGTGGTTGTGCAACAGGGACTTGGTATCGTGCTGGAGAAGGTTTAATTGGCAGTTGGATTGCATTAGCTGGGTATATGCTTGTAGCAGCAATGATGAAATCAGGTGTATTGCTGCCATTAGATAAGGCTATTAAAGAAACGAGCATTGAAAGTAATTCTATTGCCGAGACAATTGGCGTAAACAACTGGTTGATTATTACGATTTTTGTAGTAGTTGTTGCATTGATCATTTACCGTGAGCTCAAGAAGCCACGATTGAAAATCCCAGGGTTAAAGCCGAAAAAAACGGGATTAGCACATATTTTATTTGAAAAACGTTGGCATCCATTTATAACTGCAACAATTATTGGCGTAATTGCAACTTTAGCGTGGCCATTAAGTGTTGCTACTGGTCGCATAGGTGGGTTAGGCGTTACAACACCTTCTGCTAATATTTTGCAATTTTTAGTGACAGGACAAATTAGCTTCATCAACTGGGGTGTTTTCCTTGTACTAGGAATTTTCTTAGGATCATTATTCGCAGCAAAAATGAGTGGCGAATTTAGATTCCGTATTCCAGATACAAAAACAGCGATAAACAGCTTATGTGGTGGACTTATGATGGGGTTCGGCGCAGGTTTAGCAGGAGGTTGCTCAATTGGTAATGGATTGGTGATGACAGCGATGATGACTTGGCAAGGTTGGATTTCATTAGGGTTTATGATTTTAGGTACATGGACAGCATCTTACTTTGTATTCGTTCGACCAAGTAAAAAGGCTAAGCAAGCTGCGCGAGTAATAACAGCATAAAAAAGGAGTGTATTCATTTGAAAAAAACATTAGAAGTAATGGGGATGGTTTGTCCATTTCCTTTAGTAGAAGCAAAAGAAGCTATAAAAGATTTACATTCAGGCGATGAATTAGAAGTGCAATTTGATTGTACACAAGGTACAGAATCCATTCCTCGTTGGGCTGCTGAAGAAGGGCACGAGGTAACGGAGTATGAACAAGTTGGCGAAGCTGCTTGGACAATTACTATTAAAAAGAAATAAGCCTTCATAGCAATGTGCTATAAATTCTATTTAAGCGAGAAATTCGATGATGCATCGTCGGATTTCTCGCTTTTTTTAACTTATTTCAGCGGTGTTTACACCCGCTGAAATAGAGGAACTCAGTCTATTGACGGAATAAAACGTTGCTACAAGAGGGAAATGACATTGTAACGATGATTAAGAAAAATTCGAGCTTTCATGTTGACATTATACCTAATGGGGTATATTATGAATCACGTAAGCAAGTTCAATCAATCGTTTTGAAGGGAGGCGTGATAGTATGGCTTACGGTACAAAAACAGCTAATCGAGTGAAGCGAATAGAAGGTCAATTGCGTGGTGTTTTACGCATGATGGAAGAAGAAAAAAACTGTAAAGATGTGATTACACAGCTATCTGCCGTGCGTTCTGCGGTTGATCGGACTATTGGAGTAATTGTTAGTGAAAATTTATTGGAATGTGTTACGACTGCTGAAGGGGATGCGGGAAAAGTGAATACAGCCATCCAAGAAGCGATGGATTTAGTCGTGAAAAGCAGATAAATTTATATACCCTAAATAGTATGTGGGAGGAGGTAGTGTTACTTGGGAACATGGATTTTACTTGCTGTTGTTATTGCATTTTTCGTTTGGCGAATGAAGCCAACGAAAGGGGTGCAGTCAATTTCGGCGGCGCAATTGAAAAATATTTTGAATGATAAGGATAAAGTTTTTATCGATGTGCGTACACCTGCTGAATATAAGGGGCGAAATATCCCACAATTTAAAAATATTCCACTTGGTTCGAGTTTTGATAAATTACCGAAAGATAAAGAGATAGTGGTCATTTGTCAAAGTGGGATGCGTAGTAGTCAGGCGTGTAAGCAATTAAAAAAACAAGGATTTGAGCGTGTCACAAATGTCCGTGGTGGCATGAGTGCGTATTAGGAGGAAAATAGCATGAAGGAAATTTCGGCAAAAGAAGTACAACAAGCTTTAGAGCAAGGTCAGGCAATAAATTTAATCGACGTACGTGAAGTAGATGAAGTTGAGGCGGGACACATACCGGGCATTATTCATATCCCACTTGGCTTACTTGAATTTCGTCTGCATGAGCTAAATAAAAATGAACCATATGTTATGGTCTGTCGATCAGGTGGTCGTAGTGGAAGTGCTACTCAGTTTTTAGAAAGCCAAGGTTTCAACGTATCCAATATGGTTGGTGGTATGCTCGCTTGGGATGGTGAAGTAAAGTAAAACCTGTAACGATTGCTATATTTTTTTAGCAAAAACAATACCCTTATAGGTATATAGGAGGAAGTTATGAGTATTAAGGTAGATTTTCAGCTAGATGCCAAGGGTCTTTCTTGTCCTATGCCGATTGTTAAAACGAAAAAGGTGATGACTGATTTAGTAGATGGTCAAATTTTAGAAGTCTCAGCGACAGATAAAGGTTCGAAGGCGGATATTGCTGCATGGGCTGAATCTGTGGGCCATCAATATATTGGGACAGTGGAAGAAGAGAGTGTGCTTAAACATTACATTCGTAAATGTTCAGATGACACAATGGATGAGAGAACATTTGAACAGACAATTGAGTTAGAAGAGGTTATGGAAAGAGAAGGTCTTATTCTCGATGTTCGTGAGAAGGCGGAGTTTGCTTTTGGGCATATTGAGGGAGCAAAGTCTATTCCGATGGGGGAACTAGAAGCTCGTCTTTCTGAGCTTGATAAAGAACAAGAGATTTATGTCGTATGTCGAACAGGGAAGCGTAGTGATTTAGCTGCTCAAAAGCTTACAGCACATGGCTTTACAAAGGTATTTAACGTTCTACCAGGGATGACTTCCTGGACGGGAAATTTAACAAAAAATATTTAGGAGGAATTTATTATGTCAAATAAAGTAGCGATAATTGCAAGTAACGGTGGTCTTTTCGATGCGTATAAGGTGTTCAATATTGCGACGGCAGCGGCTGCTACAGAGAAAGAAGTAGCCATCTTCTTTACATTCGAAGGTTTAAATTTAATTCATAAACAAGGAATGCACGCATTACCTATGCCTGCGGGAGCGGAGCATTTTGCAGAAGGGTTTGCTAAAGCTAATGTACCAGCAATTCCGCAATTGGTGGAAATGGCACAAGAATTAGGTGTGAAGATGATCGCGTGTCAAATGACTATGGATGTAATGGGTTTAACGACAGCGGATTTTATTGAAGGTATCGAGGTTGGGGGAGCTGTGACGTTCTTAGAGTTTGCAAAAGATGCAGCACCGTCATTAACATTCTAATTAATTTGTAACTATACAAGCGGAGAGGGTAGTCCTTTCCGCTAAAAAAATCAATAAAACAATACCTGAGGGGGTAACTAAAGTGTCAGTTCTAAAATGGAGCGCAGCACAAGTAGCGAAAAAAGTAATTAATAATGAAGAATTATTTATTTTAGATGTTCGAAATGCGGATGCATTCGAAGATTGGAAAATTGATGGACATAAATTTGAATACCTTAATATTCCGTATTTTGAGCTATTAGACGGCGTCGAGGATATTTTACCGAAGATTCCAGCTGATAAGGATGTGTTAGTCGTTTGTGCGAAAGAAGGGTCATCTCTGATGGTAGCCGAGATGTTATCAGAAGCGGGACGCACGGTGGCTTATTTAGAAGGTGGAATGAAAACGTGGAGTGAATATTTAGAACCGATTAAAGTTGGAGATTTAACAGATGGTGGTGAGCTTTATCAATTTGTACGTTTAGGGAAGGGTTGCCTTTCTTATATGGTCATCTCTGAGGGAGAAGCTGCGATTATCGATGCTGTGCGTTTTACTGACACATTCACAAGCTTTGCGGAAGAGAAAAACGTAAAAATTAAATATGTGTTCGATACACATTTGCATGCTGATCATATTTCTGGTGGACGACATATAGCAGCTACTACTGGTGCGGCGTATTATTTACCACCAAAAGATGCAGAAGAGGTTGTGTTTGACTATACACCTTTACTGGATGGAACAACTGTACAAGTTGGCGCCTCTAAAATTGATGTAGGAGCGATTTATTCTCCTGGTCATACAATTGGTTCAACGTCATTTGTTGTGGACAACAAGTATTTATTAACTGGAGATATTTTATTTATTGATTCAATTGGACGCCCTGATTTAGCGGGTCTTGCAGAAGATTGGGTTGGTGATTTACGCGAAACACTTTACAAACGATACAGAGAATTATCGGATGATTTAATTGTTTTACCGGCTCATTTTATGATTATTGATGAACTAAATGAAGATGGAACTGTAGCAAAACATCTTGGGCAATTATTTGCCGAAAATCACGGCTTAAATATTAAAGATGAAGCAGAATTCCGAAGCGTGGTAACAAAGCATTTGCCTCCACAGCCAAATGCATATCAAGAAATTCGTCAAGTAAATATGGGTAAGATTACCCCGACGCAGGATGAGCGAACAGAGATGGAAATTGGTCCGAATCGCTGCGCAGTTCGATAGTCCGTTAAGTGAAATGCAATGAGTACGCATGCATGGTTATAGCATGTAAATACCGCGAAGCGAAGGCGCTCATCCTTCGTAAAGTCGTGAAAAAACAAACAGAACCGGCAAAATCGCTTACAACCTTTGCCGTTCCAAAGGAGAAAAATATGAAATCAAACTTACAACTAGATGCAAAAGGTCTATCTTGTCCAATGCCTATAGTGAAAACAAAAAAAGCGATAGATACATTAGCTTCAGGGGAAGTTTTAGAGGTTCAAGTAACAGATAAGGGAGCGCTAGCGGACATCCCTGCTTGGGTAAAAGCCGGTGGTCATACAATTTTAGATAAAACTGAAGACGCTGGTGTCATTACATTCTTTATTCAGAAAGCTTAAGACTGGAGGGGGTTGTCTATTGGAAAGTAGAACACCCCTCCTTTTGTTATTGGTTCTTAGTGAAGTAACCAGAAAGAAGGAAGAGTATGGATTTAGCATGGATTATTACAATATTTTTGATTGGCTTTGTCGGTTCGTTTGTATCAGGAATGCTAGGAATTGGCGGAGCAATTATTAAATATCCAATGTTATTATATATCCCACCTTTACTTGGCTTTGCAGCATTTTCAGCACACGAGGTGTCAGGGATTAGTGCAGTAGAAGTGTTATTTGCTTCTATGGCAGGAGTATGGGCATATCGAAAAGGTGGTTATTTAAATAAATCACTGATTATATATATGGGTGGTGCCGTATTAGTAGGGAGTTTCGTTGGTAGTTATGGTTCTAAATTTTTATCTGAAGTGGGCGTTAACATCGTTTATGGTGTATTGGCGTTGATTGCCGCGGTGATGATGTTTATTCCTAAGAAGCAAATTGACGACAAGCCTTTAGATGAGGTAACGTTCAATAAACCGATAGCAGCCGTTTTAGCGTTTATTGTTGGTATTGGATCGGGGATTGTCGGGGCAGCTGGTGGTTTCTTGTTAGTACCGATAATGCTAGTAGTATTAGGTATACCCACACGTATGACAATCGCTACAAGCCTTGCGATTACCTTGATATCCTCAATAGGTGGAACGATTGGAAAATTGATGACGGGACAAGTTAATTACTATCCTGCAGTCATTATGATTATAGCTAGCCTAGTAGCTGCTCCATTAGGTGCAAGGGCAGGGAAAAATTTAAATACGAAAATTTTGCAGGCTATTTTAGCAGTACTTATATTGGCAACTGCTATCAAAATTTGGATGAATATATTATAGGAGGTAGTTGTAAATGAAAATTGAGGTTTTTTCCGATTTTACATGTCCGTTCTGCTATATTGGCAAACGAGAATTGGAGCGTGCTATTGACTTAGCAGGTTATTCAGGGCAGGTAGAAATTGAATACAAAGCATATCAAATTGGACCAGATACGCCTAAGAAAGATGCACCAACTTTATATGAGGGTATGACTGCGAAATTTGACTCCACGATAGAAGAAGTAAAGGAAATAACTAAGGGTATAGCAATACGGGCCGAAGAGGTTGGCTTGCATTACAATTTTGAGGATATGAAAACAGCTCATACTGAAAAAGCTCATCGATTGGCAAAATGGACAAGAGATTTTGGTAAAGAGTCGGTTTATACGGAAGAACTTATGAGTGGTTATTTTTTGGAAGGAAAAGACTTAAACGATGATAGGTTCTTGTTAAAAGTCATTGAAAATTTAGACTTAGATGTTGAAATGGCAAAGGGCGTACTAGCATCAAAAGACTTCAGTGAAGTTTTAGATAGAGATCGATATGATGCCCAACAGCTAGGTATACAAAGTGTTCCGTTCTTTGTTTTTGAAAATCGTTACGGTATTAAAGGTGCAGAGCCAACTGAGGTTTTCGTACGTACTTTACATCAAGCGGCGGAGATAGCGGGTATTCAGCCGGTTTTAAAGATGGTAGGTGATGGTGAAGCTATTTGTGCTGATGGTGAATGTAAATTATAAGAATACGCTAAAATGCTGGGTGCAATGCTGTGCTCGGCATTTTTGTATTAGGAAATAATTCATACTGTATGAGGTATTAAGTCTTGTTTAATGTGTTATAGAACAAAAGAATTTGTAATTATATCCTCTAAATGGTTCTATTTACGTGAAGTGTGAGAAAAATCACATCGAAAAACATCTCGTTTTGCTAAAATATAGGTGATTATACAAAGGGGGGTATTGTAGATGAAACCTATAGTAGCAGGGGTTGCGGGGACAGTGCTGTTAGTAGGTACACTTTTTGTGGGGGCGGTCATTAGCGACAAAATTTTAGGGGATGCTAAAGGAGAAAGTAAAGAAGTTGCTGTACAAACAAAAATACCAACGACAGCAGCTGCTCAGTCAGTTGTCTATGCACCGCCAAGTATTGAAGAAGTACCAGATGGACCTATGAAGGAAGCGATATTATACGGCTATGAGCTTGTAAATAATACACATGTTGCTGCAGAAGAATATGTTGGGAATCAGTTGTCTTGCACAAGCTGTCATGCAGGAGCGGGTTATGATGAACAAGTTTCGTCATTGGTAGGTGTTATGGCGAATTATCCTCAATATATTGCACGCTCAGGTGATATTGTAACGATTGAGGAGCGTATTAACGGTTGTATGGTTCGCAGTATGAACGGTAAGAAATTTGACATGAATAGTAAAGAGTTAGAAGCAATGGTCTCATACTTCGCCTATATTTCAGAAGGTGTACCGATCGGGGCAGAGCGTGAATGGGTAGGTACAAGTACTATGAAGAACATTCCTATACCCGATGTTAAGAACGGTGAGGAAGTATATGCCCAGTCTTGTATTGCTTGTCACGCAGCTGATGGCTCAGGTACAGGTGCTAATACAGGTCCAGCATTATGGGGTAAAAACTCATTCAATGATGGAGCGGGTATGGCGAGAATGTCAAAAATGGCTGGCTACATCAAACATAATATGCCAGTTGGTGCAGAGGGTACTTTAACAGATCAAAATGCCGCTGATTTAGCAGCCTTTATTTTATCGCAGGATCGACCTGAATGGAAAAATCATGATAAAGATTGGCCAGAAGGCGGACGTCCTAATGATATTATGAATAAAGAAAAACGGGAACAAGTTAAAAATGGCACAATAAATTGGGAGCAAGTACTTTCTACTAATTAAAATGAGGGACTATCCCTTGCGAGTAGAAATAATATACGTTTCGATTTACCTTTAGATAATTTTTTGTCTAAAGGTATTTTTTTATCTAAAGATGGAAATCTACATCTGAGGCCGTATAGGCGCGTTATCCTTCGATTGCTATATTTAGTAATGGTGATTATTATTACGGATTTTAGACATAAGGAGGAAGTTTATTATTAAAAAAGTGTTGCGAAAGTATGGTTACACAAATGGTGCTTTAATAGGATTTATTTTATTGTTATGGATCAGTGTCTTTTTTATTGGTGGCATATATGGAGCGTATTCATGGGCAATACTTAAATTAGTTTTACCAATCGTAGGGGCGCTAGGATTGATGATTAATTTGATTATGGTGATTATATTTATTATTAAAAAGCAGAAAGGTGTAAAGCTGTTTATTAATATAGTCGTAAACATAATGTTAATCTTTCCAATACTAATGACCATGAATATTATTTCTTATGCTTACCCGAACACTATTGAACGTGCTCAACCATCTATAACTGTAAGCTGGCCTTTAACTGCAGAAACTGTAATTGGGTGGGGCGGTAATGATGTTAAAGATAATTTGCCTCATGCAGTATGGGCATCAGAGAGATGGGCCTACGATTTAGTAATGGAACCATATAATGTTAATAGTGAAAGTAATGAGGATTACGGAATATGGAATAAAGAAATTTACTCACCTGTTTCTGGAGTTGTTATTGCTGTTTCAAATAATGAAGCTGACATTACACCAGGGACAGAAGATTTTAAGTCGATTGAAGGAAATTACGTGTACATAAAAATAAACGAAACAGGTACGTATCTTTTACTTAATCATTTTAAAAAAGGTAGCGTATCTGTTGAAGTTGGAGATGCTGTAGAACCTGGAGATTTCATAGGGCGTGTTGGAAATAGCGGTTCATCCTCGGAGCCTCATTTGCATATTCACCATCAAAGACAAGATCCAACGAAAGTTATACATCCTGTCTTAGCGGAAGGGCTGCCTCTATTTTTTCAAGATATAGATGGTGACCTCATGCCGAAAAAAGATACTATTATAGAACCACACCCTTTATTAAAGTAACTATTTCTCTGGCTTTATACAAAGATGTACAGGTCGTATTTTGTTATACTAGCAGTATTAGGAAGTAGCATCGGAGGTGACGCTGTTGATTTTTTTGAAATTTTTAATCGAACTCATTGTTGTATCAGTGCTTATTTATTTTGTAAGTGGTCGATTAATTGGTTCAAATATTAATTTTATACGTAGGGTTCTTTCTGTAGTTATTAGTGTGACGCTAACGTCCTTTGTTTACTGGTATACCTATTTACGCCATACAGATTTTTTATACGAACCAATGATGCAAACAGTGACAGAGGTTAGTACACTTGTTTGGATTGGTTGCATGCTACTAATTTCGATGTTACTCTACCTCGTTTTTGAGCTTTTTGATCCAAGTGGTATTACAGCTAGAGATCGTCGGAATGGCAAAAAAAATTTATTATTGCGCCTTCGTAGTTACTGGCGACAGCAAAAGCGTTTGCGTCAGGTGTTAAAAATAGCAGTGACAAATGGTGTTGTTCAAACGATTAAATACGCAAGACAACGAGAAAATGAAAAGGAGCTTGCCGTTGCTTTAAGGATAACTTTGGAGCAATGTGGTGGGATATTTATTAAATTTGGTCAGGTACTTTCTACTCGTAAGGAACTGTTTTCGCCTATTTTTATTGACGAGTTAGAGAAGCTACAACATAATGTGAAGCCTTTATCGTCAGAGCAGGTATCACAAATTTTAGAAGATTCACTTCCGAAGCCTATGAATGAAATATTTGTAAGCTTTCAAATGGAGCCTATTGCGGCAGCATCTATTGGACAAGTACATAAGGCACGATTGAAAAATTTTGATGAAGTCGTGGTGAAGCTACTACGTCCAGACGTGAAGGAAATCATGCGAGACGATCTCGATATTTTAGAGGAATTTGCCAATTGGCTTTCAAACAAATCTACATGGGCTGAGTCACTTGGTTTTCGAGAGCTTGCTAAAGGATTTGGCGATGGGTTACGCGAGGAAGTTCATTTAGATATTGAGGCTCGTAATACATTGCAGGTGACGAATGCTCTTACTAAAAGCGATTATAAGGTGAAGATTCCTAAAATCTATACAGAATACTGTAATGAAAATATTATTGTCATGGAATATGTACGGGGGAAAAGCGTTGCAAATGCTGCGGCTGAATTTAATCGATTAGGAAATAATCGTAGGCAGTTTGCACAGACTGTTTTATACTCCTTCATTGAACAGATGCTTGTTTCGGGTATATTTCATGCAGATCCACATCCAGGAAATATTCAGATTGATGAGACGGATGGTACACCGATACTCCTTGATTTTGGGGCTGTTGGACGTTTGGGAGCTACACAACAAGAGGGCCTAAAGCTAATTTTAATGGGGATTCATCTAAATGATTCAAATACTTTATTTGACGGCGTAACATTATTGGTTGAAAATGCTGATCATGCAGATCGTGCAAAGATAGAGCAAGCGATTGATCAAATTCTCTTGAAAATTTCTTACGTGGATCGAATTCCGACAGAAGAATTAATACATGCGTTATTTACGGTTGTTCGGGATTTTGGTCTTGCTTTCTATCCAGCAGTAGGTTTAGCGCTGCGTTCATTAGTAACATTAGAGGGGACTTTACGGGTAATTGACCCGAATTTTGATATTTTTACGGAAGCGAAAGATTTTTCATCTGCATATATGCGAGCATCCTTCCTGAAGCCATTTAAAGAACCGATGGCAACGAAGGAACGTTTACAAGAAGAATTAGCAATGCTTATTCCGGCATTGCGCAAAATGCCAAGACGAGTTAACCAGCTCATTCAACGGGTAGAGAGTGGAAAAATTATCTTACATCACGATATTTTTTCGGATGAGGATAATGCTCGTTTTATTACAAATTTGTTTTCCCGTTTCGTCTTACTTCTCGTAGGTATTACCTTTGGCATTGTTTCTGTAGCACTTTTAGCAATCTCGCAATTTATTCGTGATGCATACGCTGTTTATTTAAATACAGCTGCATACTTGGGATTGTTTTTATGTGCCATTCTTTTGGTACGCCTTTCTATCCAAGCGTTACGTTCTATGAGGCAATAGGAAGCGCCAACTTGGAGTGGAAATCAATATCTTTGTTCATTGAAATACATTTGCGACAAGATGAGGTAGGGGAAATGCTCCCTTACCTTTTTTTATTTTAACTTCTTTTAGCCGATTCTGGACGCAATTATGCAGAGGCATAATGGGTAAATGATCTCGAGAAATATTACAAAAACATTACAAAACAGAAATTGGGTCTAATGGTAAAGTAGTTAAAAACGTTGTTATGTAGAATAAAACGTAGTTTTGTAGAATTTAATAGAATTTACGTGAATATTACAAGAATGTTGCGAGTTTTACTAAACGATTAAAAAGCCGTGAAATAGTATAAAAGTTATGCTAATAATGCTAAACTTTAAAAGGCTAATAAATATATAAGAGAAAATAAAAGAAATCGTTCCAGTGATTACATTAAAATACGAAGAGCGAAATTGACTAGTGAAGGGGAAGAATAACGTGGGTAAGCGCAATAAATGGCGTAAGTCGATGGTGCTAGCATTAGCACTAGCTGGCGGCTTATTATTTAATACAGTTCAACCAACCGTAGTGCACGCAGAAGAAACATCTCAACAAATGATTGATAAGAAAGCTAAAATAGATACAGAGGTTAAAAAGCTACAAGAAGAATTAACTAATTTACAAAAAGAGATCGATGAAAAAGTAAAAGTATTTAACAAAGTACAAGCAGATATTAAAGAAGTTGATGCAAATATTGTAGATACTAAAAAACGTATTGAGCAACGTTCAACAATTTTAAGTGAACGTATGGCTGCATACCAAGCTCAAGATAACACTGTAGGTATATATTTAAGTGCTGTTCTTGAATCGAAAAGCTTTGCAGATTTAATGGACCGTGTCGTAGCGGTAAAAACATTAATGGATGCTGACCAAGAATTAGTAGATCAACAAGAAGCGGATAAGGCTAATTTAGAGAAACAAAAAACAACATTAGATGAAAAACAAAAAGAGCTTCAAAAACAATTCCAAGAGCTTCAACAAAAGGAAAGCGAAATGGAAGTAAAAAAAGCTGAGAATGAAGCGAAATCTCTAGCTTTAAAGGCACAAATTGCAACGAAACAAGAAGAAGAACGTTTAGAAGCAGAACGTAAAGCAGCAGAGGAAGAAGCAGCTCGTTTACGTGCACTTCAAGCAGCTACTCCAGTAGTACAAGCAACAAATAACGACGTTAACAATAATACTAGTAACAATAATAATAGTAACAGTAATACTAGCAACACTAACAATAGTGGCAAAGCGAACAATGAAAAATCACTACAAAAAGTCGTTGTTGGTTCTGGTTCAGGTACTGCATCTTCAGGTGATGCAATTTCAACTGCAAAGCAATTCTTAGGCCGTAGCTATGTTTGGGGCGGCAGTAACCCATCAACAGGATTTGACTGTTCAGGTCTTGTGCAATGGTCTTACAAACAAGCAGGCGTATCTTTACCACGTACAGCATCACAACAATATTTAGCAACACAACGTATTTCAGCAAGTGAAGCACGTGTAGGTGACCTAGTATTCTTCAGCTATGGTTCAGGCATAGCGCATGTAGGTATTTACTTAGGAAATAACACGATGATCGATGCTCAAAATAAAGGTGTTGTCATTGAATCACTTGATTGGTGGAATCAATATTTAGTAGGCTTCGGTCGTATTCAATAAGCCCTACTATTATATAGACGATTTAAATAGCAAAAAGGTCATCTTTGTAAAAAAAAATTACAAAGATGACCTTTTTTAATATTTGACGGTATTCAAGATTTTGCGAGTAAACCTATCATCCTTGATATAGTGATCCATTAATTTAGGCTCGACTAGTCGATGAATAATGAGTAAAATAACATCTAGGATGAATTTATTTACATAAGTAGATATATTTACTACCATATTACCAGTTACTAAAATGAAAATAGAGCCGATGTAAGGTATAGCATCAATTATCCATATAATGATTGCCATCGTTATAGCGTATTTCGCTTGGATTCATAGAAGGCTAATTCCGATTATAAAGCTAACATGTAAAATGTGTCTTTTATAGCCGAAAGAAATGTTTCCTTGCATATTGATACTCATTTCTGATAATTTTGAAATATAATAATTAGGTACCTTACTTTGAAATTAAAAGTGTTTGTGACTTTAGTTTCGTAGTAGTAAAGTAACGAATGATAGAAATTAATACAATACTTACAAGTTTACCATTTTTACGTTCTGAAACAATAAAGGTAGGGATGAATCATGGAAAAAGAGATTTTGCAACTTTTTAGTAATTTAACAGAGCGTGACCTTGATATTCAATACAAATCATACGAAGAATTAATGAAAATTATGGAAGAACCAGTTGATTGGACATATTCAGTTTGGGAACAACTTGTTCAAGCTCTTACATACAAAAATGGACATGTACGTGCAAGTGCTGCACAATTTTTATGCGCATTGGCAGCAAAAAGTGATCCTGAAGAAAGAGTATTAGAGGACTTCTTAAAGATTTGGGCAGTAACGTATGATGAAAAAACAGAAACTTCGAGGCATACTTTGCAGGCGATTTGGAGAATAGGTTTAGCAGGGCAGGTACAAAGAGATTTAGTCGTGTCATATTTGGCGAAAAGATTTCAAATATGCTTAGACGAAAAGCACCCGACATTGATACGCTATGATATTATTGTATCTTTTAAAAAGCTATTCGATGCAACGAATGACCCAAAACTACTAGAGATTGCACGGCGTTTAATTGAAGAAGAAGAAGATGTTAAATGCAAAAAGAAATATAAGAATGCCATCCGTTAAAAGATGTAAAATAGCTGTTTTTTGCGCATGCTTTCGTTGAGAGATAGCTTTTATATCATCAATCTATGAAATATAACAAATACCTGCACGAGCATGTGAAATGCCCGTGGGGTAACGAATACACCCGCGTGCATAAGGTGATACCTGCATGGTCTTTATCCATCGTATTTGTTTATTCTAATTCCACAGCTATTTTTTCCTATTAATCTATGTTAAACTGCTAAACAAGTGAATAATTCTTGCAGAATAAGGGTGCTAAACTATAGCATAATCGGGAATTCGGTGAAAAACCGAAGCTGTTTCCGCAACTGTAAGTACAGAAAACATAAAGATTCACCACTGTCGAAATATTTGATGGGAAGGTTTTTTATGACTCACAACGTGAATGTAGTGAACTGTACAAGCCAGGAGACCGACCTTTGTTTGAACGTATGATAACTCTTCGGAAGCTAGGAGAAAATGCGGCAATTACATAGGCTATGTTGTGTCTATACGACACTATTTATGTTATTTTCGTTGTTTCCTTAGGAGTGGGAACAACGTTTTTTTATGTACACTTATCTTTCACCTGCTGGAATCCTAAGAAGGTGTGAATAAAGTAAGAATTTTTCACGAAGGAAAGTGGGGACTTAGATTTGAAAAAAGATGCACGTTATTCTTGTTATCCATTTATGCGTGAAAAGGCATCAACGGTAGATTTTGAAATTCGAACAGATAGCCTTACAACACATATTGGCGTCGCTTTGGCGGCGGTAAAAAAGGAAACGGTAGCGGTAATAGCAGATGATTTACTAGCAATTTTACCAATGGCTTACCATGTAAATGGCTCAGTCCGAGGCAAATTAGCGGTAACTGAAGATGATTTGACCTGGCTAAGTGATCGCTATGATTTCTATGTTAGTCATGTTAAGGATGAAATACAAAACTTTGTATTACCTCAAGGGACAGAGGCTGCTACTGCATTACATTTATGCCGTAGTGAGGCGAAAAAATCATATCGCGTTTTGCACAAAGTATCTGAAGAACGGGAAGTACCTGCTATTCTTTTTGATTATTTAGGATTACTAGCCAATGTCTTTTTTGTAATGGCTGTCTTTATGAATCAGCAGGCTGGTATTGCTGAAATACCGTTTATTAGTAAGTCATACCCGATGAAAAAGAAAAAGGAGAATCAATGAAATGAAGAAAATGTTTAAGCTACAATGGCTTTCTGTGTTAATGTTAGCACTCGTTTTAGTTGGCTGTGGCGCGAAAGAGGATATTAATAAAGAGACTATTTCTAAGGAAGATCAACAAGTTGAGAAAACTAGCTATAAAGTTAAGGATGACCGTGGCGTAGAAGTAGAGTTTGCTGCCGCACCTAAAACTATTGTTTCATTGCAACCAAGTAATACAGAAATTTTATTTGCTCTAGGTGTGGGGGATAAAATCGTTGGTGCAACTGAATATGATACGTATCCGGAAGAAGCGCAAAAAATTGAACGTGTTTCTGATTCTGTAAAATTCAATAGTGAGCGTATTTTAGCGTTAAAGCCAGATGTCGTTATTGCCTATACAACTGGAGGCGATGAAGAAAATTTAAATGCCTTAAAAGGTCTCGAAGATGCAGGTATTAAAGTGTTTGCCATTCAATCGGCTAAAACATTTGATGATGTGTACGGGGATATCCAACAAATCGCAACAGTTATGGGAATCAAAGATAAAGGCGACAAGTTAAATGATGATATTAAAGGTAAAATTGCAGAAGTCCAAGCAAAAGTTAAAGATGTGAAAGAACCAAAAAATATCTATTTAGAAATTAGTCCGAAGCCAGACATATATACACCTGGTTCTGGTACATTCCAACAAGAGATTTTAGATGCTGCAAATGTTAAGAACGTTTTTGCTGACCTCAAAAGTTGGGCAAAGGTATCTGAGGAAGATATTATTTCAAAAAATCCAGATGTCATTTTAACAACAGTAAACTATGGGAAAGAACCAGTGGCAGAAATTCTTTCTCGTGATGGATGGAATTCAATCACTGCCATTCAAAATAAAGCGGTTTATTCTATAGACACTGATATTTCAAACCGTCCGGGTCCGCGTATTGGCGAAGCTGTTGAGTTAATAGCAAAAGCAGTTTACCCTGAGTTATTTAAATAGTATTTTGGAGCTGTCCTTTATCAAGGGCAGCTTTTTTGATGGATAATAGTGAAATGTCAGGGTAAAAACCCGTTTCTCTTCGGTGAAGAAGTGTCGGTTGGAGTGGATAACTGATCCGCTTAGAAGAGAAAGTGATCGGTTGGAGTGGATAACTGATCCGCTTAGAAGAGAAAGTGATCGGTTGGAGTGGATAACTGATCCGCTTAGAAGAGAAAGTGATCGGTTGGAGT